>NZ_JAXOFT010000002.1:0-327462 GCF_036409385.1 Thermomonas sp. LB-4 | reverse complement strand
GCGCGCAGATGGCAGGCTCTTGGCCTGAACGGCTGGATCACAAGACAGTTGCTGAATTAAGCCGCGCCGCGAAGCGGCGTCGGCTTGAATGACTCGTTATGTGACTGTAGAGCAACCCGAAGCCGCTTGCTAGGTGGGTTTGTTTCCACAAGAACTCCGAAGCGGGAACCAGTTGGAAGGGCGAGAGCAGGTCGCGGCGTGGATGCTCTTGCGACAACTGACAAGTGCAGCATCCCTCAGTCAGTTGAGCGCAACCAAGCGCCGCAGCGAGATCACCACTGAAACCAATCCAACCGACGCATAACGCTTGAATTAAGCCGCGCCGCGAAGCGGCGTCGGCTTGAATGAATTGTTAGACCGCGCGCCCATGAACATCAGTCCGCCGGTGGGCGACGTTGCGGTGCAGAGTTCATGTTCTCCATGTCCGAGTAGATCAGCCACGGTTTACCAGGCGATCGGCGAAGTGTAAGAGTGAACTTGCCGATGTCGCCGTGATCATCACTGTCGTAGCCGCCGATGATGAAGGCAATCGTATCCTCCGAACTAAAAGCAAGCGCGCGCAACTGCAGTGGACTACCCTTTAAGCCTTTGTACTCCGCTAGGATCTCTTCGCGTCCGCGAATTGGTGGGCGGTTGCTTTGCAGCACGAATCCATCTTGCGCGAATAGCGAAGCCAGAGCCACGGCGTCGCCCGCACGCCACGCGCGCTCATAGTCACGAAGCACTCGATCTAATTCAGGCGGTAACTCAACACTGGGAAGGTCTTTGACGGCGCCGGGCTCCGAAGCGTTCTGTCCCGGCGACGGACCTGCCACCGCCATCAGTGAGAAAACGACAGCAGCGACTATCAAACGATTCATAGACCACGGCCTCCCGGATAGATGTTTAGCGGTCTAACGCCTGAGTTAAGCCGGCCCGCCCGATGCGGTCCGGTCGCGCCTGAGACCGCGAAGCGGGCTCGGCTTGAACGAATTGTTAGCTAGCAACGCTTTAAACGGTTGAATAGACCATTGCGATCGCACCGATCACGATGGTTGCGAGTGAGGCGGAAAAAGTCCATTCGGCGGCAATCAGCAGTCTTGCGGATCTTGATGTGCCTTGTTGTTTTTGGGCGAGGTAGCCCAGGACAACCACAAAAAGAAAGCCGAGCGACGAGAAGAGGAAAAGATCGTCAGCGATCATCTCTACATGATCGATCGAAGCCTTTGAAACAAGAATTGCCACGAGCGCAAGGCCAATGCTGGCAAGGGTTCCACTGATAGAAACAAGAGTGTCGATAGACTGATCAGTGTGGGCCACGGAAACCTTCCATTGCTAGCTAACGCCTGAGTTAAGCCGGACCGATTTGCGGCCGCGGCGATGGCACAGTCTACGACGCCACGCCGAGGCCGCGAAGCGGTCTCGGCTTGAACGAATTGTTAGGCCTTGCTCCCGTTAGTTGCACCACTGCTTTTCGCAGGGAACGCCATCATTGTTGCCGTCCATCTTTGTGTTGGGGCAGTGCTGAATAAAATATATGGCCTCTTCACATGACCGCATTTGTGAGCAATGTGTTCGCCCGTCGCAGACGTACTGCGCTGCAGTTGGATGGGGAACCGCAGGCGGCGGTGAGTGGATGGGCTCGATTGACTGTGGCGCCGCGCTTGTAGATGGGGATGGCTGTGTGGCGGCATATGAGTTTGCTGCGGCTGGAGATCGATCTAGGTGAGAGCCAACTGGCCGGAATGGCTTGTGGTTCCGCGCGGCAATTGCCGCTTTTTCATTTTGCGCGCTGATGTTCCTGTTGTACTGCCATAGTCCGGCAATAGCGACGAGCATTACGGCTGCAATAATCATCTTCACGTTGCGATCTCGTTTGTTTGCAAGGCCTAACGCCTGATTAGCCCTCAAAAATGAGGCCTAACCCAGATGATGAAATTCCCCACCTACCCCGCCAACGCGAAGCAGGCACCCCGCCGCCCGTTCGCTCCAAACGAAGCGCCGCGACCCTCTCAAGCGCATACGTGCTCAAATCCTCGGCAGCGCAACGCCCCATTTGCGGAACATATCGCCCCAACCAGCCCCCTGCAAATCCCCGGGCTATTTCTTCTTCGCCTTCCCGGCCGCCTTCGCCTTCTTCACCTTCGGCGCCGGCATCAGCAGCGCCGTTTCCAGCAGCAATTCCCGCAGGCGTTCGCCGTCGTCCAGCAGCTCGTCGGCCACCGGGTAATCCTTGGCGCCGGGGTACGGCGGGCGCTGCGGCAGCTGCGGGGCCAGGCGGGTGGCGGCGGCGGAGGGTTTGACGAACAGACTGTTGTCGCAGGCGAAGGCCACCACCTTTTCGTCCACGTACAGGGCGTATTCCCCGAACATGCGGCGGTGGGTCAGGCGGGCGCCAAGGCCGGCCTGTTCTGTGATGTAGGCGATGAAGTCGGTGTCGGTGGCCATGGCGCGGAAGCGTGCGGCCGGGGGCGCCGGCGGGCTTCCACGATAGCGCGGGCGTATGGGCGAGAGCGATTCCCGCGTTCGCGGGAATGACGAGCAAAGAGCGATCCCCGCCTTCGCGGGGATGACGAGCCAAAAGCGGGGATGACGGGGGAAGATCGATTCCCGCTTTCGCGGGAATGACGGGCAACAAGCGCGGCGAAGCCGCGCGGCCGGCCTCAACCGCAGCCTTCCAGTTTCAACACCTGGCCGGGCTTGATGGCATAGCTCGGCTTCTTCAGGCGGTTGGCCTTGGCCAGATCGGCAAGGTTGCACTGCTGCTTGCGGGCGATGCCGCCGAGGGTGTCGCCGCGCTGCACCTTGTAGGTGCGGGGTTTGGGCTTGGCCGGTGCGCGCGCCGCGGGGGCGGCGGCCGGCGCGTCGCTGGCGGCCGGGCCGTTGGCGGGCGTGGGGTCGCCCACGCGCACCAGCGCCGAGCGCACGTCGCTGGCCATCAACTGCTGGGCCAGCTCCAGCCGCTTGCCGCGGGTGCAGTTGAAGCGGTACAGCCAGGCGATGCGGGTGGTGGCGTTCAGCGCGGTACCGGCCGGCAGCAGTTCGCCGGGCTGCCAGCGCGGGTTGAGGTTGCGCAGCGCGCGCAGGTAGCCGTCGCGCGAGCCCCAGTTGCCCAGGCAGATGGTGAGCTGGTACAGCGAGGCCGGCTGCGACAGGGTGACGGTGGCCGGGCGGGCGCTGACCCGCGGCCAGCGGATGCCGTAGTCCCTCGGGTGCAGGAACAGCCACGCGGCGGCGATCACCATCGGCACGTAGTCCTTGGTTTCGGCCGGGAACTGGTTGTACACGTCCACGTCCCAGAAGCTGCGCCCGCCGGTCTCGCGGAACACGCGCAGGGCGCGGCCCTCGCCGCCGTTGTAGCCGGCCAGCGACAGCTCGATGCTGTTGTTGAGCTGGGCCATGCGCTCCTGCAGGTACTTCGCGGCGGCGTCGGCGGAGGCGCGCGGGTCGTAGCGGGTATCGAAGCCGGTGCCATCAAAGCCCAGGCCGAAGCGGCGGCCGGTAGCGGGCATGAACTGCAGCGGCCCCACCGCGCCCGCGCGCGAGCCCACGTGCACCTTGCCGTTGGATTCCTTCGCCATGATCCCGAACAGCAGCGCTTCCGGCAGGCCGTGCTGCTTGAACGCCGGCGACATCAGGTGCTGCATGTAGCGGTAGTTCTCGTAGCTGTCCATCAGCGACGGCCGCATGTCGGTGAGCCAGCGGCGGATGCCGGCCTGCACCGCCGGGTTGAACTGCACCATCTTCACGAAGCGCTGGCCTTCCTCGCTGAGCAGCGAGGCGGCGTTGGCGGAATCGGGCACGTCCACGTCGTCGAGGTCGGATTCGTCGATGGGGTCGGCGTTGCCGTCTTCGGCGGTGGCGTCGTCGAACTGCGGGGTGGCCTTCAGCAGCCGCTCGTAGGTGGCCAGCATGGTTTCCACCGAGCAGCCGTGCTGCTTCGCGCAGGCATCCACCACGCCCTTCATTTCCGCCAGCGCGATGCTGGTGGCCGCGGCCGCGGCTTCCTCGTCCACCGCCAGCATGGCGTCGCGGTAGCGTTTCTCGGCGGCGTCCATGCGCTGCTGCAACACCGCCACCGCCGCCTGTTCGCGCTTGGACTGCGCCTGTGCAACGGGCGCGGCCAGCCCGGCCAGCAGGGTGAAGGAGAGCGTGGCGATCGCGGGCAACGGACGAAGGGACATCAGGCGTGGTCTTGCGAAGGGGGCTGGCAGGGTAGCCGCGCCCGCTGCGCGGCGGCAACCCGCGCCATCCATGAATGCGCACGCGTTCGCATAGAATCCGGCGACCCTCCCGGATGACGCGCGCAATGGATCCCATTTTCGTCGGCAAGGCCATCACCACCGAAACCAGCGGCAACGTGGTGCTGCTGCCGAAGTACGGCAACCGCCACGGGCTGGTGGCCGGGGCCACCGGCACCGGCAAGACGGTGACGCTGATGACGCTGGCCGAAGGCTTCAGCCGGATCGGGGTGCCGGTGTTCCTGGCCGACGTGAAGGGCGACGTGGCCGGGCTGGCGGTGCCGGGCACCACCAGCGAGAAACTGCAGGCGCGCATCGACCAGATGGGCATCAGCGACTACCGCAACGAAGCGGCGCCGGTGGTGTTCTGGGACCTGTGGGGCAAGTCCGGTCATCCCGTGCGCACCACCGTCAGCGAGATGGGCCCCACCCTGCTGGGCCGCATCCTGGAGTTGAACGACACCCAGGGCGGCGTGCTCGACATCGTGTTCAAGCTGGCCGACGACCGCGGCCTGCTGCTGCTCGACCTGGAAGACCTGCGCGCGCTGCTGGGCCTGATCGCCGACGAGCGCAAGGACATCAGCACTTCCTACGGGCTGGTCAGCGCGCCGTCGATCGGCGCCATCCAGCGCGCGCTGCTGCGGCTGGAAGCCGAAGGCGCGGACATGTTCTTCGGCGAGCCCGCGCTGGAGCTGGCCGACCTGATGCGCACCACCCCAGACGGCCGCGGCGTGGTCAACATCCTTGCCGCCGACCAGCTGATCCTGAAGCCGCGGCTGTATTCCAGTTTCCTGCTGTGGCTGCTGTCGGAATTGTTCGAGAACCTGCCGGAAGTGGGCGACCTGGACAAGCCCAAGCTCGTGTTCGTGTTCGACGAGGCGCACCTGCTGTTCGACGACGCCCCGGCCGCGCTGCAGCAGCGCATCGAGCAGGTGGTGCGGCTGATCCGCTCCAAGGGCGTGGGCGTGTATTTCTGCTCGCAGTTCCCGGACGACGTGCCGGCCAACGTGCTGGGACAGCTGGGCAACCGCGTGCAGCACGCGCTGCGCGCCTATACCCCGCGCGACCAGAAGGCCGTGAAGACCGCCGCCGAGACCTTCGTAAGCAACCCCGGGCTGGACGTGGCGCAGGCTATCGGCCAGCTGGGCACCGGCGAGGCACTGGTGTCGATGCTCCTGGACAAGGGGGTGCCGATGCCGGTGGAGAAAACCCTGATCGCGCCGCCGCGCTGCCGGATGGGCGCCATCACTGATGCCGAGCGCATGCAGGTGCGCGCCGGCAGCCCGGTGGGGATGAAGTACGACACCCGCATCGACCGCGATTCCGCCGCCGAGCTGCTGGCGCAGAAGGCCGAGGCCAAGGCGGTGCAGGCGCAGGCGCCAGCCGCGAAGACCGCGGACAACGAAGCGGCAGAGAACAGCAACGGCTTCGGCCAGACGGTGAAGGACGCGCTGTTCGGCACCAAGCGCCGCCAGGGCATGATCGAAACCATGGCCAAGCAGACCGCGCGCACGGTGGGCAGCCAGGTGGGCCGGCAGATCCTGCGCGGCCTGCTGGGCGGCATCTTCGGCGGCAAGCGCTGAGCGCATGGGCCGCTGGCGTCCCCCCGCCGAGAAAAGCACGGCGCTGATCACCCGCGAAGGCCACGACCGGCTGAAGGCCGAGTTGGACGAACTCTGGCGGGTGAAGCGCCCGGAAGTGGTGAAGGCGCTGGCGGCAGCCGCCGCCGAAGGCGATCGTTCCGAGAACGCCGAATACACTTACCGCAAGAAGCAGCTGGGCGAGATCGACCGCCGCGTGCGCTACCTCAGCAAGCGGCTGGAGGTGCTGAAGGTGGTGGACGCCGCGCCCTCAGACCGCGAGGCGGTGTTCTTCGGCGCACAGGTCGAGCTGGAAAACACCGCCAGTGGGGAGCTGGTGCGCTACCGCATCGTTGGACCCGACGAAACCGACGCCAAGCTGGGCTGGGTCAGCATCGACGCACCGCTGGCGCGGGCGATGCTGAAGAAGCGGGTGGACGACGAGTTCGAAGCGCCGCTGCCGGGCGGCACCGTGCGTTACGCGATCATCGAAGTGGCCTACCCGTCCGCGTAGGCGGGCGACACGCGCCCGCCGCGCACGCAACCCGCGTCAGCGCCGCTTGGCGCCGCCGGCGCCGGACAGCAGCACCAGCCCGCCCACCAGCCCCATGTTCTTCATGAACTGCAGCAGCTGCGCCACCTGCGCGCCGCCGGACAGGCGCCAGAACGGGTGCGACAGCACCGCTTCGGCCACCAGCAGGGCGGCGGCAAACAGGGCCACCGCGCGCAGCTGCCAGCCGGCAGCCAGCAGCACGCCCAGCAGGACTTCGGCAGTGCTCAGCAACAGCGTGTCGTTGCCGATCGGGACGCCACGCAGCGCCTGCCACAGGCGGAAACCGCCGGCGACGAGGAAGACGGCGGCCAGCAGCCACTGGGCAAGGCGGACTTCAAGCTTCATGCGGGAATCGGTGATTGCGGGAAGCCGGAAGAGTGGCATGCCAACCTGAACGACGGAAGGGGCGCCGCGGCGTGGCGGGGCTTTTCGCGTAGAATGCCGGCTGTTCTGCGCACGGCTGATCGCCTTTCCTCCGCGAAAGGTGCGTTTTTCCTGATCGAGCCGGCCGCCCTTCGCGGCTTTCTTCCCCGTACGCCTTTCGTCGCGCAGACACGGCCCGGATCACCGGCGTCGTGCCATCTGCCTGCGGCGCGGTTCAACAGGAACGCCCGGGCCGCCCCGTATTCCGTGCGGGGCACCAAAGGAGTTCCCCATGTCGTTCGAATCCCTGGGCCTTGCGCCCGCGTTGCTGCGCGCGCTTGCCGACAACAACTACACCACCCCCACCCCCATCCAGCAGCAGGCCATCCCGCTGGTGCTGGCCGGCCATGACGTGCTGGGCGGCGCCCAGACCGGTACCGGCAAGACCGCCGCGTTCGGCCTGCCGCTACTGCAGAAGCTGGCCGAGATGCCCAAGCCCGAGGGCCTGCACCGTCCGCGTGTGCTGGTGCTCACCCCCACCCGCGAGCTGGCCGTGCAGGTCAGCGAGAACCTGCGCAGCTACGCCAAGCACCTACGCCTGAACGTCACCGCCCTGTTCGGCGGCGTCGGCATGCAGCCGCAGGTGGAAGCCTTCCGCCGCGGCGTGGACGTGCTGGTGGCCTGCCCGGGCCGCCTGATCGACCACCTGGACCGCGGCACCTGCAAGCTCGGCAACGTGCAGATGCTGGTGCTGGACGAAGCCGACCGCATGCTGGACATGGGCTTCCTGCCGTCGATCAAGCGGGTCATGAAGCACGTGCCGCAGCAGCGCCAGACCCTGCTGTTCTCGGCCACCTTCGAGCCGCGCATCAAGGCGCTGGCGCTGGAGTTCATGAAGGACCCGCAGCAGGTGCAGGTGGCGGCGCAGAACACCGTGATCGAGACCATCAGCCACCACGCGCACCCGGTGGACGGGGCCAAGAAGCGCGACCTGCTGATCGAGATCCTGGCCCGCCGCCACACCGAGCAGGTGCTGGTGTTCGGCAAGACCAAGCACGGTTGCAACCGCCTGGCCGAGCAACTGGAAAAGGCCGGCCTGCCGGCGCTGGCGATCCACGGCAACAAGAGCCAGGCCGCCCGCCAGAAGGCGTTGAACGAGTTCAAGTCGGGCAAGACCCGGATCCTGGTGGCTACCGACGTGGCCGCGCGCGGGCTCGACATCCCGGACCTGCCGCTGGTGATCAACCACGACCTGCCGATGGTGGCCGAGGACTACGTGCACCGCATCGGCCGCACCGGCCGCAACGGCGCGACCGGCGAGGCGATCTCGCTGGTGTCGCCGGACGAGGCCAACCTGCTGCGCCAGATCCAGAAGCTGCTGGGCCGCGAGATCGCGATGGAGGTCGTGCCGGGCTTCGAGCCCTCGCGCGCGATCCGCAGCGAAGCCAAGCCCTTCAACAACGCCCCGCGCAGCCCGCGCCCGGCCCGCAACCGCCGCCCGCACGGCAAGCCGCGCACCGCCGAGGCCCACGCGCATGCGCATACCGGCCCCAAGCAGCCGCGTGACGGCCGCCGCGGCAACAACCCGGGCGCCGGCCGCCGCGACTCGCGCCAGGGCTGATCCGGCGCCATCGCAGCGCCATCCCCGCCGGCACGGCTGACGCCTGCCGGCGGGTTCCTGCGCGCGCGTTGCGGGTGTATGTTCCCCACTTGCACTGGGGAGCCCCGCATGGACATCCACGACATCGCCCTGACCCTGTTTGCCCAGCTGGTGGGCGCCCATCGCGGCGCGCCGCTGGATGCCGATGCGCGCATGGAACTCGGGCGCGAAGCCTACCGCTGCGCCGAGGCGTTCATCGCCGCCAAGGACCTCTACATCCGCGAGCTGCCCGTGCCCGGCGGCGAGCAGATCTACTGATGTCGGCGACATGCGCGGGTATGCTGCGGTCTTCGTCCCACGGAGCCCCCGCATGATCCGCCGGCTTGCCTGTTTCGCCGCCCTTGCCTTCCTGCTGGCCGCCTGCGGCAGCAGCCCGGTGCGGCGCGTTTCCGAACCCGCGGCCAGCATCCAGCAGCTCACCGTGCGCGCCGACGGCCGCTGGGACGTGCAATTGCGGCTCAACAACTTCAGCAGCGTGGCCATGCGCTTCGACAGCACCGCGCTGGAAATCGCCTTCGACAACGGTTCTGCTGCGCGGCTGGACCTGCAGCCGAACCTGGAAGTGGCCCCCGAATCCGCCGACGTGCATACCGCCGTGGTCACCCCGACGCCGGCCGGGCGCGCGCGTCTGGCCACCGCGCTGGCCGACGGCCGCGGGCTGTCCTACAGCCTGCGCGGCACCCTCCAGGCCGGCCCCGTGGACGGCAAGCCGCGCAGCTACGAGATCAAGCGCGAGAGCGCGCTGTCGCCGGTGCCAGGCCTGCCCGGCGCGCTGCGCTGAACCCGCCGCGGCGGGCATTACACCGACACCATACGCTGTAGTATGCTCGAGGTTCCCGCGGGCCGGATGGCGGCCCGCCCATGCCAGGAACCGCACGCATGAGCACCTACAAGGCCCCCCTCGACGATCTCCGCTTCGCCCTTTACGACGTGTTGGGCGCAGAAGCGCTGTTCGCCAGGCTCGGCCATGCCGATGCCAACCGCGAGCTGGTGGACGCGGTGCTGGACGAAGCGGCGCGCTTCAGCGAAACCGTGCTGGCCCCGCTCAACCGGATCGGCGACGAGATCGGCTGCAGCTACGACAAGGCCACCGGCAACGTCACCCCGCCGCCCGGCTTCAAGGACGCGTTCGACAAGTTCGTGGAAGGCGGCTGGACCGGCCTGACCAACGCGCCCGAGCACGGCGGCCAGGGCATGCCCGCGCTGCTGGGCGGCGTGCTGACCGAGATGGTGGACAGCGCCAACCTGGCCTGGGGCAACTTCCCGATGCTCAGCCACGGTGCCGTCAAGGCGCTGGAAACCTACGGCGAGGACTGGCAGAAGACGGTGTTCCTGGAGCCGCTGGTGGCCGGCAGGTGGACCGGCACCATGTGCCTGACCGAACCGCACTGCGGCACCGACCTCGGCCTGCTCAAGACCCGCGCCGAACCCGTCGCCGACGACAAGTACGCCATCACCGGCACCAAGATCTTCATCACCGCCGGCGAGCACGACCTCGTCCCCAACATCGTCCACCTGGTGCTGGCCAAGCTGCCGGACGCGCCGCCGGGCGCCAAGGGCATCTCGCTGTTCGTGGTGCCCAAGTTCAAGGTGGCGCGCGACGGCACGGTGGGCGAGCGCAACGCGGTGCGTTGCGGCGCCATCGAACACAAGATGGGCATCCACGGGTCCGCCACCTGCGTGATGAACTTCGACGGCGCCGAGGGCTATCTCGTCGGCCAGCCGCACAAGGGCCTGCAGGCGATGTTCGTGATGATGAACTCCGCCCGTCTGGGCGTGGGCGTGCAGGGTCTGGGCCTGTCCGAGCGCGCCTACCAGAACGCGCTGCGCTACGCCCGCGAGCGCCTGCAGTCGCGCTCGCTGTCCGGCCCGAAGAACCCCGACAAGCCGGCCGACCCGCTGCTGGTGCACCCGGACGTGCGCCGCATGCTGCTGACCCAGAAGGCGCTGGTCGAGGGCGGCCGCCTGCTCTCCATGCACGCCTACTCGCTGCTTGACGAAGCGGAGAAGGCCGCCGATCCCGCAGAGCGCGAGCGCGCCGACACGCTGGTCAGCTTCCTCACTCCGATCTCCAAGGCCTGCCTCACCGAATGGAGCATCGAGAACACCTACAACGCCCTGCAGTGCTTCGGCGGCCACGGCTACATCCATGAGCACGGCATGGAGCAGTACGCCCGCGACGCCCGCATCACCACGCTGTACGAAGGCACCACCGGCATTCAGTCGCTGGACCTGATCGGCCGCAAGACCGCGGCCACGCAGGGCGCCGGGCTGAAGCTGTTCATCGCCGAGGTGGAAGCGTTCGCGAAGCAGCACGAAGGCGACGCCGCGCTGGCCGAGTTCATCGCGCCGCTGCGCGCCAAGTGCGGCGAGTGGGGCAAGCTCACCATCGAGACGCTGACCCGCGCCGCCGCCAACCCGGAGGAGCTGGGCGCAGCGAGCACGGACTACCTGTTCTATTCCGGCTACGTGGTGCTGGCCTACTGGTGGGCGCGCAGCGTCGCCGCCGCCAACGCGTCCGACCGCCCGCAGGCGTTCAAGGACGCCAAGCGCGACACCGCCCGCTTCTACTTCGCCCGCGTCCTGCCGCGCACGCTGGCGCACAAGGCCGCCATCGAAGCCGGCGCGGGCACGCTGATGGCGATGCCCGACGAAGGCTTCGGCGCGTAACGGCGGCCGCGTACAAGCCGTCATCCCCGCGAAAGCGAGGATCCGTGGACGGTTGAGCCCGGAAAAGCGAAGTCCCTGGATCCCCGCTTTCGCGGGGATGACGGGCTCGCTGCTTCAACGCCGTCGAAGTACACAAACCGTCATCGAAGGCGTATAAGCTGGTTTCCCGATGGAGACCGATACAGCGACCTTTCGCACGGCCCATACCGGCGACCCCACCGCTGCCCTGCACGCGGACAGCTTCGTTGCCGCCGGCGCCACCGAATTTTCTCCCCATCTGCGCCTGCTCGGGCTGGATGCCCACGGCCGCGCACTGGACTGGCTGAGCTGGCAGGACGCCACCTGCCTGTATGCCCGCGGCGCAGTGGCCTGGACGCTGGGCGACCCCTGCCTCAGCATCCACGGCGGCATCAGCCGCCGCAGCGGCGAGCGCAGCATCCTGCACCTGCACCCCATCATCGCCGCGCGCGGGCACGTCCGCCCGGCGGCCATCGATCCCACGCCGGCGCTCACCAACCCGGCGCTGTTCGCCCGCGACCAGCACCTGTGCCTGTACTGCGGGCGCAAATACCACCGGGGTACGCTCACCCGCGACCACGTGCAGCCGGTGTCGAAGGGCGGCCGCGACATCTGGGAAAACGTCGTCACCGCCTGCTTCCCGTGCAATTCGCGCAAGGGCAGCCGCACGCCGCAGCAGGCCGGCATGCCGCTGCTGGCCGTGCCCTACCGGCCCAGCTGGGTGGAGCACCTGATCCTCTCCAACCGCAACATCCTGGCCGACCAGATGGCCTTCCTGAAGGCCCAGCTGCCGCGCCATCCGCGCCGCGCCGGCTGACCCGGCGGGTCTGCCGGATGCCCGGCCCGCGCAAGCGCGCGGGCGTTCGGACCGCCGTCATCGCCGGAGGGCAGCTGCCCGCGCAGGCCCGGCGCATCACGCTCCCGCATTGACGCACGCGCCCCGCTTGGCAACACTCGAACCCGGTTTACCGCTGTGGGGACGGGGATGGCGCTGACGCTTGGGACTACCGGAATGGATCGCGCGACCGAGGCGGAGGTTGCCGCCGCGTTCAAGATCGCCAATGCGGAAACCGGCAACCGCTGGACCCTCGTCGAAGGCGACGCGGCCGATTACGTGATCATCGACATGGACAGCCTGTACGGTCCCATGAGCTGGCTGCGCCTGCACGGCATGGGCCGCAAGGTGATCGCCCTGACCGGCGCCGACCGCCAGCAGACCGACTACCGGCTGCCGCAGCCGGTCACCGCCACCGACCTTGCGGTGCTGCTCAGCGAGATCGCCGGGGATGCAGCCGACGCCTCGGAAGGCGCGGTGCCGCCGCGCGGACCGGAACCGTCCCCAGAGCCGGAAGCCGCTGCGCAATCCGCGCCGGCCGTCGCGGCGGTATCGCAGCCAGCGCCGGAGCCGCCGCGAATGCCGGAGACGGAATCTGCGCCAGGCCCCGCCGCAGCGACGCCGGCAGCCGAGCCGGCGCCACCGGCGGCGCGCACGCTGCAGCAGTGGCTGACCCCCGGCGCCCTGCACCGACGCGTGCGCCTGCAGCGTCCCGACGCACCGGTGCTGCTGATCGATCCGCAGGCAGGCCACTGGCACGGCCCTGGCGCGCTCAAAACCGTGGCGGCCTGCTTCGCCGGCGAACTGCCGGAAAGCGACTTCGCCACGCCCGACGACGCGGCCTGGGAAGCCGAAGCCGCCGCGCTCGGCCCGGCGCAACCGCTGCCGCGCCTGCAGTGGCTGGGTGGACTCGTGTCCGGTGCCGCCGCCGATGGCCAATACCTGTTGAAGAAATGGCCGCAAACGGAACGCGAATACCCCAAGCACTTCCGCATCGCCACGGTGATGATGAAGGGCCCCGCCGGCGTCGCCGAGATCGCCGAAGCCAGCGGCGTGCGCCAGGAAGAGGTGATCGATTTCATCAATGCCAATCTGGCGACCGGGTACGCCGAGCCCGCCCCGGCGCCCGCCGCGGCGCCGCCGGCGTCGCCCCGCACCACCGGGCTGTTCGGGCGCATCCGCGGCCACTGAGCGGGCACCGGCTCCTCGCGGCCCTGCTGCGCGTACCATTCGCGGATTGACCTCCCGGAGACTGCCGTGACCCTGCGCCTTGCCCCCCTTGCCTGCGCCGTGCTGCTGCTCACCGCCTGCGGCGGCAAGCCCGATGCCACGGATGCTTCCAGCGCCACGCCGGCCGGCCCGGAAGAGAAGATCCTCAACGTCTACAACTGGTCCGACTACGTGGCCGAGGACACCATCGCCGATTTCGAGAAGGCCACAGGCATCCAGGTCAACTACGACGTCTATTCCGAGAACGAGACGCTGGAGACCAAGCTGACCGCTGGCAGCAGCGGCTACGACGTGGTGTTCCCGTCGGCGCGCCCGTTCGCGCAGCGGCAGATCAAGGCCGGCCTGTACCTGCCGTTGGACAAGGCCAAGCTGCCGAACCTGTCGCACCTCGACCCGGCGCTCCTGCAGGGCCTGGCCGACATCGACCCGGGCAATGCCTACGTGGTGCCGTACATGTGGGGCACCACGGGCCTGGGCATCAACGTGGACAAGGTGAAGGCGGTGCTGGGCGAGAACGCGCCCATCGATTCCTGGAACCTGCTGTTCGACCCCGCCAACGCCACCAAGCTGGCGAAGTGCGGGATCAGCGTGCTGGACGACGACCAGGAGGCCTTCGGCGCCGCGCTGATCTGGAAGGGCAAGGACCCGAACGCCGGCGCCGCCGACGAGATCGAGACCGTCAAGCTGGTGTACGCCGCGATCCGCCCGCACATCCGCACCTTCAACAACGCCGAATACAAGGACGCGCTGGCCAACGGCGACGTCTGCGTGGCGATGGGCTACTCGGGCGACATCCTCGGCGCCGCCGACGCGGCCGCCGAGGCGGCGGAAGCCACCGGCAAGCCGGCGCCTGACATCCGCTACGTGATCCCGAAGGAAGGCGCGATCCGCTGGGTGGACGTGATGGCGATCCCCAGGGACGCCAAGCACCCGGGCAACGCGCAGGCGTTCATCGACTACCTGCTGGAGCCGAAAGTCACCGCCGCGATCACCGACGCGGTGGGTTACGCCAACCCGAACAAGGACGCCACCGCGCTGGTCGAGCCCGACATCGCCAACAACCCCGGCGTGTATCCGCCGGAGGCCGTGCGCGCCAAGCTGGTCGACCCCAGGTCCCTGCCCGAAGCCGTGCAGCGCCAGCGCGTGCGCGCCTGGACCGCGATCAAGAGCGGACGCTGAGGTGGCGCTGGCCATCCGTTCCGCCGCGCCGCTGGAGCCGTGGAAGGACCCGGCGGCGCAACCGTTCCTGCGGATCGAGGGCATCACCAGGACCTTCGGCAAGCTCTACGCCTGCGACGACATTTCGCTGGATGTGTACCGCGGCGAGTTCTTCGCCCTGCTGGGCGGATCGGGTTCCGGCAAGAGCACGCTGCTGCGCATCCTGGCCGGGCTGGAAACGCCCGACCGCGGCCGCGTGCTGATCGACGGCGTGGACGTCACCGCGCTGCCGCCCTACCAGCGGCCGGTCAACATGATGTTCCAGAGCTACGCGCTGTTCCCGCACATGAGCGTGGCGCAGAACATCGCCTTTGGCCTGAAGCAGGACGGCATGGGCGCGGGGGAGATCAGGGATCGCGTGCAGCAGATGCTGGAGCTGGTGCAGATGCCGCAGCTAGGCGCGCGCAAGCCGGCCCAGCTGTCCGGTGGCCAGCGCCAGCGCGTGGCGCTGGCGCGTGCGCTGGCCAAGCAGCCCAAGCTGCTGCTGCTGGACGAACCGCTGGGCGCGCTGGACAAGCGCCTGCGCGAGCGCACCCAGTTCGAGCTGGTCAACATCCAGGAGCGCGTGGGCACCACCTTCGTGATGGTCACCCACGACCAGGAAGAGGCGATGACCATGTCCAGCCGCATCGCGGTGATGGACGCCGGCCGCATCGTGCAGGTCTCCACCCCCGCGGCGCTGTACGAATACCCGTCCACCCGGTTCGTCGCCGAGTTCATCGGCGGCATCAACCTGTTCGAAGGCCGGGTGCTGTCGTTCGATGCCGGCGAGCGCCGGGTGCGGATCGCCTGCGATGCGGTCGATGGCGGCGCGCTGCTGGCCCGCCACGCCGATCCGCTGCCGGAAGGCACCGCCGTCAGCGTGGCGGTGCGCCCGGAGAAGATCGACGTGCACGAGTCGCGCCCGCAGGCCGACAACGTGGCGGTGGGCAAGGTGCGCGACATCGCCTACCTCGGCGATGTCTCCATCTACCACGTCGAAACCGAAACCGGCGCGGTGATCCGGGTGCAGGAAACCCACGTCGAGCGCAGCTCCGAGCCGCATTACGACTGGGGCGAAACGCTGTGGCTCAGCTGGCCGGCCAGCGGCGCGGTGGTGCTGGCGGCATGAGCGGCGTCCCGAACGGCGGCTGGTCGCAGCTGTGGGCGGAGGTCGTCCGCAACCTGTTCGGCTGGTTCCGCGCGGTGGGCACCGAGTTCCGCACCCGCCGCGGGCGCTTGCTCACCACCATGCTGCCGATGCTCTGGCTGCTGCTGTTCTTCGCGGTGCCGTTCCTGATCGTGCTGAAGATCAGCTTCGCCGAAGCGGTGTTCGGGCAGGCGCCGCCCTACACGCCGCTGCTGGAACAGTCCGCCGACGGCGCCGCCAGCCTGCGCCTGCACATCTCCAGCTACGTGCTGCTGCTGCAGGACCCGCTGTACGTGGCCGCCTACCTGAAGTCGCTGCTGTTCGCGGGCGTCTCCACCCTGTGCTGCCTGCTGCTGGGCTACCCCATCGCCTACGGCATCGCGCGCGCGCGCCCGGTGTGGCGGATGCTGCTGCTGGTGCTGGTGATCCTGCCGTTCTGGACCAGTTCGCTGCTGCGCACCTACGCGATGATCGGGATGCTCAAGGCCAACGGCGTGTTGACCGGCGCGCTGGCCGCCGCCGGCCTGATCGAACCCGGCACCGCGATCCTGCACACCGACCTCGCGGTCTACATCGGCATCGTCTACAACTACCTGCCTTTCATGATCCTGCCGCTGACCGCCACGCTGATGCGGCTGGACTTCGGCCTGCTGGAGGCCGCAACCGACCTCGGCGCGAAGCCGTGGCAGGCGTTCCTGCGGATCACCCTGCCGCTGTCGATGCCCGGCATCATCGCCGGCGGCCTACTGGTGTTCATCCCGGCGGTGGGCGAATTCGTGATCCCGGACATCCTCGGCGGCCCCGACGCGCTGACCATCGGCCGCGTGCTGTGGACGGAGTTCTTCACCAACCGCGACTGGCCGCTGGCCGCCGCGGTTGCGGTCGCCATGCTGCTGATGCTGGTGATCCCCACCTTGCTGTTCGAATACGTCGAGAACCGCCGCGAGCGCAGCGAGGCGCAGGCATGAGCCGGCGCAACTGGGGCCTGTGGGCGGCGATGGCGGTGGGCTACGCGCTGCTGTACGTGCCCATCATCTCGATGATCGTGTATTCGTTCAGCGCCTCGCGCATGGCCACGGTGTGGGCGGGCTTCTCCACCCGCTGGTACGTGGCGCTGTTCTCCAACGAACAGATCCTGCAGGCGCTGGCGCGCAGCCTGACCATCGCCGCGGTGGCCGCCAGCGCGGCCACCGTCCTGGGCACCGCCTGCGGGCTGGCGCTCTCGAGGTTCGGCCGCTTCCCCGGCCGCGGCCTGCTCAGCCTGATGAACTCCGCGCCGATGGTGATGCCGGACGTGATGCTGGGCCTGTCCTCGCTCCTGCTGTTCGTCACCCTGCAGCAGGCGCTGGGCTGGCCGGAGCGCGGCATGGGCACGATCATGATCGCCCACATCACCCTGACCACCTGCTACGTCACCGTGGTGGTGCGCTCGCGCATGACCGCGCTGGACGACAGCCTGGAAGAAGCCGCGATGGACCTGGGCGCGCGCCCGTGGCGGGTGTTCTTCCGGATCACCCTGCCGCTGATCGCGCCGGCCCTGCTGGCCGGCTGGCTGCTGGCCTTCACCCTGTCGCTGGACGACCTGGTGATCGCCAGCTTCACCTCCGGCCCCGGCGCCAGCACCCTGCCGATGCTGATCTACTCGAAGGTGAAGCTGGGCGTGACCCCGGAAATCAACGCGCTGGCCACGCTGATCGTTACCGCGGTGGCGGTCGGGGTGATGGTGGCCGGCATCGTGATGCACCGGCGCGAGCGCGCCGGCGCGGAGCGCTGATCAACCGCCGCGCGCGACGATCCGCCAGGCGCGGTGGATGCGCGCGTTGCGTGCGAAGTCGGGCGGGATGGTCGAGGCACTGATGTCCTCGACCTGCGCGAACTCGAGCAGCGCTGCCTCATCCAGCTTGAAGCGGCGGAAGTTGTTGCTGAAGTACGCCACGCCGCCCGGCGCCAGCCGCGCCACCGCCGCGCGCAGCAGGCGCACGTGGTCGCGCTGCACGTCGAAGTCGTTGGCGCGTTTGGAATTGGAGAAGGTGGGCGGGTCGCAAAAGATCACGTCGTACTCGCCGTCGTCGGCTTCCAGCCACTTCAGCGCGTCGGCCTGGGCGATGCGGTGGCGGGTGCCGCCGATGCCGTTGCCGCGCAGGTTGTCGGCCAGCCATTCCAGATAGGTCGCCGACAGGTCCACGCTGGTGGTCTGCGCCGCGCCCTGCACCGCCGCCTGCACGGTGGCCACGCCGGTGTAGCAGAACAGGTTGAGGAAGCGCTTGCCGCGCGCCTCCAGCGCCATCCGCGCGCGCAGCGGGCGGTGGTCCAGGAACAGGCCAGTGTCGAGGTAGTCGAACAGGTTGACCTGCAGCTTGGCCGCGCCCTCCTCCACCGTGAGGAACTCGCCGCGGTGGTCGAAATGACCGTACTTGCTGCCGCCCTTGCCGGTGCTGCGGGTCTTCACCGCCACCCGCTCGCGCGGCACGCCGAACACCTCGCGCACCGCCAGCAGCAGGTCGCTCAGGCGCTTGCGGGTGGTGGCCTCCGGGATCTCGGCGGGCGCGGCGTATTCCTGCACGTGCAGCCACGTCTCGCCTTCGACCGTTGTGTAGACATCGACGGCGCAGGCGTATTCGGGAATGTCGGCGTCGTAGGCGCGGAAGCAGGCGACCTGCTCCTGCTGCCGCCAGCGCGCCAGCTTGTCGAGGTTCTTGCGGATGCGGTTGGCAACCATCTGCGCGCCTTCCGGAAGCTCGCGCTTTTCGCTGGCCTCGCGCTGCGGCGGAGCGATGGGATCAACCGCAATCAGGCTGCACTCGATCGCGCCGTTGAACACCTGGTAGCGCTTGTTCGCGCGCAGGCCGGTGGCGCGCGCCAGCTCGAAATCGCCGCACAGCAGGGCGGCGCGCCACTGCGGCACGGCGCGTTTCAGCGCAGCGCCCAGCGCGCGGTACAGCGCAGGATCGGCGGCCAGGCGCGCGTCGTAGGGCGGATTGCAGGCGACGGTGCCGCGCGGGTTTTCCATCGGCGGCAGGTCGGCGACGTCGCAGACCGCAAAGGAAATGGCATCGTCCACGCCGGCCACTTGCGCGTTCTCGCGCGCGGCGCGGATCGCGTGCGGGTCAACATCGCTGCCGTGCAGGCAGGGACGCAACGTGGCCCGGCCGCGCGCTTCGCGGGCGATGGCGTCGATGCACAGGCCGCTCCAGCCCTCGGCATCGAAGCCGCTCCACCGCGTGGGCGGTGCCTCGCCGTGGCGACGCAGCCCCGGCGCCACGTCGGCGGCCATCAGCGCGCCTTCGATCAGCAGCGTGCCGCTGCCGCACATGGGATCGAGCAGGTCGCCGCCGTCGACATACACCTGCGGCCAGCCAGCACGCAGCAGCACGGCGGCGGCCACGGTTTCCTTCAGCGGCGCGGTGCCCTGCACGCGCCGCCAGCCGCGGCGGTGCATGGGCCCGCCGGACAGGTCAATGGACAGCGTGGCGCGGCCCTTGCGGACCACCAGGTTGACGCGCACATCCGGCGAGTCCACGTCGACGTCCGGCCGCTGGCCGGTGCTGGCGCGCAGGGTGTCGACGACGGCGTCCTTGACCCGCTGCGCGGCGTAGCGCGCGTGGGTGAGGGCACTGCCGGAGACATGTGCATCGATGGCGAAAGTGTGGCTGGGCGAGAGATGGCGCGTCCAGTCCACCGCGGCCGCGCCGGCGTACAGCGCGTGTTCGTCGGCGCACTCGAACTCGGCGATGGGCCACAGGATGCGGCTGGCCAGCCGCGACCACAGCACCGCGCGCTGGGCGTCCAGCAGGCTGCCCTCGACGTTGGCGCCGGCGATGGTGGCGGTGGCGCGTGCGCAGCCGAGCGCCACCAGCTCATCGGCCAGCAGGTATTCCAGGCCCTTGCCGCAAGAAGCGAAGAATTTCATGGGTGAAGAGTTCTATCGTAGGAGCGCGCCGCAGGGGCGCGATCCGTCGTCCGGCAAGAAGCATCGCGCGCCTGCGGTGCGCTCCTGCGGGTGGAGACGGGCATCAGCGCAAGTCACCGAGCAGCGCGGCGAACGCCTCGGCGCTGGCCTGCACGTGGTCGGACAGGCGGTGCGAATCGTTCACCAGCAGCAGCCGCGCATTTCGCGCCGCCGCCCATTCCACTACCTGCGCGGCCGGGATCAGCTCGTCGTGCCAGCCGTGGATGATCGAGGTCGGCACGCTGGCGGCCTGCATCGGCGGCGCGCCCTCCATCACCACCGGCGGGGCCATCAGGAACAGCCCGGCCACCGGCAGCTGCCGCGACACGTGGCCGCTGATGTAGGCGCCCAGGCTGGAACCGGCCAGCACCAGCGGCCCGCGCGCGGCGGCCGCCTGCGCCAGCCCCTGCAGGCGGGCGATGCGCGCGGCCACATCGCCCAGCGGCGTCACCTCGCGACGGGCGTCCAGGTCGGTGTAGTCGGGGCGTTCGTGGGTCCAACCCAGGCGCTCGGCCACATCCGCCAGCGCGGTCACTTTGGTCGCATCGGGGCCGCTTTCGAAGCCGTGCGACAGGATGCAATGTCCTCTCATGGGTGAATGCTAGCATCGGCGCATGCCCGCCCCGCCGATCCACGCACGCCACCTGCCCTATGCGGCGCTGCTGGCCGCACGCGCGCCGGACGCCGTCGACACCGTGGTCATCCACTGCACCGAGCTGCCGGATCTGGCCACCGCCCGGGCGTACGGCGAGCGCGTGCTGTACGACTCCGGTACCGGCAACAGCGGCCATTACTACATCGACCGCGACGGCCGCATCGAGGAATACGTGCCGGTGGGCCGCAGCGCCCACCACACCCGCGGCTGGAACGCGCGCAGCATCGGCATCGAACTGGTCAATACCGGGCGCTACCCGCACTGGCTGGATTCCCGCCGGCAGGCGATGGACGAGCCATACACCGACGCGCAGATCGCCGCGCTGACCGCCCTGCTGCAATGGCTGTGCGGGGAAATCCCCTCGCTGGCGCAGATCGCCGGCCACGAGGACCTGGATCGCGACGAGGTCGAAGCCAGCGACGACCCCACCGTGAAGGTGCGGCGCAAGCGCGACCCGGGGCCGCTGTTTCCGTGGCAGGCCGTGCTGGATGCGGTGCCGCTGCGGCGCATCGCCTAGCGGCGTCCGCGCCCGGCAGCAAAAGGAAGCGCGACGGCCGCCCCGTATAATTCCGGCCCATGAACGCCCCCGTCTCCGAACTGATCGAACTGCTGTCGCTGGAACGCCTGGAAGACGACCTGTTCCGTGGCCAGAGCCGCGACATCGGCACCAAGTACGTGTTCGGCGGGCAGGTGCTGGGGCAGGCGCTGTCGGCGGCGCAGGCCACCCTGACCGAGCCGCGCAACGCGCATTCGCTGCACGCCTATTTCCTGCGCGCCGGCAATATCGAGGCGCCGATCGTCTATCACGTGGACCGCACCCGCGACGGCGGCAGCTTTTCGGTGCGACGGGTGACCGCGATCCAGCACGGCAAGGTTATCTTCTTCTGCGCGGCCTCGTTCCATGACGAGGAGCCCGGCGCGGAGCACCAGCTGTCGATGCCGGAGGTCCCCAAGCCCGAGGACCTGGAGCCCGCGCCGACGATCCCGCCGGACAAGCTCGCCCTGCTGCCGACCAAGGTGCAGCGCTGGCTGGACCGCGCCGGGCCGTTCGAATTCCGCCACGTCTATCCGCGCGACGAACTGAACCCGCCCAAGCGCCCGCCGTTCCAGCAGGTCTGGTTCCGCCTGACCGAGAAGGTGGGCGATGCGCCGGAGCTGCACCGCGCGCTGCTGGCCTACGCCAGCGACTTCCACCTGCTCGGCACCGCCACCTTCCCGCACGGCATCAGCTACTACCAGCCGAACGTGCAGATGGCGTCACTGGACCACGCGCTGTGGTTCCACCGCAGTTTCCGCGCCGACGACTGGTTGCTCTATTCGATCGACAGCCCCAGCGCGCAGGGCGCGCGCGGGCTGGCCCGCGGCCAGGTGTTCGACCGCAGCGGCCGGCTGGTCGCCAGCACCGCGCAGGAAGGCATGATCCGGGTGCTGCCCGCGTGAGGAAGGTCTTCTCCAGCCAGCGTCTGGAAAACGTCGAGGCGGTGGCCGAACTGCTGCGCGCCGAAGGCATCGCGGTCAAGATCGTCAATGGCCGCTCGTATCGCGGCCGCCGGCGCGGCGGCTTCAGCTACGACAGCCGCCGCATTCCCGACGACATCCCCGCGGTCTGGATCGTCCACTCCGAGGACCAGCCGCGCGGCCGCCAGCTGCTGCGGGAGCTGGGCCTGCTGGAAAGCACGCGCGACCCGGCTTCGAGCTACCTGCCCAGCGGCCGTCACGGCGAGGCGACCGGCAAGCCCGATTTCTTCAGCCCCAAGCGGATCAAGCTGGGACTGCTGTTGCTGATCGCCGCCGGCATCGCGCTGATCGTGTTTGCCACACGCAAGCAGGCGCCGGAGGCCATCGTCGCCACCCCTGACGCGCCCGAGGCCCCATCGGCGGCGCCGCCGCTGGTTCCCGAGGCGATCACCGAAGTGCAGGTCCACCGCATCGATGTGCCCACCGCGCTGGCGAAACTGCTGGTGACCGACACGCTGGAGCGGCGCAAGCCGTCGCGCGCCTGCATCGCCGTGGACGGCGGCGATCCGTCGCCCGCGCTGCTGCGGGCGCTGCCGGCCACCCCGGCGGCCCTGTTCCCGGCGTCGGCATGCCCCGACAAGGAGACGCTGGCCATCGCGGTGGACAACTACCTCACCGACGGCAGCGGCAGCGGCGAGGTGCAGCTGACGGTGGGCGGCGGCAAGCCCCGCGTGCTCGAAGTGGAGCGCAACGGCGCCGCCTGGCGCGTATTGCGCCGGCGCTGATCCACGCGCCCTCCGTCAGAACAGGAACGGCCCGCATCGCTGCGGGCCGTCTTCGTTGCCGGTGTTGCGGATTCAGCGCTTCTGCATCTGCGCAGGATGGCCGTCATGCGACATCCGCCCTGCTGTTCCGTCGCGGCCGTGGCCGCACACCTCGCCCATCTTGTCGAACTCGGCGCGGCTGAGCTGGCCATTCTTGTCGGCATCGGCCTTGCCGAAGCACTCCGCGCGTCGCTGGGCCATGCGCGCCTGGCGGTCGGCCTTGTCGATGTAGCCGTCCTTGTTCACGTCCATCTGCGCGAAACGCTGGTCCATGCCGCTCTTGCCGGCCTGCATCTCGGCGCGGCTGACGCGGCCGTCGCCGTCGGTATCCAGCGCGCGCATGCCGCCATGCTGGCCACGCATGCCGCCCGCATGCCCGCGCATGCCGGTGCGATGCATCGGCAGCTCCTCGCCGCTCAACTTGCCGTCCTTGTTCTTGTCCAACTGCGCGAACTTCTCCGCAAGGCGCGGGAACTTCGCGGCTTCCTCCTTGGTGATGACGCCATCGCCGTTGGCGTCGGGCTTGGCGTGCGTGCGCGGGGCAGCTGTCTGCGCCAATGCCAGGGTCGAAACCAGGGCGGCAGCGATCGCCAGCGTCAGGATGTGCAGCTTCTTCATGGGTCGTCTCCTCCCGGCACCAGCCGGGCTTGCCATGGAAAACGCCCCGGTGTCGCGGCGGTTGACCGGCCAAGCCTGCCAGCCGCTGAACGGCGGCGTTATCCTCCCGCCATGGGTAGCGACGACGACAACCTGCGACTGTTCCACAGCGCGCCGCATCCCTGTGGCTACTGGCCCGACCGGGAGGCCCGCGACCTGGTGCTGGACCCGCGCGACGAGCGCCTCCCAAGGCTCTATCCGATGGCGCTGGCATGGGGGTTCCGCCGCAGCGGCGACATCGTCTATCGACCGGGTTGCAGCGGCTGCCGCGCTTGCGTGCCGGTGCGCGTGCCGGTGGCCGCTTTCACCCCCGACCGCAGCCAGCGGCGCTGCCTGGCCCGCAATGCCGATATCGAGGCGCACGTGGTTGCACCGGCCTGCACCGACGAGTACCTGGCGCTGTACCGGCGCTACCTGTCCGCCCGACACGCCGGCGGCGGCATGGACGACCACGGCGCGCTGGAGTTCGAGCAGTTCCTGATCGGCGCCTGGAACGAGAGCCGCTTTCTGGAGCTGCGCGAACGCGGCAGCCACCGGCTGCTGGCGGTGGCGGTCACCGACCTCGCGCCGGATGCGCTGTCGGCGGTCTACACCTTCTACGACCCCGATGCGGCGGCGCGCGGGCTCGGCACCCTCGGCGTGCTGCGCCAGCTGGAATGGGCGGCCCGGGATGGCCGCGGCCACCTCTACCTGGGCTACTGGATCGCCGGCCATCCGAAGATGGACTACAAGCGCCGCTTCCGCCCGCTGGAAGGCTTCGACGGCCGCGGCTGGCGGCGGCTGGAAGCCTGAATCAGGGCTTGCCCGCAGCCTCCACCGGCGGCATGCCCGGCTCCAGCGTCACCATGCCGGCCCGGCTGCGATCGTAGAAGCCGAACTCGGCGTCGCTGCGCACGGAGACGATCATCCGCACCATGTTGCCGGGCACCATCAACTCCAGCGCAACCGCCCGGCCATCCGGCGCGCGGCCTTCCAGCGTCATCTCGATGAAGGCGCCGCCGGTATCCACTTCCCGGCACTGCACGAAGGGCCCCGCCGGCCCCTCCTGCAGGTAGGGCTTGACGGCATCGCCCAGCGCTTCCAGCGCCGGCGGGAAGAAGAACACGGCATATCCGGACCATTCGTTCATGCCCACATCCTTGCATACCTGCGGTGACGGGCACATGCGTTTCGTCCCCCGCGCCGGCCATGCGATCCTGTGCGCATGCCGATTTCGCCCCTACCGCGGATCTCGCTCGTGGCCGCGCTGCTGCTCGGCATTGCCGCCTGCACGCCGCCATCGCTGCCGTTCGCGCGGTTGGCCGGGCTGGTGACCAGCAGGCAGCTTGGTGAAATCAGCGGCCTGGCCGCCTCGCACGCCCATGACGGGGTGCTGTGGGCGATCAACGACGGCGGCAACCCGGCCCGCCTGTACGCCATCAGCCGGCGCGGCCGCCTGCTGGCGCGTTACGAGGTTGAAAGCGCGGACAACCAGGACTGGGAAGACCTGGCCAGCTTCGAGCTGGACGGCCGCCGCTACCTGCTGCTGGCCGATACCGGCGACAACGGCGGGCGCCGCCGCGGTTTTTCCCTGCACGTGTTCGAGGAACCGGCGGAACTGGCCAATGGCAGGCTCAAGCCGGCGTGGACGATCCGCGCGCGCTGGCCGGACGGCCCGCGCGACTGCGAAGCGGTGGCAGTGGATGCCGCCGCCGGCCAGGTGCTGTTGATCTCGAAGAAGCGGGTGCCGCCGGAGCTGTTCTCGCTGCCGCTGGCCGATCCGCGCGGCGCGGTGGTCGAGGCGCGGCGCATCGGCCGGCTGGCGGGCGTGCCGCAGGTGGGCGAGGAGCTGCGGCGCAAGGACCCGAAGCTGGCCGCACTGTTCTCCCAGGTGACCGCCGCGGACATCGCCCCCAACCGCCGAAGCCTGGCGGTGCTGACCTACGGCAGCGTGCTGTTCTACCGGCGTGGCGAGGGCGAAAGCTGGGCCGCCGCCACCGCCCGGACGCCCGAGGCCCATGACATCCCGCCGATTCCGCAGGCCGAGTCGCTGGCCTGGAGCGCTGGCGGCGGCGGGCTCTACGCGACCGGCGAATTCGTCCCGGCGCCGCTGTTCTACCTGGTTCCGCAGCAGTGAGCCGGCCGGCGCGCTGACCGTCCGTCGGGAAGCTCTTGCCTAAGTTGATATCAATTTGATATCAAATAAGCACAAGAACACTGGGGCACCACCATGAAAGAGAATCCCGTTTCCTCGCTGCCCGGCATCCCGTTCCTGCTGGCGGTGCTGGCCACCGCGGCCGTTTCGGTCTGGCTGGTTGCCACCGGCATCGGCCCGGACCCGGACAACCTCGGCGTCGCCTCCGGCACCCGCATCCTCGGCGGACTGCTGCTGGGCGCACTGGCCTTCTTCAGCCTGATCGGCCTGTACAAGGTCGAGCCCAACCAGGCGGCGGTGCTGAGCCTGTTCGGCCGCTACGTCGGCACGGTGAAGACCGACGGCCTGCGCTGGAACAACCCGTTCTTCAGCAAGAAGAAGATCTCGCTGCGGGTGCGCAACTTCGAATCCGGCAAGCTCAAGGTCAACGAGCTGGACGGCAGCCCCATCGAGATCGCCGCGGTCATCGTCTGGCAGGTGCAGGACAGCGCCGAGGCGGTCTACAACGTGGACGACTACGAAAGCTTCGTGCATATCCAGTCCGAGTCCGCGCTGCGCGCGATGGCCACCAGCTATCCCTACGACCAGCACGAGGAAGGCCAGCTGTCGCTGCGCAGCCATGCCGCCGAGATCAGCCAGCACCTGCTGAACGAGTTGCAGGAGCGGCTGGCCGATGCCGGCGTGCAGGTGCTGGATGCGCGCATCAGCCACCTCGCCTATGCGCCGGAAATCGCACAGGCCATGCTGCAGCGCCAACAGGCCAACGCCATCATCGCCGCGCGCACGCGCATCGTCGCCGGCGCGGTGGGCATGGTGGAGATGGCGCTGGCCGAACTGCAGAAGAACGGCGTCGTGCAGCTGGACGAGGAGCGCAAGGCGGCGATGGTGTCCAACCTGCTGGTGGTGCTGTGCGGCGAGCGCAGCACCCAGCCCATCGTCAACGCCGGCACGCTGTACTGAGCCATGTCCGAAAAAAAGGCCTATCCGCTGCGCATCAACGCCGAGGTACTGGCGGCGGCACAGCGCTGGGCGGACGACGAACTGCGCAGCCTCAACGCACAGATCGAATACGTGTTGCGCGACGCGCTGCGCAAGGCCGGGCGGATGCCCGCGCCCAAGACAAGACCGGAGGATGAAGCGTGAGCAGGAACTGGAAATACCTGGTGGTGGAGGTGAAGACCGGGCTGATGGGCGGATTCAAGCTGGAAGCCCTGCAGGAAGAGCTGGACAAGCACGGCCGCTCCGGCTGGGAGCTGGTCAACATCGTCCATGCCACGCCGACCGTGTCTTCGCCCACGCTCGTTTTCAAGAAGGAAGCCTGACATGCGCCGCACCCTCTTTTCCCTCGCCTTCGCCACCTCGCTGGCGCTAGCCGCCGGCGCCAGCGCGCAGGCCGCCGATCCCGCGGCGATCGCCCGCCAGGCCCTGGACCGCATGGACGCCGGCGACTACGCGCAGGTGGAACGCTCGTTCGGCGAAAAGATGGCCGCGGCGGTGCCGGCGGACAAACTGAAGGCGGTGTGGGAATCGCTGCCGGCGCAGGTCGGCAAAGCCACCGGGCGCGGCGAACCCGCCGTGTCCGCGCAGGGTGGCGCGACGCTGGTGAGAATCCCGCTGCACTACGAAAAAGCGGAACTGGTGGCGACGTTCGCCATCGATGGGGATGGCCGGATCACCGGCTTCCTGGTGCAGCCGGCGCAGGCCGCGACGCCCGCCCCGGCGGTCGCCGCCGATGCGCCCTACCTCGAGCGCCAACTGATGGTCGGCACCGGCGAACGCGCCCTGCCCGCCACGCTGGCGCTGCCGAAGGGCGATGGCCCCTTCCCCGCCGTCGTGCTGGTGCACGGCTCCGGCGCGCACGACCGCGACGAAACCATCGGCCCCAACCGGCCGTTCCTGGACATCGCCCGCGGCCTGGCCGCGCAGGGCATCGCGGTGCTGCGCTACGAGAAGCGCACCCGGGCGCGGCCGCAGGACTTCGCCGGCGGGGTACCCGGGGTGGACGAGGAAACCACCTTCGATGCCGTGCACGCGGTGGACGCACTGCGCAAGGCCGAAGGGATCGATCCCAAGCGGGTGTTCGTGCTCGGCCACAGCCTGGGCGGGATGATGGCGCCGCGCATCGCCGCGATGTCCGGCCACGTCGCCGGGCTGGTCCTGCTGGCGGCCCCGGCGCGGCCGCTGCTGGACATCGTGATCGAGCAGAACCGCCGCCTCGCCGTCCTCGACGACGGCAAGACCAGCGATGCCGAGCGCGACGCGATCAACGCCCTGGTCCAGCAGGTGCGCAGCGTTCGCGATGCAGCGACCGATGCCGCGGCGAAGGGGCCGATGGGCCTGTCGGCGGGCTACTGGCGCAGCGCCGACGGCGTGGACGCGGTGGCCGAAGCACAGCGGGTGAATCTGCCGATGCTGGTCCTGCAGGGTGCGCGCGACATCCAGGTGGTGGATGCCGACTGGCAGCGCTGGAAAGGCGCCTTCCACGACGATCCCGCGGTCGCATTCAAGCTGTTCGACAGGCTCAACCACCTCGGCATCGCCGGCGACGGCGACGGGTCGCTGGCCGAATACCAGCAGCCGGGGCATGTCGACGCCACGCTGATCGACGAGGTCGCGGCCTGGATCAAGAGACACTGAGCGATGAAACACCCCGACACCAGGACGGGCGCCGCCGGGCAAGCGGTGTCGAGCCGCGATTTCCCGCCGGCCCCGCTGCACCATGTGACCTGGCCGCTGGTGCTGGGCTTGTGGGTGGTGCTCCTGCTGGCCGCGTTCCTGACCAGCCCGCACCAGCAGTCCCCCCACAACCCGGTGCCATGGTGGTTGATGCTGGTGTTCGGCACCGCACTGGTGCCGGCCGGACTCGCCTCGATGCTGGCGCACCGCGCCATTACCCTCCGCGCAGGCCAGCTGGAGGTCTCGGGCGCCCTGCTCTTCAGCCGCAGGGTGCCGGTCACCGATCTGGTACTGGACAAGGCACGCATACTGGATCTGGACGAACACACCGAGTACAAGCCAATGCTCCAGCTCGGCGGCTTCAGCCTTCCCGGTTTCAGTGCCGGGCACTACCTGCTGCGCAACCGCAACCGCGCGTTCTGCCTGCTCACCGCGCGCCGCAACGTCCTGCTGCTGCCGCAGCGCGATGGCAAGCTCATCCTGGTCAGCCCGGAAAAGCCGCAGGCCCTGCTGGACGCCTTGCGCGGGCGCTGAGCGACCCGCGGAGGTATCCTGCATCGCATGCCGCAACTGCCGCCGCTTCCGCTCAAAGTCGCGCTGCTGAACACCCCGGAGATCGAGCTGTGGCCGGCCGGCCTGCTGCGTGCGCGCGGCAATGGCCACGCCCGCCTGCTCGCCCGCGCCCGCCGCGTGCTGCGGCGCAAACGCGACGGCGCGTGGCTGGCCGCCCAGCTGGAAGATGGCCTGCACCCGCTGCGACCCGGCCTGCATCGCGAACCCGGCATGGCGGCGGCAAGGCGCGCACTGGACGCGCATCAGCCGCATCTTCGCAATGGCATCGAACACACCGGGGTGCTGCCCCTGCACCGCCTGGCGCAACGCCTGCAGCTGCTGGGCCTGGATGCGGACGGCTACGCCATGCGGACCGGCCTGAGCCTCACCCATGAACCGGATTGGCTGGCGCTGGCGGATTTCGATCGCTGGCGGCGCCCGCTGTGGCTGCGCATCGACGCCGCCCGCGCCTGGCGGCACCTGCGCGATGCCGCGCTGGCCGACGGCATCGTGCTGGAGGCGATCTCCGGCTATCGCAGCCAGGCCTACCAGCTCGGCATCTTCGAGCGGAAGCTGGCGCACGGGCTGAGCGTGGGGGAGATCCTCGCGGTCAACGCCGCGCCCGGTTTTTCCGAGCACCACTCCGGGCTTGCGCTGGACATCGGCACCGTCGACGAACCCCCGGCGGAGGAATCATTCGAGCGCACGCCGGCGTTCGCCTGGCTGCGCGAGCACGCTGGCGACTACGGGTTCTCGATGAGCTATCCGCGCGACAACCCGCACGGCATCGTCTACGAACCCTGGCACTGGCGCTTCGCGCCCAGCTCGAAGCAAGCCGCGTAGGCGCACCGCAGGGGCGCGACTGCTTTCAGCGGATCACGTAAAAAGCATCGCGCCCCTGCGGTGCTCTTACGGGGTGCGGGACGCGGCGAGTTCGCTCAGGACGCCACGCAACCCGTCGCGCCAGTCGGGCGGGGCGATGCCGAAATCCCGGCGCAGCCTTTCGGTGTCCAGCACTGAATAGGCAGGCCGGCGCGCCGGGGTCGGATACTCCGCCGACGCGATCGGCAGCACCCGCGGGACCCGCTGCAACAGGCCCGCTGCCAGCGCCTCGTCGATGATCGCCTGGGCGAAGCCATGCCAGCTGGTTTCGCCCGCGGCGACCAGATGCCACGTACCGGATGTGGGCACGCCATGCGCGAGGATCCGGGTGCTGGCCTCGGCAATCCACGCCGCCGGCGTGGGCGCACCGACCTGGTCCGCCACCACCCGCAGCTCGTCGCGCTCGCCGGCCAACCGCAGCATGGTGTGCAGGAAGTTCTTCCCATGCGCGGCGTACACCCAGGCGGTGCGCAGGATCGCGTGACGCGCGCCGCTGGCGCGGACCGCTTCCTCGCCGGCCAGCTTGCTGGCGCCATAGACGCCCAGCGGCGCGGTGGCGTCGTCCTCGCGATACGGACGCGAGGCGCTGCCATCGAACACGTAGTCGGTGGAGTAATGCAGCAGCAGCGCACCGGTCGCCGCGCAGGCCTGGGCGATGGCGCCGGGTGCCCGCGCGTTGACCCGGAATGCGGCGTCGGGCTCGCTTTCGGCACGGTCCACCGCGGTGTAGGCGGCGGCATTGACCACCACGTCGGGGGCGATGCGCAGCACCAGTTCGCCCAGCGCATCGGGCGCGTCGAAATCGGCTGCGGGCTCGCCGTCGCCCCCCTCGCGCGTCGCCACCACCAGCTCGCCCAGCGCCGGCAGCGTGCGCCGAAGTTCGCGCCCGACCTGGCCGTTGCCGCCCAGCAGCAGCAGCCTCATGCGGCGTACTGCGGCAGGCGTTCCGGCGCGATGTCGGCCAGCAGAGGCGCGGCCGCGTCCTTGGCGGAAAGCGATACCTCCGCCAGCGGCCAGTCGATCGCCAGCGCGGGGTCGTCCCAGCGCAGCGAGTTGTCGCTGTCGCGGTCGTAGGGCGCGGTACAGAGATAGGTGAACAACGCCGTCTCGCTCAGCACCAGGAAGCCGTGGGCGAAGCCCTCCGGGATCCAGAAATGGCGCTTGTTGTCCGCGCTGAGGATGGCGGCCGCGTGCCGCCCGAACGTCGGCGAGCCGCGGCGGATGTCCACCGCCACGTCGTACACCTCGCCTTCGAGCACGCTGACCAGCTTGCCCTGCGGATGGTCCGGCCACTGGTAGTGCAGCCCGCGCAGCACGCCCTTCTGCGAGCGGCTGACGTTGTGCTGCACGAACGAAGTGGGAAGCCCGTGCTGGCCGAAGCGCTGCGCGTTCCAGCCCTCGTAGAAGAACCCCCGCGCGTCGCCGTGCACGGCCGGCTCGATCACCACGCAGCCCGGCAGATCCGTCCCGATGATCTTCACGCGACGCGACCCTGCGCCGCCAGCCCCAGCAGGTATTGCCCGTAGCCGTTTTTGGCCAGCGGCTCGGCCAGTTCGCGCAGGCGCGCGGCGTCGATCCAGCCGTTGAAGAAGGCGATTTCCTCCGGGCAGCACACCCGCAGCCCCTGCCGCGCCTCGATGGTCTCGATGAAGGTGGACGCCTCCACCAGCGATTCGTGGGTACCGGTGTCGAGCCAGGCGTAGCCGCGCCCCATCTTCTCCAGGTGGAGGCTGCCGTCGTCGAGGTAGCACTTGTTGAGGTCGGTGATTTCCAGCTCGCCGCGCGGCGAAGGTTTCAATGCCGCGGCGTAATCGCAGACGCGGCCGTCGTAGAAATACAGGCCGGTGACGGCATAGTTCGACTTGGGCTTTGCCGGCTTCTCCTCCAGGCCGACGACCAAGCCGCCGGCGTCGAACTCGGCCACGCCGTAGCGCTGCGGATCGCGCACCCAGTAGCCGAACACGGTGGCGCCGTCCCGGCGCGCGTCGGCGCGCTGCAGCAGTTCGGTCAGGCCGTGGCCGTGGAAGATGTTGTCGCCCAGCACCAGGCAGGACGGCCCGCCGGCGAGGAACTCGCGGCCGATCAGGAACGCCTGCGCCAGCCCGTCCGGGCTCGGCTGCACCGCGTACTCGATCTTCATGCCCCACTGCGAGCCGTCGCCCAGCAGGCGCTGGAACAGGGCCTGCTCGTGCGGGGTGTTGATGATCAGCACCTCGCGGATGCCCGCCAGCATCAGCACGCTGAGCGGGTAATAGATCATCGGCTTGTCGTACACCGGCAGCAGCTGCTTGCTCACCGCCTGGGTGATCGGATACAGGCGGGTGCCGGAGCCACCTGCCAGGATGATGCCTTTGCGTTGGGTCATGTCAGTCGTCCGTTTTCTTGTCCGTCGTCCCTCCGCAGGCGGGGACCCGGCTTTTCGCGTTGTCCCCGCCAAGTCGGAGGCGGGATTCCCGCCCCTGCGGGAATGACGGAATCGCGCTTATCCCGATGTCCCGATGCGCTCCAGGCGATAGGACCCGTCCAGCACGCGCTCCACCCAGCCCTGATTGGCCAGATACCAGTCGACGGTCTCGGCGATGCCCCGCTCGAAGCTGTACTTCGGCTGCCAGCCCAGCTCGTCGCGCAGCTTGCTGGCGTCGATGGCATAGCGACGGTCGTGGCCGGGTCGGTCGGCGACGAAAGTAATCTGCGATTCGCGCGGCAGGCCGTCCTTGCGCGGGCGGCGCGCGTCCAGCAGTGCGCAGATCGCCTTCACCACCTCGATGTTCTGCTTCTCGGCGTTGCCGCCGACGTTGTAGGTCTCGCCCACCCGGCCCTTGGCCAGCACGGTGCGGATGGCCTCGCAGTGGTCGGCCACGAACAGCCAGTCGCGCACCTGCCTGCCGTCGCCGTACACCGGCAGCGGTTCGCCGGCCAGCGCCTTGGCGATCACCAGCGGGATGAGCTTTTCGGGGAAATGGTACGGGCCGTAATTGTTGCTGCAGTTGGTGGTCAGCACCGGCAGCCCGTAGGTGTGGTGGAAAGCGCGCACCAGGTGGTCGGAGGCGGCCTTGGACGCCGAATACGGCGAGTTCGGCGCGTACGGCGTGGTCTCGGTGAACAGGCCGGTTTCGCCCAGCGTGCCGTAGACCTCGTCGGTGGACACGTGCAGGAAGCGGAAGCTTTCCCGCGCCGCGCCCTCCAAGGCCTTCCAGTAGTCGCGCACCGATTCCAGCAGCGCCAGCGTGCCGACCACGTTGGTCTGGATGAACGCGGCCGGGCCATCGATGGAGCGGTCCACGTGGCTCTCGGCGGCGAAGTTCACCACTGCGTCGGGCCGGTGCTCGGCCAGCAGCCTCGCTACCAGCGCACGGTCGCCGATGTCGCCGTGCACGAACACGTGGTTCGGATCGCCCTCGATCGCGGCCAGGGTGTCGCGGTTGCCGGCGTAGGTCAGCGCGTCCAGGTTCACCACCTTGACCCCGCGCGCCACCGCCTCCAGCACGAAATTGCCACCGATGAAGCCGGCGCCGCCGGTAACCAGCCATGTCGTCATGCGTGAACGATCCCTGTGATGCAGCTTGCAAGTATCGCCCAAACGCAAAAACCCCGCCTGAAAGGCGGGGTTTCGCGAGGCGTTCCGGGCAGATGCGGAACATTGTATTGGTCGGGGTAGCCGGATTTGAACCGACGACCACTTGTCCCCCAGACAAGTGCGCTACCAGGCTGCGCTATACCCCGAAGATTGGCCGGCGATTATACCTGAGCCCGCCGCTTCCGGCGAGGCGGATCAGCGGCGCAGGATCTGCAGCACTTCCTCCAGCTCGGCGCGCACCTGGCGCACGATCTGGTTGCTCAGCGCCGACTCCTGCTTGCCGTCCTCGCCCTCCAGGCGCAGGCGCGCGCCGCCGATGGTGTAGCCCTGTTCGTACAGCAGGCTGCGGATCTGCCGCACCATCAGCACGTCGTGGCGCTGGTAATAACGGCGGTTGCCGCGGCGCTTGGACGGCTCCAGGCTGGGGAACTCGGTTTCCCAGTAGCGCAGCACGTGCGGCTTGACCTCGCACAGCTCGCTGACCTCGCCGATGGTGAAGTAGCGCTTGGCCGGGATCGGCGGAAGCTCGCGGTTGCTGCCGGGATCAAGCATGGACGCCCCCGACGAAGGCTTCCACGCGTTCCTTCAGCTTCTGGCCGGGGCGGAAGGTCACCACGGTGCGCGCCGAGATCGGGATTTCCTCGCCGGTCTTGGGATTGCGGCCCGGACGCGGGTTCTTGCGGCGCAGGTCGAAGTTGCCGAAGCCGGACAGCTTGATCTGCCGCCCCTGCTCCAGCGCCCCGCGCAGCGCGTCGAAGAACGCATCCACGAATTCCTTGGCCTCGCGCTTGTTCAGGCCGACTTCCTCGTACAGCTTTTCGGCCATTTCCGCCTTGGTCAACGCCATTACCGCCCCCTGTCAGCGCCTGATGGCCGCACTGTGTTCCTTGCCCAGCGCGGCCACCACGGCTGCCACCACCGCATCCACGTCACGATCTTCCAGCGTGCGCGATTCATCCTGCAAAATCAAGCCGATGGCGAGACTCTTGAAACCCGATTCGATGCCCTTGCCGGCATAGCGATCGAACAGCCGCAGCTCGCGCAGGATCGGGCCGGCGGCGGCTTCCGCGGTCGCCTTCATGGCCCCCCACGTCACCGCTTCCGGGACGACAAACGCGAGATCCCGGCGGACGGACGGATACTTCGACAGCGCCCTCGCCCGCGGCAGCGGACGCGCCAGCAGCGCGTCCAGCGCCAGTTCGAAGCCGAAGACATCCACGTCCAGGCCCAACGCCTGCTGCAGGCGCGGGTGCAGCTGGCCGATCCAGCCGATGCATGCGCCATCGCGATAGACGTCGGCGCTGCGCCCCGGATGGGCGAACGGCTGGCACGACGCGCGGTACTCCAGCACCGCGCCCGACAGCGCAGCCAGACTGTCCAGATCGCCCTTGAGATCGTGGAAATCGAGCGCGCGCTCGGCCACGCCCCACTGCTCGGCCATGGCCTTGCCGCAGGCCACGGCCGCCACGCGGCGCGTCTCTTCGGGCGCATCGCCGGTTGCCGCGAAGGTGCGGCCCAGCTCGAACAGGCGCACGCGCGCCTGCTGGCGCGCCACGTTGCGCGCCAGCGCCGCCACCAGCCCCGGCAGCAGGCGGGTGCGCATCACCCCCAGCTCGGCGCTCAGCGGATTGGCCAGCGCGACGCCGCCGGCGTCCAGCTGCCAGGTCTTCAACAGATCGGCATCGACGAAGGCGAAGTTGATCGCCTCCAGGTAGTCGCGTGCCACCAGCTGGCGGCGCACGTCGTGCTCGCTGCTGCGGCTTTCGCTGGGCGCGACCAAACGGGTGGCGCCGCCCGGCAGGGTGGCAGGGATCGCGTCGTAGCCGTGGATGCGCGCGATTTCCTCGATCAGGTCTTCCTCGATGGCGAGGTCGAACCGGCGCGCCGGCGGCGTCACCTGCCAGCCCTCGGCGACAACCTCCACCGCCAGACCGAGCGCAGTGAGGATGCGCGCCACTTCCGCATCGGCCACCTGCGTGCCCAGCACGCGGGCCAGCCGCGCGCGGCGCAGGAGGACCGGCTGCGGCTGCGGCAGGTGTTCGGTCAGCACCGCTTCCCGCACCGGGCCGGGCTTGCCGCCGGCGATATCGAGGATCAGGCGGGTGGCGCGCTCGATGGCGATCCGCGGCAGCTCCGGATCCACGCCTCGCTCGAAACGGTGCGCGGCATCGGTATGCAGGCCCAGCCTGCGGCTGCGACCAATGATCGCCGCAGGCGCGAAGTGCGCGGCCTCCAGCAGCACGTTGCGGGTGGCGTCGCCCACCTTGGTGTCGTTGCCGCCCATGATGCCCGCCAGTCCGACCACGCGATCGGCGTCGGTGATGACGAGGAAGCCCTCGTCCAGCTTCGCTTCGTCGCCGTTGAGCAGCACCACGGTTTCACCCACGCGCGCATGGCGCACGCCGACCGGGCCCTTGAGCAGGTCGCGGTCGTACGCATGCATCGGCTGGCCGAGCTCGAGCATCAGATACTGGGTAACGTCGACGAGGAAGCTGACCGGACGCACGCCGCTGCGCACCAGCCGCTGCGCCATCCACACCGGCGTCTTTGCCGCCGGGTCCACGCCCTCGATCACGCGGGCGACGAAGCGCGGCGCATCGCTGCCCGCGTGCAGTTCCACCGCCATCGCGCTGTCGATCACCGCCGGCACCGGCTCGGCCTGCAGCGGCTCCACCTCGCAACCGGTCGCCGCCGCCACGTCGAAGGCGATGCCGCGCACGCCAAAGCAGTCGGCGCGGTTGGGGGTGAGCTTCAGCTCGATGGCCGCGTCCGGCAGGCCCAGGTAGTCGGCCAGCGGCTTGCCTACCGGCGCGTCGTCCGGCAGCTCCAGCAGGCCGGAGGCATCGGCGTCGATGCCCAGCTCCTTCGCCGAGCACAGCATGCCGTTGGACTCCACGCCGCGCAGCTTGGCCGCCTTGATGGTCAGCGTGCCGACGGTCGTGCCGATGGTGGCCAGCGGCGCGACGAGCCCCGCGCGGGCGTTGGGTGCGCCGCAGACGATCTGCAGCGGCGCATCCAGGCCGGCGTCCACCTGGCAGACCTGCAGCTTGTCGGCCTGCGGATGCTTCTCGGCGGACAGGATCCTCGCCACCACCACGCCGTCGAGCGCCTCGCCCAGCGGGGTCAGCTCCTCGACTTCCAGGCCGATGGCGGTCAGGGTGGCAGCCAGCTCTTCGCGCGTCGCCGTGGTCTTGACGTGCTGGCGCAGCCAGTTCTCGGAGAATTTCATCGCACTACCTCAGGCGAACTGGCGCAGGAAGCGCACATCGTTGTCGAAGAAGGAACGCAGGTCATCCACGCCGTAGCGCAGCATGGCGAAGCGCTCGACGCCGAGGCCGAAGGCGAAGCCGGTGTACGTCTCCGGATCGATGCCCACGCTCTTCAATACATTCGGATGCACCATCCCGCAGCCCAGCACCTCCAGCCAGCGCGTGCTGCCGTCGGCCTGCTGCCAGGCGATGTCCACTTCCGCCGACGGCTCGGTGAAGGGGAAGTAGCTCGGGCGGAAGCGCATCTCGAAATCGCGCTCGAAGAACGCGCGCACGAACTCCACCAGCGTGCCCTTGAGGTCGGCGAAGCTGGCGCGCTCGTCCACCAGCAGGCCCTCCACCTGGTGGAACATCGGCGTGTGGGTCTGGTCGGAATCGCTGCGGTACACCTTGCCGGCGGCGATCATGCGCAGCGGCGGCTGCCCGCCCCGCGCCAGCAGGTCCTGCATGTAGCGGATCTGCACGCCGGAGGTATGGGTGCGCAGCAGGCGGCCGTCCGGGAAGTAGAAGGTGTCGTGCATGGCGCGCGCCGGGTGGTGCGGCGGGAAGTTCAGCGCCTCGAAGTTGTGCCAGTCGTCCTCGATCTCCGGACCATCGGCGGACTCGTAGCCCAGCCGGCCGAAGATCTCGCTGATGCGTTCCAGCGTGCGGCTGACCGGATGCACGCCGCCGCGGGCGGCATCGCGCCCCGGCAGGGTGACGTCGATGGATTCGCCGGCCAGGCGCGCGTCCAGCGCGGCCGCTTCCAGCAGCTGCTTGCGCTCGGCAAGCGCCGCCCCGATGGCGTCGCGGGCGCGGTTGATGGCCTCGCCCGCGGCCTTGCGCTGGTCGCCCGGCAGGGCGCCGAGCGCCTTCAGCTGGGCGGTGACGCTGCCGTTCTTGCCCAGCAGCCCCACCCGCAAGGCCTCCAGCGCGTCGGGGGTCGCGGCGGCTTTGATCTCGGACAGCGCCGCGGCGGACAGGGATTCGATATCGCTCATGTGCTTGATGACTCCAGACCGCTGCATCCTCATCCCCGCGCCCGCGCGTGGACGACATGAAAACCGGCACCGCAAAAACAGACATGGGGAAGGACTTGCGCCCTTCCCCACGTGATGGCGACCGAGGCCGCCGCTACAACTGCTGTGGAGTGACGGCTTACGCCGCCAAAGCGCCCTTGGCCTTTTCGGTCAGGGCGGTAAAGCCCGCCGCGTCGTGCACGGCGATGTCCGCCAGCACCTTGCGATCCAGGGTGATGCCGGCCTTCAGCAGGCCGTTCATGAAGCGGCTGTAGCTCATGCCATTGGCGCGCGAAGCAGCGTTGATGCGCGCAATCCACAGGGTGCGGAAATGGCGCTTCTTCTGCTTGCGACCGATGTAGGCGTACTGCAGGGCCTTGGTGACGGCCTGCTTGGCGACGCGGAAGACCTTGCGACGGGCGTTGTAGTAGCCCTTGGCCTGGCCAATGATTTTCTTGTGACGGCGGCGCGCCGTGACACCACGCTTAACTCGTGCCATTTCTCATCTCCTCACAAATACGGAAGCATGCGGTCCAGACGGCCCGCGTCCTCGGCACGAACATGGTTCGTCTGCCGCAGGTTGCGCTTCCGCTTGGTCGCCTTCTTGGTGAGGATGTGGCTCTTGTTGGCGTGGCCGCACTTGTACTTGCCGGAAGCGGTCTTCCGGAAGCGCTTGGCCGCCGCCCGATTGGTCTTGATCTTGGGCATTGGGAATCCTTGCGAAATCTAGAACTGGCCTGGGCGGCGGCTTTGTCTTGCGGCGCTGCCACGCTTTCCATCCTGCCCGACCGGTGGGTAAGCCCTTGATCCGAAGCGAATCATGGGCGGGTCCATGAATACAACTGACTGCAAACCCGGCGAACCGGGCCGCGCATTATGGCGGATTTCCTGGGAACTCTCAATCGCCAACCGGCTACGGGCGAAGCGGCCTCCGGCCGGATCCGCCAACCAAGCGAGTATCGGGGAGCGACTTGGCGGATCCGGCCGGAGGCCGCTTCGCGGCTTGAACACTCCCGGAACCGTGCCCAGCTAGCCATCGCGCCGGTCGCCCTGCGGGCGACCGGCCGTGGGCCTTACTTCTTCTTCGGCGCGATCATCATCACCATCTGCCGGCCTTCCAGGCGCGGACGCGATTCGATGACGATGTCTTCGCCCAGATCGGCCTCGATCCGCGCCGCCATTTCGCGGCCCAGCTCCTGGTGGCTCATCTCGCGGCCACGGAAGCGGATGTTGACCTTGATCTTGTCGCCGTCGACCAGAAACTCGCGCATCTTGCGCAGCTTGATCTGGTAGTCGCCCTCGTCCGTGACCGGACGGAACTTCACTTCCTTGATCTCGACCTGCTTGGTCTTCTTCTTGGCTTCGTTGGCCTTCTTCTGCAGTTCGAACTTGAACTTGCCGAAGTCCATGATCTTGCAGACCGGCGGGTCCGCGTTGGGCTGGATCTCGACAAGGTCGAGCTCTTCATCCTCGGCCATGCGCAACGCTTCGTCGCGCGAAAGCACGCCGATCATTTCGCCGTCGCTGCCGATGACGCGCACGCGCGGGACGCGGATTTCGCCGTTCCGCCGGTTCTGCTTGTTGTCAGGGATGCTGATTGTGGCTGTCTCCAAGGGTTGGCCCCTGCGGGCCGGTTCGCCCGCCGGTTCCGGAACCGGCGGACGGGTTTGCACGAAGCGGTGCGGCGGTCAGCCGGCGCCTTCTTCCCGCAGTCTGGCGGCGAAGGCGTCAACGGACATGCTGCCAAGGTCTTCCCCACCCCGCGTACGCACCGACAGCATGCCATTTTCCTTCTCGCGGTCCCCGACCACCAGCAGGTACGGCACGCGCTGGAGCGTGTGCTCGCGGATTTTATAGCCGATTTTTTCGTTCCGCAAATCGGAAACCACCCGGAATCCTTGATTCGCAAGGGTTTTCCTAGCCTCTTCGACGGCATCCGCCTGGGCATCGGTGATGTTCATCACAACCGCCTGCACCGGGGCCAGCCAAGCCGGGAACTGGCCGGCGTGGTGCTCGATCAGGATGCCGATGAAACGCTCCATCGAGCCCACGATGGCCCGGTGCAGCATCACGGGATGGCGGCGCTGGCTGTGCTCGTCGACGTATTCGGCGCCCAGCCGGCCCGGCATCATGAAGTCCACCTGCATGGTGCCCAGCTGCCAGGTGCGGCCGATGGCGTCCTTCAGGTGGTACTCGATCTTCGGGCCGTAGAAGGCGCCCTCGCCGGGCAGCTCCTGCCATTCCACCCCGGAGGCGCGCAGCGCATCGCGCAGGGCGTTCTCGGCCTTGTCCCAGGTGGCGTCGTCGCCCAGCCGCGAGTCCGGGCGCAGCGCGATCTTGATCTGGATGTCGGAAAAGCCGAAGTCCGCGTAGACCTTCAGGGCCTGCTCGTGGAAGGCGCGCACCTCGGACTCCACCTGGTCCTCGGTGCAGAAGATGTGGCCGTCGTCCTGGGTGAAGCCGCGCACGCGCAGGATGCCGTGCAGCGCGCCGGAGGGCTCGTTGCGGTGGCAGGCGCCGAACTCGCCGTAGCGGATCGGCAGGTCGCGGTAGCTGTGCAGGCCCTGGTTGAACACCTGCACGTGGCCGGGGCAGTTCATGGGCTTCACCGCGTAGGTCCGCTTCTCGGACTCGGTGAAGAACATGTTGTCCTTGTAGTTGTCCCAGTGGCCGGACTTCTTCCACAGCTCGACGTCGAGGATCTGCGGGCAGCGCACCTCGCCGTAGCCGGTGTCGCGGTAGACCTTGCGCATGTACTGCTCCACGGTCTGCCAGATGCTCCAGCCCTTCGGGTGCCAGAACACCAGGCCCGGGCCCTCCTCCTGCAGGTGGAACAGGTCCTGGACCTTGGCGATCTTGCGGTGGTCGCGCTTCTCGGCCTCCTCCAGCTGGTGCAGGTAGGCCTTGAGGTCCTTGTCGTTCAGCCAGGCAGTGCCGTAGATGCGGCTGAGCATCTGGTTGTTGTGGTCGCCGCGCCAGTAGGCGCCAGCCACCTTCATCAGCTTGAACGCGCGCAGCTTGTCGGTGCCGGGCACGTGCGGGCCGCGGCAGAGGTCGGTGAACTCGCCCTGCGAATACAACGAGAGATCCTCGTTGGCCGGGATCGATTCGATGATCTCGGCCTTGTAGGCCTCGCCCATGCCCTTGAAGAACGCGATCGCGTCGTCGCGCGACTTCACGCTGCGGCTGACCGGCAAGGCTTCCTTGACGATCTTCTGCATCTCCGCCTCGATCGCCGGCAGGTCCTCGGGGGTGAACGGGCGCTCGTAGGCGAAGTCGTAATAGAAGCCGTTGTCGATCACCGGACCGATGGTGACCTGCGCGCCGGGGAACAGGCGCTGCACCGCCTGCGCCAGCAGGTGGGCGGTGGAGTGGCGGAGGATGTCGAGCGCTTCGGGCGACTTGTCGGTGACGATGGACAGTTCGGCGTCGCGGTCGATGACGTGGCTGGCGTCGACCAGCCGGCCATCGACCTTGCCGGCCAGGGTGGCCTTGGCCAGGCCGGCGCCGATGGAAGCGGCGACGTCCTGCACGGACACGGGGGCGTCGAACTGGCGCTGGGAGCCGTCGGGGAGCGTGATCGAGATCATGGGCTTTAGCTCTTCTGGAGCGGCCGGCCGCGAATCGCCGGGCGCTTGTTCAGGAACGAACGGAAAAAACGAAAAAAGGCGCCGAGGCGCCTTTCGATCATCCACACTTGAAGGGAGCGCGAGCGCGTCGGCAGGATTCAGCGGTGGGCGCCGGTAGTGTCCATGTCGCACGCTCGGCCGGCGTTGCCGCGGGCCACCTGTCTCCGTTTCGTTGCCACGCCCGCTCTCCATGTTTGAGAGCCAGCGTGGTGGGCGGTACAGGGTTCGAACCTGTGACCCCTACCATGTCAAGGTAGTGCTCTACCGCTGAGCTAACCGCCCTAAGGGGCGCGAATTGTAGCCTGACAGATCGTGCGCCGACAAGCGAAAAGAGGAGAAAAGGGGGCGGAGCGGCTTTTCGCAAGCAGAAGGCCACTCCGCCCCCCCCCTTTCCCCTACAGGCTCGCCTCGCGCAGCCTGCGGATCTGGTCACGGACGCGGGCGGCGTCCTCGAACTCCAGGTCGCGGGCGTGCTGGTGCATCTTCTGCTCCAGCTCCTTGAGCCGTGCGGCCTGCTGGGCCGGGCTCATCCGCAGGTACTCCAGCTCCGGCTCGGCGACGCGCCGAGCCTTGCCGCGGCCCTTCAGCTCGCCCGGCTCGGCCCGCGCGCCCTCCATCACGTCGCGCACGGCGCGCTGCACCGACTGCGGGGTGATTCCGCGCTCGGCATTGTGTTCCAGTTGGCGGTTGCGGCGACGGTCGGTCTCGTCCAGCGCGGCGCGCATCGAATTGGTGACCCGGTCGGCGTACAGGATCGCCTTGCCGCGCAGGTTGCGCGCGGCGCGGCCGATGGTCTGGATCAGCGAGCCGGTGCTGCGCAGGAAGCCTTCCTTGTCCGCATCGAGGATGGCGACCAGCGAGACTTCCGGCATGTCCAGGCCCTCGCGCAGCAGGTTGATGCCCACCAGCACGTCGAACACGCCCAGCCGCAGGTCGCGGATGATCTCCACCCGCTCCACCGTGTCCACGTCGGAATGCAGGTAGCGCACCTTCACGTCGTGTTCGGACAGGTACTCAGTGAGGTTCTCCGCCATGCGCTTGGTCAGCGTGGTGACCAGCACGCGATCGCCCTGCGCCACCCGCTCGCGGATCTCGCCCAGCAGGTCATCCACCTGGGTCGCCACCGGGCGGATTTCCACCGGCGGATCCACCAGCCCGGTCGGGCGCACCACCAACTCGATGATCTCGTCGCCGGCCTCGCGCAATTCGTATGGGCCGGGCGTCGCCGAAACGTAGACGCTGCGGGGCGCGCGCGCTTCCCATTCGTCGAACTTCAGCGGCCGGTTGTCCAGCGCCGACGGCAGGCGGAAACCGAACTCCACCAGCGTCTCCTTGCGCGAGCGATCGCCCTTGTACATCGCGCCGATCTGCGGAATGGTCACGTGCGATTCGTCGATCACCAGCAGCGCATCCGCCGGCAGATAGTCGAACAGGGTGGGCGGCGGCTCGCCCGGCGCGCGCCCGGTCAGGTGACGCGAGTAGTTCTCGATGCCGTTGCAGTAGCCGACCTCGGCCATCATCTCCAGGTCGAACTGGGTGCGCTGCTGCAGGCGCTGCGCCTCCACCAGCTTGTTGGCGGCATACAGGTGCTCCAGCCGCTCGCGCAGCTCGGCCTTGATCGTGTCCACCGCGCTCAGGGTGCGCTCGCGCGGGGTGGCGTAGTGCGTCTTGGGATACACCACGTAGCGCGGCAGCCGGCGCAGGATCTCGCCGGTCAACGGGTCGAACATCGACAGCTGCTCGATCTCGCCATCGAACAGCTCGATGCGCAGCGCCTCCAGGTCGGATTCGGCTGGGAACACGTCCACCGTCTCGCCGCGCACGCGGAAGGTGCCGCGATCCAGCGCCATCTCGTTGCGCGAGTACTGCAGGGTGGTCAGGTGGCGCAGCAGCTCACGCTGGTCGATGCGTTCGCCCCGCGACAGGATCAGCCGCATGGCGAGGTAATCCTCAGGCGCGCCGAGGCCATAGATCGCCGACACCGATGCCACCACGATCGTGTCGCGCCGCGACAGCAGCGCCTTGGTGGCGGCCAGCCGCATCTGCTCGATGTGGTCGTTGATCGAGCTGTCTTTCTCGATGTAGGTGTCGCTGGAGGGAACGTAGGCTTCCGGCTGGTAGTAGTCGTAGTAGCTGACGAAGTACTCCACCGAGTTGTGCGGGAAGAACGCCTTGAACTCGCCGTACAGCTGCGCCGCCAGGGTCTTGTTGGGCGCCATCACCAGCGTCGGCTTCTGCACCTGCTGGATCATGTTGGCGACGGTGTAGGTCTTGCCCGAGCCGGTCACGCCCAGCAGCACCTGCTTGGCCAGGCCGCTTTCGAACCCGGCCACGAGCTTTTCGATGGCCTGCGGCTGGTCGCCCGCGGGCGAATACGGCGACACCAACTCGAAGCCGGCGGATGCGGTGGTCAGGTCGAGGTCGGACGGGACGGACTGGGTCATCGGGTGCCGCGCGAGGAAACAGTCCTCAAGTTTACGCCGCCGCCATGCTGCCGCCGTCACGGAAAACCCCGACACCCAGTGGGGACTTTTCCGACCTGACGTCCGGCCATGCACCGATGCTCGCCACGCGCCGCGCCATGCAGGCTGGACTCAGCCGCCGGAGCACCGCCATGACACGCCGCCCTGCCGGATTCACCCTGATCGAACTGCTGACCACCACCTCCATCGTGGCGATCCTCGCCGGGGTCGCTGCATCGCCGATGAGCGCGCTGCTGGAGCGACACCGGGCCAACACAGCCGCATCCTCCCTGATCGCCCATATGCAGCTCGCGCGGATGGCGGCGGTCAGCCGCAATCGCCGCGCCGTGCTTTGCCCCAGCAGCGACGGCGCCCACTGTGACGGCGGCACGGACTGGAGCCCCGGCTGGCTGCTGTTCGTCGATGACGACGGCAACCGGCAGCCCGACGCGGCCGACGAGATCCTCCGGGGCGATCGCGAGCCGACCAGCCGCCACCTCCGCATCGTCAGCAGCGCCGGACGCCAGCAGCTGCGCTACCTGCCCGACGGCACCAGCGGGGGCAGCAACCTGACCCTCTCCATCTGCAGCCCGAAGGGCGACCTGCTGGCCCGGGTCATCGTCAACAATGTCGGCCGGCCGCGCAGCGAAAGACCGAGCGCGGCGCTTCCCTGCCCCCGCTGAACGCCGCGGCGCGGCACCCTCCCGGCTGCCCCGCCGCGGTCGCCGACGGAACCCGCAAAATTTCACCCGCGACCGCTTGCCCAACCGCAGCGACCCGCATACAATGCGCGACCTCGCCCGAATAGCTCAGCCGGTTAGAGCACTTGACTGTTAATCAGGGGGTCGTTGGTTCGAGTCCAACTTCGGGCGCCACAAAATTCAAGGGCTTGCGATGAAGTCGCAGGCCCTTTTTCTTGGTCTACCTCCAGCGTGGGGCGCTGTGGCGGCGGCCATCAGGGGCAGGGTGCCTGCCCCCGCGGCGGCCGGCCCGACCGCGGCGCAATGACGGACCAGTCGGAACACAGGCTGACGTAACCCGCATGAAGACCGCAGAGACCGACACGCCGCATGGCACCTGCGGCAGCAGCTCCGATGACCGTGGGCTGTTCGAAGCCGGAACGGGTCGGACGCGGAAACGGGCTCCACGCTGCGGGGCGGCCTGCAGATCGGGCAGGAGCAATCCGGTCTAGCCATCGGCGCGGCCACCGCGCTGTGAGACGTCGCGCTGCCCCAGTTGGAACAAATGATGCGGCGCAGCGACATTCACGCGCTTGAACTTACCCTGCTGGCCCGCTTGGCGGCACGTGCGGGGCTGGCGCGGTGGCGACCGGGCCAGCCGAAGCGAGTGCGGGTGTGATGACACCTAGCCGCCGATCCGTTCCGCCAAACGGCCATGCCGCGCCAGCCGCGTGGACAAGGCTTTCCCGGTGACATCCGGCATCGCCCACAACTCGATGGCGGATTTGGCGCGGGACATGCCGGTGTAGAGCATCTGCCGCACCAGCATGGGCGATTCGGCATCCGGCGGCAGCAAAACTGCCACGCGGTCGTACTCTGAGCCCTGGCTCTTGTGCACGGTCAGTGCAAATGCGTCCTCGTGCGGCGGCAGGGTGTTGGGATCGAGGAGGCGCACGCCCGCGCCGGAGGGGTCGCTGGCGACGGCGGACACATCCGGCGTGCGTTCGAACGCAACCTGCAGCAGCGGCCTGCCGTCGCCGCTATCGACCAGCACGCACACGCCGACGTCGCCGTTGTAGAGCCGCGCGGCGTGGTCGTTGCGGGTCACCATCACGCAGCGGCCCGGATACCACGCGGCGCCCGCCCATGCCGACAGCTGGTCCCATGCGCGCAGGCGGGCGGCAATCGACGCGGCAACCCGGGTTGCGCCGAACGGGCCTTCCCGCAGCGCGCACAACAGCTGCTGCCGGCGCAGGACCGCAAGCCGGGCAGCCAATGCGTGCGAATCGTGCGCAACCACCGGCCTGTGGATGCCCACCGCCTCCAGCGTGGCCAGCAGGTCGCGCGCCCACGCGGACAGCCGGCGGCGCAGGCTTGCCGCGTCGGGCACCGGATGCACGGTAGCGGTGCCAGCGGCGGCAGCGATGGCGGCATCGAACGCCGCGACATCGCCGGCACGCACGGCTTCGTTGATCGGCACCAGCGCGACATCGGCGCGGAAGCAGTGCGACAGACGCACCAGGTCGCCACGCGGGTCGTCCTCAAGCGCTTGCACCACGTCCATCATCACCGAGCCGGTGCCGACCGAGGTGAGCTGGTCGGCATCGCCCACCAGCACCAGCACCGCGTCGTCACGCAGCGCCGACAGCAGGGCGCGCAGCAGGCTGAGGTCGAGCATCGAGGCCTCGTCGATCACCACGATGTCGGCCGGCAGTGGTTCGCCGGCATGGAAGGCATAGCCGCCGTGGCGACCACGACTGCCGAGCAGGCGGTGCACGGTGGCGGCATCGGCGGCAAGCACGGCCTCCATGTGCGGCGCCCACTCCTCGCCCAGCGGCTGGGCGCCGCCCCGCAGGCGCTCCGCGCCCTGGCGCAGGGATTCGGCCAGGCGCTGCGCAGCCTTGCCGGTGGGCGCGGCAATCCGCAGCTGCGGCACCTGTCCGGTGACGGCCTGATGTTCGCGCGAAAGGCCCAGCAGCATGCGTAGCACAGTGGTGGTCTTGCCGGTGCCGGGGCCGCCGGTCAGTACCATCAGGCGACGGCCGGCAGCTTGGCGCACGGCAGCGCGCTGGCGCTCTTCGGCATCCAGCCAGCTCCCGTTGAACAACGTCCGCAGGTCGTCATCCCCGATCGGGCGAACCGGCACGCGGGCGGCATCGCGGCGGCCGCGCAATGCGCGCGCCACTTCGACCTCGGCGCGGTGGTTGCGCAACAGGTAGAGATGGCCGGCATCAAGCACGAACGGCCGCCCTTCTGCCGTTTCGCACGCCGCAAGGTCGGCCACCAGCGGGCTGCCCGCCAGCGCCTTGCGGTGTGCATCCTCCAGCAGCGGCCGACCGGCGGCGTCCGGCAACGACAGCGGCAGGGCACTGTGTCCTTGCCCTTCGGCATGACTGGCCCAAGCCGCCCCGCTGGCGGTCAGCTCGTCGCCACCATGCGCCATCACCCAACGCCAGACCGCGCGATCCAGGTCGCGCCAGTCCCGGGGGCAATTCGCAGGTCGCAGCCGTCGAGCGAAACCGAACGCCTCTCCGGCGACGGACTGGTTCATGCGGCTTCCTCCAGTTGCAGCCCCAGCGCGCCTTGCACGGCATCGAGCAGGTCGTCCTGGAACCGGTGGCGCCAGACCCCGCAGCGGGTGCCATCCGGCAGCTGCAGGCCGACTGCGCGGATAAACAGGTACCAGCAGTCGCCGAGGTGCTGGTCGCGTCGGTAACCGTCGCCCAGGCGCTCGCGCAGGTAGCGTTCCACCGCAATGGTGTAGAGCAGCGCCTGCAGGCGGTAGCCGGTGGCCAGCATCTTTTCCTCCAGCGCCGCGGGGGCGTAGTCCTGCAGGCCGCCTTGCGGTCCGCTGGCGAGCTGGTTGCCCTTGTAATCCAGCACGTGGAAGCGGCCACCGTGGGCGAACACCAGGTCGATCTTGCCGTTCATCAGCCCGACCAGCGTCTGTTCCCGCGTCGGCACCAGGTCCGGCTCGCCATGCGCCTCGCAGGCCTTTCGCAGGATGCGCAGCGAGGCACCGTCGAGCTGGTAGTTGAACTCCAGTTCCGCCCGCATGTCGACGCCCGCAAGGTCGCCCAGCCGTGGACCGCCGCCTTCGGCCAGCGGCGTTTCCAGCACCGCCTGCAGGCGCTGTGCAAGGGGCGACAGCAGCGCTTCCAGATCGCCTTCGCGCGGACGCACGCCATGTTCGTGCAGGGCGGCACGCACGGCGTCCCGGGTGATCGGCAGCCCCGGCACGCGATGCTCGAACAGCGCATGCACCGCGTTACCGAAGTCGGCACCGGCAACGCCGGCCAGCGCGTCGAGTTCGGCATGCCGGATGGCCCCGATGGCCGTTGCGCCCACGCCAGGCACGGGCCCCTCGCCACTGATCGCGAGGTCCTGCTCCCCTTCCGCAGCGGCCCCAGCATCGGCCTGCGCTTCATCCTCCGCCGCGCCCTCCTCCAGCAGCACCCGGTGGCGACCACCGCCGCTGAGCGTGGTGAAGCTGTGCCGCATCGGTAGTGGCCCGCTCGGAGCTGCGGGCAAGGGACGGGCGCTGCGGGTAGCGGCCACTTCATCGCTACCGTGCCAGACAAGGCCGTGATGCGGATTCCAGCCGTCGATGACGCGGATGCGGTTCGCCTCGTCGGTCGGGAACACGGACAGCCCCAGGTCGTTCAGTGCCACGTCCTTTGCGCTCGCGCGGCGAATGGCATCGGCCACCACGTCGCCCGTCGGCAGCACGAACACGTGGCAGGCATGGATGGCGCGGGTCAGCGCCACGTACAGGATGCGATGGCGCTCCTCGAGCTCCTGCCGCTTGACGATGTCCTTGGCCGGGCCCTCGACGAGGTACTTCGCGGATCCGTCATCCGAGGCAAGCAGGCGCGCACCCTTGTCGATCGGCCCGTGCTTCCACATCAGCGGCAGGAACACCACGCCGAACTCCAGCCCCTTGCTGGCATGCAGGGTCATCAGCTTGACCCGCGCCGCGTCCGATTCCAGCCGCAGCGCGCGCGCATCGGCCGCGTCGCTGGCTTCGGCACCATCGGCCATCTGGTCGGCGAACCAGGCCAGCAGTTGCTCGCCACCGCCACCTTCGCCCCAGGCCTCCTGCAACAGCTCGCCCAGATGGCGAAGGTCGGTGAGAATGCGTTCGCCTTCCGCCGTGTCCAGCAGGCGTGCGGCGTGCTGCTCCAGCAATGCCGCCACCAGCGCCAGCGGGCCACCGCGTTCCAGGGTGGCACGCAGGGCATGGAAGCGGCTGGCGTGGCTGTCCCAACCCGCTGGATCGTGGCGCAATGCCTGCAACTCGCCGAGGCTGGCCCCGCACAGGCGCGTGGCCAGCGCGGCACGCAACGTGTGCGGATTCTCCGGATGCAGCACCGCATGCAGGACCAGGCGCAACTCGCGGGCGATGGCGATCTCGAACACGCTCTTTTGCGAGCCGGTCACGCAGGGCACGCCGCGCGCCTTGAGCATCACCGCCAGCTTGGCGATCTGTGCGTTGCTGGGCAGCAGCACGGCGATGTCGCCGGGCTGGAGCCGGTCATCGCCGATGGAATAGCCATCTTCCGACAGCGCCCGCGCGATCTGCCCCGCGCACACCCGCAGCGCGTGCGCCTCGAGGTCGGTCGCGGCGTCGCCCGCCGCAAGCCGGTGCAGCACCAGCGGACGGCTGACGGGCTGGTTGTCGCGCGCGCCGCACAGCGGCTGGCCGTCGCGGCGGCCGCTCGGATCGACGCACTGATAGCGGATCGACGTCGCCGACTGCTTGGGCCCCAGTTCGGCGCGCGTGTTCGCATAGAACTGGTTGACCGCCTCGACATAGCCACGGCTGGAGCGATGGTTGGTGCCCAGCGTGAGCCGATCTTCGTCCGGGACCAGCGTCTTGGCCCGCTCGTAAGTCGCAACATCACCGCCACGGAAGCGGTAGATCGCCTGCTTGGGGTCGCCGATCATCACCAGTCGCCCGCGCGGGCTGCCATCGGTACTGGTGTAGATCGCATCGAGGATGCCGAACTGCACCGGATCGGTGTCCTGGAACTCGTCCACCAGCGCCACCGGCCAAGCGCCGAACAGCGCATCGGCCAGCACCCGTTGCCCGTCGCGGGGTGCCAGCGCGTCGCGCACCGTGACCAGCAACTCGTCGAAGCTGGACTGGTTGGCGGCATCCAGCCGCGCCTGCAGGGTGGCGCGACACCAGCGGCGGGCGGCGGCGAGGAACTCGCGAAGATCAACGTTCTGGCTGCGATCGACCTCGACATCCGGGATCTGCTGGAGGGCTTCGGCTATCGCAGGAGACTGTGAAACCAGTTCGAGAACCTCCGGGCTCTTCTTTCCTGCTGCTGAGATCCCGGTCATCTTGGCGGCATCCGCCAATGTCTTCGCGCGTCCCTTGGCCTGTTTAAGATTGCCTGGCGCGGATGCGATGGCTGACGCCACGTCGGACCATGCCTTTCTCAGCGTGCAGGCCGCATTGAACAGGGTGTCGTCTTCGACAAGCCGACGCACTCTGGCCACCCACGCATCTGGATCTCCGAGGAAATCAAGGCGATCGCGGAAGGCATCAGGATCCACCCCCTCCACCACCACATCCGCCTGCAACAATACCGGCACGTATTTCTTCAGCGAATTGAGGGTGATCCCGGCCGCGCGGGCCAGCACCACCAGCTCATCCGATCCATCGCCCTGCGCGATCACCCGCCACAGATCCGCGACCAGCGCGGCTTCCAGCGTCTTGCCGTCGATCATCTCGCGGCCGCGGAACAATGCGCCGGCAGCGAACGGATGGTCGGCGAGGATGCGTGAGCACAACGCGTGGAGGGTGGAGATCGGCGCGGCGTCGAACTCGGACAGCGCGGCTTGCAGGCGCTGCACGTCCTTCTCGAGCGCGGCCGGCTGGTCGCGCCAGCGCTTGCGGATCCAGCCGCAATCCGAGTGCCTGCCCTCGTCGCTGGCGATGCCGCCGCGGTGCTTGTCGGCCTCGGCCAGCGCCCACAGCAGCTTGCCGCGCAGGCGCTCGCGCAGTTCGGCGGCGGCGGCGTTGGTGAAGGTGCTCACGACGACCTGGCGCGGCGAGAGCTGACGCTCCAGCAGCAAGCGCAGGTAGAGCGCGGCGATGGTCCAGGTCTTGCCGGTGCCGGCGCTGGCCTCCACCAAGCTGCGACCGCCGTCCTGCAGGGGCAAGGTGGACCAATCCATGGGTTGGCTCATGCGGCCTCCTCGCTGGCGTCGGCAGGGCGAGGGTCACCGTCACCCAGCATGAGCAGGGCGTGGACGGCCTGCGCGTCCTGCAGCAGTGCGCGCAGGGCGCGGCCGTCCGGGTCGGTATCGGGATCGCCGAACACCAGATCGCCTTCCAGCAGATGTGCGTAACCGGGGGCGTAATCGCGCTCGCCGACGCCTTGCCCGGAATCGCTCACCCACTTGCCGCGCACCGCCCTGGCGATCGCAGCCTCACGCGACTGCTGCGCCGCTGCTTCCGCTTCCGCTGAGGGTTCGTCGGCGCCGTCTGCTTCTTTCTCCGCCTCGCCCTCACCCTGACTGCCTTCAGGTTTTTCCATCGCGGTTTGCAGTGCACCCAGGGCAGCCCACCCGGACTGCGGATGGAACCAGGAGAGGCCTTGTCGCCCCATGTGCATCAGTTCGACCAGTGCACGCAGACGACGGCGCAGATCGGCATCCAGGGCAGCCCGCCCTGCCGCATCGGCGGCGCAGTAGCGCAAGTCCCAGGCGTTCACCTGTGCGGCCAGATCCGGCTCGCCGTCCGCCAGCATGGTCAGCCGCACCGGTCCCGGTTCGTCGCCGCCTGCGGCGTGCAGGCGCAGCAACGCCCAATGCAGGAAGGCGGGGACGCGATCCTTGAATCCCAGGTCCTTCGGGGCCTTGAGGTGCTTCTTTTCGTCCTTCGGATTCGGGAAAGCAAACACCACCTGCAGCCCGTCCGTCGATCCCGCCAGTGGAAACACATTGCGCAGCAACCCGGTAATGCGCTGCGGCAGATCGTCTTCGGCACCTTCGCCGCCGGGCAGCAGCAGGGGCACGTCCACCCGTACCGCCTGTCCGCCGTGCTGGCCACGCGCATCGAAACGGCCGCAGGCATCGGCCTGGCTCCACAAGGCGTCCACCGCATTGGCCTCCTTCGCCCAGGCTGCATCGCCGGCCGCGCCCAGCGGCAGCAACCCGCCCAACCCCACCCACGCCGGCGGCTGGCGATCCCACGCCCACGCGGGATCGCTGCATTTGCGCGGCAACACCTGCTGCAGGAACACCGTGCGCGCCACCGGGTGGATCCTTGGAATCGCATCCATCGGCTCGTCCTCCGCCAGCCGCACGTCGTCGTCCAGCGCATCCAGCGACAGCTGCAGGTGATCCTTCAGCAGCGCCTTGGCCGGGTCCTTGAAGAAGCCCTCCAGCGTGGCCAGCGGCAGCGGGTCCGGCAGGGGTTCCGGCGCGGGCAGGCTGCCGTCGCGCAGGCGCGGCAGCATCCCCCTGCCCGCGCCGCGCATGCCCGCGAACGCCGGCGAGTAGGAAAACAGCGCTGGATGCCCGCCGTCGAAATAACGTCCGTCGAACGGCTGCAGCGGATGCTCGACCTGCCAAGGCCGCGGCGCCTTGTCGTCATCGGGCGCGATGCCGCAGCGCAGTTCCAGCTCGGCCATCAGCTCGGCCAGCGGCGCGGCGGGATTGCGGTGCTTGCCGTCGCGCACGCCGAGGCCGATGTACGACAGATGCAGGCGCTTGCGCGCCGACATCACGGTTTCCAGGAACAGGTAGCGATCGTCGCCGGGCACGTCGCGATCACCGATGCGGCGCAGCCGCGCCATCAGGTCGATGCCACCGCCGGACGGGCGGCGCGGGAACGCACCTTCGTCCAGGCCCAGCACGCAGACAATGTCGAACGGGATGGCACGCTGCGGCACCATGCCGCAGAAGGTGATGCCGCCCATCAGGAAGCGCTGCCGCTCCGGCGCCGCGGCCAGGGCGTCCTGCAGCAGCTCGCGCACCACCGCAAGACGCAGCACGGGGTCCTGGCCGTTGCGAGCGGGCTCGGCCGCCAGCAGGGCAATCGCGCGATGGAGAACCGACAGCGCGGCGCGCGCATCGGCATCGGTGCGATCGATGCGCAGCAGCGCATCCACCCGTGCGCGCAGCTGTTCCGCCCATTGGCTGGCGGGCATCTCGGCCTCGGCCAGCGCGCGCCAGGCCTGCAGTTCGCAGAGCAACTGGTCGAGGCTGCCCAGCGCGGCCGCGGAAGGGCCGTCGATGCCCGCCAGCGGCAGCAGCGCCGTGCCGTCAGGCAGCAGGAAAGGCTGCTGATCGGCAGTCCCCGGAACATCGGCCATCAGATAGCCCGCCAGCATCCGGTCCATCGCCCAGGCGAAGCTGTGTTCGGCGCGCGGTGGCAGCGCCAGCGCCTGCTTGTGCGCGCCATCCAGCGCCCACGCCACCCGGCTTTGGCGCAGCCATTCGACCAGCGTCTCGACATCACCGGGATCAAGCGACAGTGCTGCCTGCACTTCGGCCACGCCCAGCAGGTCCACCACCTCCGGTGCGGTGAGGCGGGATGCCCCCAGCCCCAGCAGGGTCTCGAACACGGTGAACAGCGGATGGCTGCGCGCCACCGGCACGTCGGCCAGGTGGTAGGGCAGCAGGCGCTCGCGCGCGGAACCCGGCTCGCCGAACACCGCCGCGATCAGCGGCAGGTAGACCTGGATGTCAGGCGCCATCACCACGATGTCGCCGGCACGCACGCCTTCTTTCTCGATGGCATCCAGCAGCGCGTCGCGCAGCACTTCCAGCTCGCGCTGGCGGGTGTGACAGGCGTGGATGCGCAGGCTGGCGTCGGCTCTTGCCGCGGGATCGGCGGCGTTCTCCTGCAGCAGATCCGGCTGCAGCCGGCGGATGCTTTCCTGCAGGCGCGCGAGGCGGTTGCCCGGCGTGCCGGTGGCGTCGTCCCGCCAGTGGCGGATGTCCTCGCGCAGCTCGCCCTCCACCAGCGCGGCGAAGAAATGCTGGCCCAACCGACCCCAGCGCGCCAGCAGCGGATGGCCCTGCTCGTGCCAGTCGAGCGCATCGGGATCGTCGAAGCGCGCCTGTTCGTCCTCGCGAAAGGCCTGCCACGCCGCCAGCGCCGGCCGCCCGTCCTCGGCCTTGTGCAGCCCGCCCCAGTACTCGCGGCAAGGGTCGGGCACGTACATGAACACCGGCGCGCGGCGCGCGTAGGCGCGCAGCACCGACAGCTCTGCGGGCGGCAGGTGCGACAGCCCAACCACGTGCAGCGGTGCCAGCGGCGCGTCACCCCCCTGCAGGGCAGACACCAGCGCGTCGACCAGGCGGCCGCGGTGCTCGCCCAGCGCTCCAGCAACCGACTGCCACAGGGGGGCCAGGCACTCCGCTTCCAGCACCTGCAGCGCCGGATCGCGGCTGCCGGCCGCGGCATAGCGGTGCTGGCCGGCCTCCCAGGCCTGCAGCCAGTCGCTGCGATACACCAGATACTGCGAGAACACCCGCGCCAGCCGATCGGCCAGCTGGAAGCGACGCAGCGCGCGCTCATCGGCGCTGCCCTTGGCATCCAGGTAGGGCAGCACGCGCGGGTCGGTAACGCCATTCGCGGACGGATCGCCGAGCATCGCGTGCAGGGTCCAGCGCAGATGCCCGCGGCGGTAATTCGGCAGCGCCACCGCGCGCTCGCCCAGCAGCGCGGCCGACAGCCCGTCCAGCCAGCTGCTGGGCAACTGCACGTCGAGGTTGGCGACGATCCGCCCCACGCCCACCTGCCGCGCCAGCGCACCGGCCAACCACTGCTTCATCCCCGGATGCGCGGCAATCACGTGCTGCGGCACCAGCGGATGCGCCGGACGGGTCTGCGCCAGCAAGGCCGCCAACGGCTCCAGCAAGGCTTCCAGGCGACTGGCGCGCAGCAGGGTCAGGCCTGCATCGACTTCAGGATGGCTCAAGGGGTGACACTCCGGATCAACATGCCCATTGAATGATGACCCAGTCGCAGGCGCTGCGACTCGACCGGGCGCGGTCCTGATGGGATTGCCATAAGGACATACCGCATGCCCGTCTGCGGTTGATCGCGGATCCGCGCAGGGCCGTCCGCCTCCTGCAGAACCTCCGCCCCATGCGGCGGCCACGGCGCCCGGGCGGGACTTGATCCGCATCAGCAGCATCGGCATCCACCCGATCGGGCGAGCACACGCGTGTGCGCCGGCATCTTCCGGGGTTGCGACCACCCCGTGCCGCGCCGCAACCACCCGCATTCACCCCAGCGACAGCGCGAACATGAGCTGCGCGGCGTAGTACAGGGGTAGTCCCCACGCCTTGTTCGCGGCGCCCGGGGCGACAAAGCGGTTGCGCGCGACGGCGACGTCCGACGCCGCGAACGCCAGCGCGCCGGCGGCATAGCGCCAATCCCCGCCGGCACCCGTCACCGCGACCGCAGAGGCTGCCATCACCACCAATGCCACGACGTAGGCAGTCACGGCCACGCGGTAGAACCCTTTCAGGTTCGGCCACAGCCAGCGCATCAGCAGAGCGCCAGTGCCCGCCATGACGGCGGCCGCAACCACCAATGCCGACCGGTCCAGCGGCAAACCAAGGAACGCGATGGCGAACGCAACGTGCGCGGCGAGAAAGGCAGCCAACCCTGCCAGGAATACCCGGCTGCGCACAGACAGCAGCAGGAGGTCGCCAATCCAGCTCAACGCGAAGGCGAGCAGCATCCAGCACCCGTGGTGGCTTTCCGCCGCGCCCAGGAGCCAGGCGAGCGCGACGAAAGCGCTGCTGGCGGTCAGCTTGGCCAGCACGCGGGCGGACTGCGAACGGCGGAATTCCGCCAGCACCAGGCAAGCGACCGCCGCCACGCACGCCCCTGCCAGCAGGACAACCGGGCTCACGCGTGCGCCCCCGGCGGGCCATGCACAGGCGGATCCAGCGACGCGGGCACCTGTGTTTGCATGTTCCTCCCGGGCGCCATGCGCCTGCGTTCCGCCGTGACGCCCCCGGTCCCCGAAGCGGAACCGCGGCCACAATCCGCAACATCGTAACGGCGGGATAATCGGTGTGCGGCCCCCTCCCGATCCCCGCCGGGATGCCGCACTTACCACGACCCCTTTTCACACGCATACTAGGGCCTTGGAATCAAATCCACGCACGATGCGAACGGAACTCGAAACCACCCTCCTGCACTGCCGCAACCTGCCGTCGCCGCCAAGCGTTGCGATGCAGATCATCGCGCTTGCGCAGGATCCCAACGCCACCCTGGGCGCGGCCGCACAGCTCATCAGCGTCGACCCGGCCCTGAGTGCGCGCCTGCTGCGGGTGGCCAATTCCCCGCTGTACGCCACCCGCCGTCGCATCGACACGCTCACGCAGGCGATGGCGATGCTGGGGCTGAACGCGACCCTCAGTCTGGCGCTGGGGTTCTCGCTGATCCAGGGCCTGCGCGGCCACAACGGTACCGCCGAGCTGCAGGAGCGGATCTGGCGGCGCAGCGTGCTTGCGGCGATGACCTCCAGGCTGCTGGGGCAGCAGGCCAGCCTGAAGCGCGCGGAATCGCTGATGCTGGCGGGCTTGCTGCAGGACATCGGCCGACTGGCGCTGCTGCAGGCCACGCCGGAGGAGTACTCGTTGCTGTGCGCGGACGCGGACGACAACGCCGCGCTGCTGGCGGCGGAGCGCGGGCGCTACGATGCCGACCATGCGGAGGTCGGCGCGTGGCTGGCGCGCAGGTGGAACCTGCCCGACTACCTGGTGGAGGCGATCGCCTCCAGCGAGCAGGCGGGGGCGGAAGATCCCTTCCTGCGCTGCGTACAGGCCTCCGGCGCGATCGCCGACCTGTGGCTGGCTCCGCCGCAAGCGCACGCCGCCGCGCACGCATTGGCCTGCGCCAGGACCGATGCCTGCACCGGTCGCGGCGAAGAAGTACTGGCCGAGGTGCTGTCGCTGCTGGCGGTTTCGCTGCCGGAGATCAGCACTCTGTTCGAGGTGCGGATCGACCAGCCCTCGCATCTGCAGGCGATCTCCGACGAGGCACGGGAACTGCTGATCCTGCGCAACCTGCGCCAGATCCAGGATGCCTCGCAGTCCCACCAGGAGGCGCGGGTCACCGAGGAGCGCATGCGCCAGCTGAGCGAGCAGGCGCGGCGCGACCCGCTCACCGGCGTGTACAACCGCCTGCACATGGAAGAAGTGCTGGAGCAGGAGTTCGCCGCCGCAGGGATGCATCCGCTCACCGTCGCGCTGGTGGACCTGGACGACTTCAAGCAGATCAACGACCGCTTCGGCCACCTGGTCGGCGACCAGGTGCTGCGCCACTTCGCCCAGACCGTGCAGCGCACCCTGCGCAGCACCGACCTCATCGCCCGCTACGGCGGCGAGGAATTCCTGCTGGTGCTGAACTATTCCAGCGAATCTTCCGCACGGCAGGTGCTGCAGCGGTTGCTGGAAGAGGTATCGCGCACGCCGATGGCGATCGTCGACGGCCAGCCCGTCTTCACCACCTTCTCCGCCGGCATCGCCACCCACAACGGCGAGCCCGACACCCGCTTCGAAAGCGTCCACGACCTGCTGCAGGCGGCCGACGACGTGCTCTATGGCGCCAAGCGCGAAGGCCGCAACCGCGTCCGCCTGCACGGCGAGTGACCGCGACCCGCCCCACAGCTGAGGCGAAGCGCGGTTTCCGCTAGAATCCGCCGGTTTTCCATTGCCCGAGGCATCCATGTCCAATCTCGCCTATCGCCGCGTCCTGCTGAAGCTGTCCGGCGAGGCGCTGATGGGGGACGAGGACTACGGCATCGACCCCAAGGTGCTGAACCGGCTGGCCCGCGAGGTCATCGAGGCCAGCGAGGCCGGCGCCGAGATCGCGCTGGTGATCGGCGGCGGCAACATCTTCCGCGGTGCCGGCCTTGCCGCCAGCGGCATGGACCGGGTGACCGGCGACCACATGGGCATGCTGGCCACCGTGATCAACGCGCTGGCCATGCAGGACGCGCTGGAGAAGCTCGGCGGCAAGGCGCGGGTGATGAGCGCGCTGAAGGTCAACGACGTGTGCGAGGACTACATCCGCCGCCGCGCCGTGCGCCATCTGGAGAAGCGCCGGCTGGTCATCTTCGCGGCCGGCACCGGCAACCCCTTCTTCACCACCGATTCCGGCGCCGCCCTGCGCGCCATCGAGATCGGCGCGGACCTGCTGCTGAAGGCGACCAAGGTCGACGGCGTCTACGACAAGGACCCGAAGAAGTACCCCGATGCGGTCAAGCTGGACACGCTGACCTACGACGAAGTCATCTCGCGCAACCTGCAGGTCATGGACACCGCTGCCTTCGCGCTGTGCCGCGATGCCCGCCTGCCGCTGCGCATCTTCGACATGGCCGAACCCGGCGTGCTGCTGCGGATCCTCCGCGGCGAGCCGATCGGCACCCTGGTCCGCGCCCGCGACTGATCCGCGCCCGGCGGCACCGGCCCCGCTTATAATCGCGGGTTTGCAGACCACCCCCGGAGCGCCGCCATGTTGAACGAGATCAAGAAAGACGCCCAGGCCCGCATGGCCAAGAGCATCGAGGCGCTGCGCCACAACCTGGTCAAGGTCCGCACCGGCCGCGCCAACGCCGGCCTGGTCGACAGCATCAAGGTCAACTACTACGGCTCCGACATGCCGCTGTCGCAGGTGGCCAGCGTCTCGGTCGCGGACGCCCGCTCCATCGTCATCACCCCGTGGGAGAAGCAGATGGTGGGCGCGGTGGAGAAGGCCCTGCTGGCCTCCGACCTCGGCCTGACCCCGAACACCGCGGGCACCACCATCCGCTTGAACATCCCGGCCTTGACCGAGGAGCGCCGCCGCGACCTGACCAAGGTCGTGCACAGCGAGGGCGAGGACGCCAAGGTCGCGGTCCGCAATATCCGCCGCGATGCCAACCACCAGGTCAAGGAACTGCTGAAGGACAAGCAGATCACCGAGGACGAGAGCGCGCGCACCGAGGCCGAGATCCAGAAGATCACCGACGCCGCGATCAAGGACGTGGACGAGGTGATCAAGGCCAAGGAAGCCGAGCTGATGTCGGTTTGAGCGGCGTGGCCGGCGACTGCGCGCCTTGCCCCGTGAACGGACCGTGCCCTTGAGCGGCATGGCCAACCTGCCCGCGGACGCGTCCGGCGACGGCGGCGTGCCGCGGCATGTCGCCATCATCATGGACGGCAACGGGCGCTGGGCGCAGCAGCGCCACCGCCCGCGCCTGGTCGGCCATCGCGCCGGCGCCCGCGCGGTCAAGCGCAGCGTGGAGTTCTGCCTGGAACGCGGCATCGGCGCGCTCACGCTGTTCGCCTTCTCGAGCGAAAACTGGAACCGGCCGGCCGACGAAGTGGGCGGCCTGATGAAACTGTTCCTTGGGGCGCTGGAGAGGGAAGTCGAAGAGCTGCACCGGCTGGGCGCGCGCTTGCGCTTCATCGGCGAACGCAGCCGCTTCGACGGCGCCATCCTCGCGCACATGCAGGCGGCAGAGACGCTGACTGCCGCCAATACCCGCCTGCACCTCAACGTCGCCGCCAGCTACGGCGGGCGTCAGGACATTGCAGCCGCGGCACGCGCGTTGGCGGAAGAAGTGGCCGCCGGCCGCCTGCGCCCCGAGCAGATCGACGAGGCCGCGCTGGGCGCCCGCGTGGCCCTGGCCGACCTGCCCGCCCCCGACCTGTTCATCCGCACCGGCGGTGAGCTGCGGATCAGCAATTTCCTGCTCTGGCAGCTCGCCTACACCGAACTGTGGTTCACCGACGCGCTGTGGCCCGACGTCGATGCGACCCTGCTGCAGGCGGCGCTGGACGACTACGCGCTGCGCGAGCGCCGCTTCGGCCTGACCAGTGCCCAGCTCGGGCAACCCGTCCCCGGAGGAACGACGTGACCAAGATCCGCATCCTGGCCGCCCTGGTCATGGCCCCGGCCGTCATCGGCGCAGTCCTGCTGCTGCCCACCGGCTGGCTGATGCTGCTCAGCGCACTGGTGTTCCTGGCGGCGCTGTGGGAGTGGCTGAAGCTGTCCGACATCGAGGACGCACTGGCGCGCAGCATCCTGCTGGCCTGCAACCTGGCGCTGATGGTGGCGCTGGTGTGGGGATCGCGCTCGCAGCATCCGGGCGCACTGCCGCTGTTCCAGCTGACCGTGGTGCTGGGCGTGGTGTGGTGGCTGCTGGCGCTGCTGTGGCTGCGCCACTACGACTTCGCTTCGCGCCACGACGGCAACGCACGGGTGTTCAAGCTGGCCGCCGGTACAGCGGCGGTGTTGCCGGCCTGGTGCGCCCTGGCGGTCATCCACTTCAGCCAGCCCAATGGGCACCGTTGGCTGCTGCTGGCGCTGCTGCTGGTCTGGGCCGCGGACAGCGGCGCCTACTTCACCGGCCGCAGGTTCGGCGGCCAGTGGTTCGGCGGACGCAAGCTGGCGCCGCGGATCAGCCCGAACAAGACGCTGGAAGGCGTGGCCGGCGGGGTGGGCCTGGCGATGCTGGTCGCGATCATCGGCGCGCTGGTGATTGGCGCGAAGGCCAGCCAATTGCCGGCGGTGGCGCTGGTGGCGGCGGTGACCGTGGTGTTTTCGGTGGCTGGCGACCTGTTCGAAAGCCTGCTCAAGCGCCACGTCGGCGCGAAGGATTCCGGCACCCTGATCCCCGGCCACGGCGGCGTACTGGATCGCGTCGACAGCGTGCTCGCGGCCCTGCCCGTGTTCGCGCTGGGCAAGATCTGGCTGGGGTTCTGACGATGCAGCGGGTCGCGGTCCTCGGGGCAACCGGTTCCATCGGCGCGTCCGCGCTGGACGTCATTGCGCGCCATCCGGGCGCCATGCGCGCCAGCGTGCTGGCGGCCGGCAGCAAGGTCGACGCGCTGCTGGCGCTGTGCCGGGCGCACCGGCCCGAACACGCGGTGATCGCCGATCCGTCCGGCTATCCGGCGCTGCGCGAGGGCCTACGCGCCGCCGGCCTGGCCACGCAGGCGCATGCCGGCGGCGAGGCGCTGGACGCGCTGGTGGCGGGCGATGCCTGCGACACCGTGGTCGCCGCGATCGTCGGTGCCGCCGGCCTGCCGTCCACGCTGGCGGCCGCCCGCGCCGGCAAGCGCCTGCTGCTGGCGAACAAGGAATCGCTGGTCCTGGCCGGCGAGCTGCTGATGCGCGAAGCGCACCGGCACGGCGCCGCCATCATTCCCATCGACAGCGAACACAACGCGATCTTCCAATGCCTCGCCGATGGCAATCGGCCGGCGCGCATCACCCTGACCGCCTCCGGCGGCCCGTTCCGCGGCTGGCCACGCGCCCGGCTGGCATCGGTCACGCCGGCGCAGGCGGTGGCCCACCCCAAATGGTCGATGGGGCCGAAGATCTCGGTCGATTCCGCCAGCCTGATGAACAAGGGGCTGGAAGTGATCGAAGCCCACCACCTGTTCGGCGTGCCCGGCGATGCCATCCGCGTGCTGGTGCATCCGCAGTCGCTGGTGCATTCGCTGGTCGATTTCATCGATGGCAGCACCTTGGCCCAGCTTGGCCTGCCGGACATGCGCACCGCGCTGGCGGTGGGGTTGGGCTGGCCGCGGCGGATCGCCTCCGGGGTCGGCCCGCTGGACCTGCTGGCGCAGGGCGGCAGGCTGGAGTTCGAAGCACCGGATCGGGAGGCCTTCCCCTGTCTTGCGCTGGCTTTCAGCGCGCTGGCCGCGGGGGGCACCGCGCCGGCGGTGCTCAATGCCGCCAACGAAGAGGCCGTTTCAGCGTTCCTTCAGGGCCGGATCGGTTTTCTGGACATCCCCGACACCGTTGCCGCGACCCTCGAGGCCATGCCGCCACAGCCCGCCGATTCGATTGATGCGCTGCTGGCGGCCGACGCGGACGCCCGCGCAACCGCGCGCACGCGCATCGCGGGGGTGGCGGCGTGAGCGATTTCTTCGGCTCGCTGTGGTGGCTGCTGGTCGCGCTGGGGGTGCTGGTCACCTTCCACGAGTTCGGTCATTTCTGGGTCGCCCGCCGCTGCGGGGTGAGGGTGCTGCGCTTCTCGGTGGGGTTCGGCAAGCCGCTGTGGTCGAAGACCGGCAGGGACGGCACCGAGTACGTGATCGCCGCCATCCCGCTGGGCGGCTACGTGAAGATGCTGGACGAGCGCGAGGGCGACGTCGCCCCGCACGAGCTCGAGCGGGCGTTCAACCGCAAGTCGGTCTGGCGGCGCATCGCCATCGTGGCCGCGGGCCCGCTGGCCAACCTGCTGCTGGCGTTCGGCCTGCTGTGGGCGATGCTGGTGATCGGTCGTCCCGACTACGCGCCGGTAGTCGGCAGCGCCAGCGGAATTGCCGCGCAGGCTGGGTTGCAGCCTGGCGACCGCATTCTGGCGGTGGGCGACCGCGAGACGCCCACCTGGAGCGAACTGGGCATGGCGCTGTCGGTTGCCGCGCTGGATCGCCAGCCGGTGACGCTGCGGATCCAGCGTGGAGCGGGCGGCACCGCCACCCGCTCGCTGCCGCTCCAGAAGCTGCCCGCGCAGGCGGACGAGCTGCGCGCCATCGGCGAGATCGGCCTGGTCCCGCGCCACCTGCTGGTGCCGGCACTGGTCGGCAGCGTGCGCGAAGGCACGCCGGCCTGGGGCGTGCTGGCGGAGGGCGACCGCATCACCGCCATCGACGCCCATCCGGTCACCAGCTTCGAGGACATCGCCCCGCTGGTCGCCCGGCTGGGCGAGCGCGGCGTGCCCGGCATGGTCGAGGTGGAACGCGACGGCGAACGGCTGGCGCTGGAACTGGCGCCGCAACGGCTGGCCGCCGATGGCGGGCCGCCGCGCTGGATCCTGGGCGTCGGCAGCGCCGCCACCGGTCCGGCGCCGCACGATGCCACCCTGCGCCACGGGCCGCTGGCGGCGATTCCCGCGGCGGCGCGCGAGACCGGCTTCCAGGTCCGCCAGCTGGTGGACATGATCGGCCGCGCCGTCACCGGCCGGGTCTCGGTGCAGAACACCGTCTCCGGCCCGCTGACCATCGCCCGTGCCGCCAATGATTTCGCCGCCCGCGGCCCGGCCTGGTTCCTGAACTTCCTGGCCCTGCTGTCGGTCAGTCTGGCGCTGATCAACCTGCTGCCGATCCCCGTCTTGGACGGGGGTCACCTGCTGTATTACCTTATCGAGCTTGTCATCCGCCGCCCCCTGGGCGAGCGGGCCATGGCTGTCGGCCATTACATCGGCCTTGCGATCATCGCAGGGCTGATGGGGCTGGCGTTCTACAACGACATCCTGCACCTGGTGTCGTGACTCCAACCCCGGCCGGCGCGCCCGCGCCGCCGCATTCCCCGCAACAGGGCGCTGCGATACTGCGGCGCCGGACCAGGCAGCTCAACAGGATGTTCCGAATGACCCGACCCATGCACCGCCGCCTGCTCACCCTCGCCCTCGCCTCGGCGCTCTCGCTGCCGGCGCTGGCGCAGACGGCGCTTGCGCCCTTCACGGTCAGCGACATCCGCATCGACGGCCTGCAACGCATCGGCGCCGGGACCGTGTTCACCTACCTGCCGGTGGAGCGCGGCGACACCCTCGACCAGGGCAAGGCCGCGGAGGCGCTGCGCGCCCTGTACAAGACCGGCTTCTTCGAGGATGTGCGGCTGGACCGCCAGGGCGGCATCCTGGTCATCACCGTGGTCGAGCGCCCGGCGATCAACAAGCTGACCCTGTCCGGCAACAAGGACCTCAAGACCGAGGACCTGACCAAGGGCCTGAAGGACATCGGCCTGGCCGAGGGCGAAACCTTCAACCCGCTGAACCTGGACCGAGTCACCCAGGAACTGACCCGCCAGTACAACAACCGCGGCAAGTACGGCGTGCAGATCACGCCTTCGGTGGAGCGGCTGGACCGCAACCGCATCAACCTGACCATCAACGTCAAGGAAGGCAAGGCGGCAAAGATCCGCCACATCAACCTGATCGGCAACGAGAGCTTCGAGGAAGAGGACATCACCAAGGGCTGGGAGTCGCACACCAGCAACTGGATGAGCTGGTACAAGCGCGACGACCAGTATTCGCGCGAAAAGCTGTCCGGCGACATCGAGAAGCTGAACTCCTGGTACCTGGATCGCGGCTACGTGGATTTCAGCCTGGATTCCACCCAGGTGGCGATCAGCGGCGACCGCAAGGACATGTTCATCACCGCGGGCCTGACCGAGGGCGAGGTCTACAACTTCGCCGACGTCACCGTGTCCGGGGACACCGTGCTGCCGAAGTCCGAGGTGGAGACCATCGTGGCCTTCATCAAGCCGGGCGGCACGTTCTCGCGCGGCCTGCTGGAGTTGGCCACCAATGCGATCACCGCGCGCCTGTCCAACATCGGCTACGCCTTCGCGCGGGTCAACCCGGTGCCGAACATCGATCGCGACAAGCGCACCGTGGCGGTCGACTTCCAGGTGCAGCCCGGCCCGCGCGTCAACGTGCGCCGGATCGTGTTCAAGGGCAATACCCGCACCGCCGACCCGGTGCTGCGCCGCGAGATGCGCCAGTTCGAGGGCAGCTGGTATTCGCAGGCGGCGATCGATCGCGGCAAGGTGCGCCTGGACCGGCTGGGCTATTTCGAGGAAGTCAGCGTCGACAGCGAACCGGTCGCCGGCACCGACGACCAGGTGGACGTGGTCTACACGGTCAAGGAAACCACCTCCGGCAGCATCTCGGCCGGCGTGGGCTACTCGCAGCTGTCCGGGCTGAACCTGTCGCTGCAGCTGTCGGAAAACAACTTCCTCGGCACCGGCAACCGGGTCTCCACGGCGATCACCCGCAGCGACTACCAGAAGCGCTACGACTTCTCGTACGTGAACCCGTACTTCACCGATGACGGCATGTCGCTGGGCTACAACCTGTGGTGGCGCGAGTTCGACTACTCCAGCTTCAACGTCGCCTCCTATTCCACCAACAGCGGCTCCTTCCAGGTGTTCATGGGGCTGCCGTTGAGCGAGAGCGATTCGATCTCGCTCATGGTCGGCCTCGACAGCAACGAGATCCTTGCGTTCGAGGGCTCCACCCCGCAGCCGCTGGTCGACTACGTCAAGGCGGTGGGCCAGCGCACGTTCCACAGCTGGCGCGCGCAGGTGGGCTGGGGCCGCGACACCCGCAACAACTACTTCACCCCGGTGGTGGGTGGCACCCAGAGCCTGTCGGCCGAAATCGCGCTGCCGGGCTCCACGGTGGAGTACTTCAAGCTGCAGTACGACATCTCCAAGTACTGGCCGCTGCATCCGGCGCTGGTGGTCAAGACCGCGCTGAACCTGGGCTACGGCGATTCCTACGGCAAGGACTACAGCCGCAACCTCTGCTTCACCGCCCCCACCCTGGTGGACACCAACAACGACGGGCAGGGCGACACCTGGGTGCCCGGGCCGGTGGGCACCGATCCCTGCCTGCCCACCTCGCCGGACTTCGTCAAGACCGTCACCGCCAGCGGACTGCCGTTCTTCGAGAACTTCTACGCCGGCGGCATCGCCTCCAGCGGCCGCGTCCGCGGCTTCATGGACAACACCCTGGGTCCCGTGTACACCTCCAGCTACGGCTATCGCCAGCCGCTGGGCGGCTCGGTGCTGCTGGCCGGCTCGGTGGAAGCGATCTTCCCGAAGCTGTTCGACAGCCCGTCGGCGCGGGTCTCCGCGTTCCTGGACGTGGGCAACGTCTACAACGGCTGGGACAATTTCGACGCCGGGGAGCTGCGCGCGTCCGCCGGCGTGGCGCTGCTGTGGCGCTCGCCGATGGGACCGCTGTCGATCAGCTATGCGTTGCCGATCCGCAAGAAGGACGGCGACCAGATCGAACGGCTGCAGTTCAATTTCGGCGGCCAGCTCTGACGGCAACGGCGGCATGAGCCTGCCGACCTTCACCGCCGCCGAGCTTGCCGCCCGTTTCGGGCTCGGGCTGCGCGGCGAGGACCGCGTCGTGGCCGGCGTCGGCACGCTGGCCGACGCCCTCCCGTCGCAGCTGGCCTTCCTCGCGAATCCGCGCTACCGCGGCCAGCTGGCGCAGACCCGCGCCGGCGTGGTGGTGGTGCGCGCGGAGGATGCGGACGCCTGCACGGGTTCAGCACTGGTCGCCCGCGACCCCTACGTGGCGTTCGCGCGCATCGCCGCGCTGTTCGAGCCGCGCCAGGCGCACACCCCCGGGATCCATCCAACCGCGGTCGTCGACCCCACCGCGCAGGTGGACCCCGCAGCCAGCATCGGCCCGCACGCCAGCATAGGCGCGCGCAGCCGGATCGACGCCGGCGCCGTCATCGGCCCCGGCTGCGTGGTGGGCGACGACTGCGAGGTCGGCGCGGATTGCGAGCTGCAGGCGCGGGTCACGCTGTGGACACGGGTGCGCCTGGGCAAGCGCGTGCGCATCCTGCCCGGCGCCGTGCTGGGCGCCGCCGGCTTCGGCATGGCGATGGAAGCCGGGCGCTGGATCAACGTGCCGCAGCTTGGCGGCGTGGTGGTCGGCGATGATTGCGAGATCGGCGCCAACACCACCATCGACCGCGGCGCGCTGGGCGATACCGTGCTCGAAGAGGACGTGCGCCTGGACAACCAGATCCAGATCGGCCACAACGTGCGCATCGGCGCGCATACCGCCATGGCCGGCTGCGCGGCGGTGGCCGGCAGCGCGAAGGTCGGCCGCCACTGCCTGGTTGGCGGCGGCGCCGGCATCCTCGGCCACCTGGAGGTCTGCGACCGCGCGGTGATCACCGCGATGTCGCTGGTCACCCACTCGCTCCGCGAGCCCGGCGAGTATTCTTCCGGCACGCCGTTGATGGACAATCGCAGCTGGCGCAAGAGCGCCGCCCGCTTCAAGCAACTTGACCGCATCGCCAGGCGCCTGCCCGGCGATGCGAAGGACACAGAATGACCGACACCACCGCAACGCCGGCGCTGCCCGCCACCATCGCCGACATCCAGCGCCTGCTGCCGCACCGCTATCCGTTCCTGCTGGTGGACCGGGTGGTGGAGCTGGAACCGAACAAGCGGGTGCTGGCCTACAAGAACGTCAGCATCAACGAGCCGTTCTTCCAGGGCCATTTCCCCGGCAAGCCGGTGATGCCGGGCGTGCTGGTGGTGGAGGCGCTGGCGCAGGCCGGCGGCCTGCTGACCCAGCTGTCCACCGCGGCGGGCGATCCGCAGACGGAAACCTTCTACCTGGTGAAGGTGGACAACGCCAAGTTCAGCCGGATGGTGGTGCCCGGCGACCGCCTCGAACTCGACGTCGAGCTCAAGCGCCGCATCCGCAACATGGCCCAGTACGTGGGCGTGGCGAGGGTCGACGGCGAGCAGGTCGCCTGTGCCGAGATCCTGTGTGCGGCCTCGCGCGACTGAGCCAGCACCATCAGCCATGAGCAGCCACGACGCCAGCACCATCCACCCCACCGCCGTGATCGATCCGCGCGCGCGGATCGGCGCGGGCGTGCAGATCGGCGCCTATGCGGTGATCGGCGCCGAGGTGGAGGTGGGCGACAACACCCGCATCGGCCCGCACTGCCTGATCGAGGGTCCCACCCGGATCGGCCGCGACAACGTGTTCCACGGCCACGCCGCGATCGGCGGCGAGCCGCAGGACAAGAAGTACCGGGGCGAGCGGGTGGCGCTGGAAATCGGCGACGGCAATTCGATCCGCGAGTTCGTCACCATCAACCGCGGCACCGGCGAAGGCGGCGGCATCACCCGCATCGGCAGCCGCAACTGGATCCTGGCCTACAGCCACATCGCCCACGACTGCATCGTCGGCAACGACTGCGTGTTCTCCAACAACGCAACGCTGGCCGGCCACGTCACCGTCGGCAACCACGTGATCCTGAGCGGGTTCTCCGGCGTGCACCAGTTCTGCCGCATCGGCGACCACGCGTTCGTCGGCATGGGCGCGTTCGTCAACGGCGACGTGCCGCCGTTCCTGATGATCGCCCAGGAGAAATACGCGCGTCCGCGCGGCATCAACGCGGAAGGGCTGAAGCGGCGCGGGTTCGACGCCGCCCGCTTGGCCGCGATCAAGCGCGCGTACCGCGCGCTGTACATGGGCGAGGCGAAGCTGGACGAAGCCAAGCTCGAGCTGGCGGAGATCGCCGCAGGCAGCGAAGACGTGCGCGCCTTCCTCGATTTCATCGACGCTGGCGAGCGGCCGTTGCTGCGGTGAGTCTGGTCGGCCTTGTCGCGCGAGTGGCCGTGGGCTGCCCCAAGTCGCTCCCCGATACTCGCTTGGTTGGGACAGCCCACGGCCACCCGCGCGACCCGATTCCCTCGCATGTCGCAAGCACGGACCTAGCTGTAAGGCGCAACACAACCAGCGCCGTTGCGGGGGCTGGGGTGTGTCCCGACGAAGCGAATAACGTGGAGTGCGCTCGCGCCAGCGAGTGCGTCGGGATACACCCCAGCCCCCGCAACGGCGCGACCCCGAAGCGAAACAGCCCATGACGCCACGCATCATCCTCTGTGCCGGAGAAACCTCCGGCGACCAGCTTGGCGCCGGCCTGATCGAAGCGCTGCGCGAACGTTTCCCCGATGCCCGGTTCGCCGGCATCGGCGGCGATGCGATGCGCGCGGCCGGCATGGACACGTGGTTCGACGCCAGCGAGCTGGCAGTGATGGGGCTGGCCGAAGTGCTGGCCCACCTACCCCGCCTGCTCAGGCTGCGCAAGGCCTTCCGCCAGCGCACGCTGGACTGGAAGCCCGACGTGTTCATCGGCATCGACGCGCCCGACTTCAACCTCGGGGTGGAGCGCTGGCTGAAACAGCGTGGCGTGCGCACCGTGCACGACGTCAGTCCCTCGGTCTGGGCTTGGCGCGAGAACCGTGCGCTGAAGATCGGCGAAAGCGCCGACCGCGTGCTCTGCCTGTTCCCGATGGAGCCGCCGATCTACGCCAGGCACGGCGTGGATGCCACGTTCATCGGCCATCCGCTGGCCGACGCAATTCCGCTGCAACCGGATCGCGACGTGGCTCGCGCGGCACTGGGCGAATCCAACGACGCGCCGATCCTGGCGCTGCTGCCCGGCAGCCGGCTGGGCGAAATCCGCCGCATGCTGCCCGACTTCGCCGAGGCCGCGCGTCGACTTGCCGCGGATGTCCCCGGCCTGCGCGTGCTGGTGCCTGCGGCAAACGCGCAGTGCCGCAGCGCCATCGATGACATCCTGGGCCATGCGCCGGCGTTCCGCGTCATCGACGGCCGGGCGCAGCGGATCATGATCGCCAGCGACGCGGTGCTGCTGGCGTCCGGCACCGCCGCGCTGGAAGCCATGCTGTGCAAGCGGCCGATGGTGGTGGGCCATCGCATCGCGCCGCTGACCTACCGCATCGTCCGGCTGTTCGGCATGCTCAAGTCCGCGCACGTCAGCCTGCCCAACGTGCTCGCCGGCGAGGCTTTGATCCCCGAGCTGCTGCAGGACGACTGCACGCCGGACAACCTGCACGCCGCGCTGCTGCACTGGTTCCGCGACGAGGAAGCGGCGGCGGCGCTGCAGCCGCGCTTCCTGGCCATCCACCAGGCGCTGCGCCGCGATGCCTCCGCGCGCGCCGCCGACGCGGTGGCGCAGCTCCTGCGGCAGCCATGAAGCTGCGCGTGGCCGGGATCGACGAAGCCGGACGCGGCCCGCTGGCCGGGCCGGTTGTGGTGGCCGCGGTGGTGTTCGCGCCAGGCCGCACGCCGGTCAACGGGCTGGACGACTCCAAGGCCCTGACCGAAAAGAAGCGCGAGTCGCTCTATCCGCGCATTCTCGAGCGCGCACTGGCGTGGAAGATCGTGTTCGTCGAAGCCGATGAAATCGACCGGCGCAACATCTTCCACGCCACCATGCACGGCATGCGCGAGGCGCTGCTGGGCGTGGCCCACGTCGCCGACTGTGCGCGCATCGACGGCAACCGGCTGCCCAAGGACCTGCCCTGCCCGGCCGAAGTCTGGATTGGCGGCGACGCGCGCGACCGCGCCATCATGGCGGCATCGATCCTCGCCAAGGTTGCGCGCGATGCGCGCATGCGCGAACTGCACGCGCAGCACCCGCAGTACGGCTTCGACCGCCACAAGGGTTACCCCAGCCCGGAACACCTGTCCGCGCTGCGGGCGCACGGTCCCTGCCCGCAGCACCGCCGCAGCTTTGCCCCCGTGCGGGCGGCGCTGGCGGCCGTGCCCGTGCAGGCGGAACTGCCGGGATTGCCGCAGCCCGCCTGAGGCGATGACGGATCGCGCACTGTCAAGCCTTGCCCGCCCCCGCCACGGGCTCTAACCTGCGGCTTCAACACCGCGACCACGCGATGCCCGCACGTTTCGTCCACCTGCACCTGCACACCGAGTTCTCGCTCGCGGATTCCACCATCCGCGTGCCCGAGAAGCCCGACCATGCGCGCCCGGAAAAGGCCGGCGACCGGCCCAACCTGCTCAGCCGCGCGGTGGAACTGCAGCTGCCTGCGCTGGCGGTCACCGACCGCAACAACCTGTTCGCGCTGGTCAAGTTCTACAAGGCGGCGGAAAGCGTGGGCATCAAGCCCATCGCCGGCGCCGACGTGCTGATCGCCGACGGCGGCGATGCACCCTCGCAGCTGACCCTGCTGTGCCGCGACCAGGACGGCTACCTCAGCTTGTCGCGCCTGCTCAGCCGCGCCTGGCTGGAAGGACAGCGCGGCGATTGCGTGGCGATCGAGCCGGAATGGCTGCGAGACGACCATGCCGGCCTGCTGGCGATCGCCGGCCGCGCCAGCCTGGCCGGGCGGCTGGTGCAGGCCAACCGCCACGACGTGGCTGAGGCGCAGCTGGCGGAATGGCGCCGCGTGTTCCGCGACGACCTGCACCTGGAGCTGACCCGCACCGGCCGCGACGGCGAGGAGGCATTCAACCAGTTCGCCCTGCACGCATCCGGCAAGCTGGGCCTGCCGGTGGTGGCCAGCAACGACGTGCGCTTCCTCGATGCCGCCGGCTTCGGCGCCCACGAGGCGCGGGTGTGCATTTCCAGCGGCCGCGTCCTCGACGACCCGCGCCGCCCGCGCGACTACAGCGCGCAGCAGTACCTGCGCTCGACCGACGAAATGGTCGCGCTGTTCGCGGACGTGCCGGATGCGCTGGACAACACGGTGGCGCTGGCGCAGCGCTGCAACCTGCAACTGAAGCTGGGCACGTATTTCCTGCCCGCCTATCCGGTGCCGTCCGACGAGACGCTGGACAGCTGGATCCGCAGCGAATCGCGGCGCGGGCTGGAAGCGCGATTGCAGAAGAACCCGCTGGCGCCGGGCAAAACCCGCGAGGACTACGACGCGCGGCTGGAATTCGAGCTGGACACCATCATCAAGATGGGCTTCCCCGGCTACTTCCTGATCGTGGCCGACTTCATCCAGTGGGGGAAGAACCAGGGCATCCCCATCGGTCCCGGCCGCGGCTCAGGCGCCGGCTCGCTGGTGGCGTGGGCGCTGCAGATCACTGACCTCGACCCGCTGCCGTACAACCTGCTGTTCGAGCGCTTCCTCAACCCTGAACGCGTGTCGATGCCGGACTTCGACATCGACTTCTGCATGGACCGGCGCGACGAGGTCATCGACTACGTCGCCCGCAAGTACGGCCGCGAGCGGGTTTCGCAGATCATCACCTACGGCACCATGGCCGCCAAGGCGGTGCTGCGCGACACCGGCCGCGTGCTCGGCTTCGGCTACGGCATGGTGGACGGCATCGCCAAGCTGATCCCCAACATCCTCGGCATCTCGCTGAAGGACGCGATGGGCCAGGGCAAGGGCGGGATGGACGGCGAAATGGCCTCGCCCGAACTGATCCAGCGCTACGAAACCGAGGACGACGTCCGCGACCTGATCGACCTGGCGCTGCAGCTGGAAGACCTCACCCGCAACGCCGGCAAGCACGCCGGCGGCGTGGTGATCGCGCCCTCGCCGCTGTCGGACTTCTGCCCGCTGTACGCCGAACACGACCACGGCACGCTGGGCAAGAACCCGGTGACGCAGTTCGACAAGGACGACGTGGAAGCCGTGGGCCTGGTGAAGTTCGACTTCCTCGGCCTGCGCACGCTGACCATCATCGACTGGGCGGTGAAGGCGATCAACGCCCGCCGCGGGAAGGAAGGCGCCGAGCCGGTCGATATCGCCGCGATTCCCCTCGACGACGCTTCCGTCTATCGCAACATCTTCGCCAACGGCAACACCGGCTCGGTGTTCCAGTTCGAATCCTCCGGCATGCGCCGCGCGTTGAAGGACGCCAAGCCCGACCGCTTCGAGGACCTGATCGCGCTGAACGCGCTGTACCGCCCCGGCCCGATGGAGATGATCCCGTCGTTCGTGGCGCGCAAGCACGGCACCGAGACGTTCGAATACCCCGACCCCCGCACCAGGGGGATGCTCCAGGAGACCTACGGCATCATGGTCTACCAGGAGCAGGTCATGCAGATGGCGCAGATCGTCGGCGGCTACTCGCTGGGCGGCGCCGACCTGCTGCGCCGCGCGATGGGCAAGAAGGTGCCGGCCGAGATGGCCAAGCACCGCGAGATCTTCCGCGAGGGCGCGGCCAGGGGCGGGGTCAGCGCGGCCAAGGCCGACGAGATCTTCGACCTGATGGAGAAGTTCGCCGGCTACGGCTTCAACAAGTCGCACGCCGCCGCGTACTCGCTGGTCGCCTACCAGACCGCATGGCTGAAGCAGCACTACCCGGCGGAGTTCATGGCCGCCACCCTGTCCAGCGACATGGACAAGACCGAGAAGGTGGTGGGCTTCCTCGATGAGGCACGCGGCCTTGGCCTGGCGGTGCTGCCGCCGGACGTGAACACATCCGCCTACATGTTCGAGGCGACCGCGCCGGACACCATCCGCTACGGCCTGGGCGCGGTGAAGGGCGTGGGCCAGGGCGTGTGCGAGGCGATCGTGGCGGCGCGCAGCGGCGACGGACCTTTCCGCGACCTGCTCGATTTTTGCCAGCGCGTCTCCGCCGCCGGCCTCAACAAACGCACGCTGGAAGCGCTGATCCGGGCCGGCGCGATGGATGCGCTGGCGGTCAACCGCGCCTCGCTGATGCTGCAGCTGCCGGAGGCCATGAAGGCCACCGACCAGATGGCCAAGAACCACGAGGCCGGGATGTTCGACATGTTCGGCGGTGGCGGCGCCGACATCCGCGTGGAACTGCCGGAGACCACCGAATGGCCGCTGGCGCAACTGCTGCAGGGGGAGCACGACACGCTGGGGCACTACCTCAGCGGTCATCCGATGGATCCCTACCGCGACGACGTGCAGAAGCTGGTGGGCCACGACCTGTCGGCGCTGGCAGGAATCTGGGAGCGCGCCGCGCGCAGCAGCCGCCCGCAGGAAGGGCGCAGCTGGCGGCCGATGGTGCAGACGGTGGTGGCGGGCCAAGTCATCGGCATGCGCAAGCGCGGCGAGTCGCAGGCCTTCGTGCAGCTGGAGGACGGCCGCGGCCGGATCGAATGCGGCTTCTTCAACGAACAGTGGCAGGAATTCGCCCCGCTGCTCACCCGCGACCGCATCCTGGTGGTCGAGGGCGGCCTGCGCGAGGACGAGTTCAACGGTGGTTACTCGCTGCGCGCCAGCCGCTGCTGGGACTTCGCGCAGATCTGCGGCCAACAGGCCCAGCGCATTTCCATCCGCATCGACCTGCGCGTCCCGGGCGCGCAGCAGCAGCTGGAGCTGGTGCTGAAGGCCCACCCCGGCCCCACCCCGGTGCTGCTGGAGGTCGCCACCACCGCCGGCATCGGCCGGCTGACACTGCCCGGTGGCCGCGGCCTGCAGGTGGACGCCAGCCTGCCCGGCCTGCTGCGCAGCCTGCCGGGCGTCGGCACGGTCCAGGTGCAGCTGGCCCGCCCCTGGACGGCGGCGAACTGACTTCGCCGGCCCTACGCCTCGGTACGGCGAGCCCGCTGCGATAAACTCCGCGGAATGAATCCGAACTACCTCGACTTCGAGCAGCCCATCGCCGACCTGGAAACCAAGATCCAGGAACTGCGGCAGGCCAGCAGCGGCCCGGCGCTCAACATCGACAAGGAAGTGCAGGCACTGCGGGACAAGCTGCGCAAGCGCACCGCGACGATCTTCCGCGACCTCACCCCGTGGCAGGTCTCGCAGCTGTCGCGCCATCCGCAGCGGCCGTACACGCAGGACTACCTGCGGGTGATCTGCGACGAGTTCCAGGAACTGGCCGGCGACCGCGCGTTTGCCGACGACCAGGCCATCGTCGGCGGCCTGGCCCGCATCGACGGCCGCCCGCTGATGGTGATCGGCCACGAGAAGGGCCGCGACACCAAGACCAAGGTGCGCCGCAACTTCGGCATGCCCAAGCCCGAGGGCTACCGCAAGGCGCTGCGGCTGATGAAGATGGCCGAGCGCTTCGGCCTGCCGATCCTCACCTTCATCGACACCCCGGGCGCGTGGCCGGGCATCGACGCCGAGGAACGCGGCCAATCCGAAGCCATCGCCCGCAACCTGCTGGAAATGGCCGAGCTCACGGTGCCGATCATCTGCACCGTGATCGGCGAGGGCGGCAGCGGCGGCGCGCTGGCGATCGGCGTGGGCGACCGCACGATCATGCTGGAGTACAGCACCTACTCGGTGATTTCGCCGGAAGGCTGCGCCTCGATCCTGTGGCGCGATTCCGCCAAAGCCAAGGACGCCGCCGAACAGCTGGGCATGACCGCCAAGCGCCTGCACGGGCTGGGCCTGATCGACAAGGTGGTGCGCGAGCCCACCGGCGGCGCCCACCGCAACCCGGTGCAGATGGCCAAGCGCCTGAAGGCGGTGCTGCTGCGCGAGCTGGACGCACTGGAAGGCTTGCCCACCGCCGACCTGCTGGAACGCCGCTACCGCCGCCTGCGGGCCCTTGGCGCCTACGACATCGCCTCCTGATCTTGCGCAGGGCGGCCACCGCCCGCCCCCCGCGCATGCCGCCCTACACTTGCGACATGCGCCTGCCCCCTCCGCCGCTGCCCTCCCCGATCCTGCTGGGTTTCAGCGGCGGGCTCGATTCCACCGCGCTGCTGCACCTGCTGGCCGCCGACGCCGGCGTCCGCAAGCGCGGCCTGCGCGCGCTGCATGTCCACCACGGCCTGCACCCGCAAGCGGACCTCTGGGCCGCGCATTGCCTGCGCGCCTGCGAGGCGCTGGGCGTGCCGCTGGAAATCGTCCGCGTCGAGGTCGACCTGGGCGCCGGGCTCGGCATCGAGGGCGCCGCCCGCGCTGCCCGTCACGCCGCCTTTGCCGCGGCGCTGGGCGAAGGCGAAATCCTCGCTTTGGCCCACCATCGCGACGATCAGGCCGAAACCTTCCTGCTGCGCGCGCTGCGCGGCGCCGGCAGCGACGGCCTCGCGGCGATGCGGCCGTGGCGCCGGTACGCAGGCGGCTGGCTGTGGCGCCCGCTGCTCGACCTGCCGCGCACGGCGCTGCAGGACCATGCCGCGTCGCAGAACCTGCATTGGATCGACGACCCCAGCAACGCCAGCCCCCACTTCGACCGCAACTTCCTGCGCAACGCGGTGCTGCCGCTGCTGCGGCAGCGCTGGCCGGATGCCGCCGGCAGCTTCGCCCGCAGCGCCGCGCTGTGCGCGCAGGCCAACGAACTGCTGGAAGCCGAGGACGCAGCGGCGCTGGCGGCTGCGCGTCGTGCCGCGCATACGCTGGAGGTCCAGCCGCTGCAGGCGCTGCCGGCAGCGCGCCGGGCGCGCGTGCTGCGGCGCTGGATCGCGGATTTGCGACTGCCGCCGCTGCCCGGCAACGGCATCGCGCGGATTGAGCATGACCTGCTGGCCAGCCGCCACGACGCCAATGCGTGTTTCGACTGGCAAGGCGCACGGGTCCGGCGCTGGCGGGGGTTGCTGCACGCGGACGTCCTGCCTGCCCCGCTGCCAGCCGACTGGCAACAGGCTTGGGATGGCCGCACGGCACTGGTGATGCCCGGCGGCGAGCGCCTGCAGCTGGTGGGCGCAGCGCATTTCGACGCACCGCTGCGCGTGCACGCGCGGCGGGGCGGCGAACGCATCGTGCTGCCGGGCCGCCGCCATTCGCATGCGCTCAAGCACGTCCTGCAGGACGCCGGCATGCCGCCGTGGCAGCGCGCGCGGCTGCCGCTGCTGTCCGCGGCCGACGGCACGCTGCTGGCGGCGGGGGATCAGATCGTGTCGGCGCGCATGGCGGCATGGCTGGCAGCGCACGGCGCCCGCCTGCGGCTCTGCGCACCGGAGTGAGCGTGGATGGCGACCACGGTGCAATCGCCGCGCTGGCGTAAACTGCGCGCATGGCCAAGAAACCCGTCACCGAGATTTCCCCCGTTGCCGACTTCGAGCAGTCGATGCTGGCGCTGGAAGACCTGGTCGGCCGGATGGAGGCCGGCGACATGACGCTGGAAGAATCGCTGGCCGCGTACGAGCGCGGCGTCGGCCTGTATCGACGCTGCCAGGGCGCATTGGAGCAGGCCGAGCTGCGCGTGCGCCTGCTCGATGACCCTGCCAACCCGGGCGACGCGCGCCCGTTCGACGTCGGCGACGATGCCAGCGCGTGACCTCGCGCGCTGGCGTGCGCGCGCGGAAGCCTCGCTGGCGCAAATCCTGCCCGACCCGACCGCCTCACCCCGCCGCCTGCACGCCGCGATGCGCCACGGCGTCCTCAATGGCGGCAAGCGCATGCGTCCGCTGCTGGTGTATGCCATCGGCACCACGCTGGGTGCGCGCGAGGATTCGCTCGATGCCGCCGCTGCCGCGGTGGAGCTGGTGCACTGCTATTCGCTGGTCCACGACGACCTGCCGGCGATGGACGACGACGACCTGCGCCGCGGCCAGCCCACCGTGCATGTCGCCTTCGACGAAGCCACCGCCATCCTCGCCGGCGATGCGCTGCAGACGCTGGCCTTCGAAACCCTGGCCACTGCCCCGCAGCCGCCGGTGCAGCGTATCGCCATGCTGGCCGAACTGGCACGCGCCTCCGGCGTTGCCGGCATGTGCGGCGGGCAGGCGCTGGATATCGATGCCACCGGCGCCTCCATCGCACTGGTGGAGTTGGAGCGCCTGCACGCCCTGAAAACCGGCGCGCTGCTGCGCTGCGCGGTGCGCCTGGGCGCGTTGGCCGGCAATGCAACGCCGACGCAGGCGGCGCAGCTGGACCAGTACGCCGACGCGCTGGGCCTGGCCTTCCAGATCCGCGACGACCTGCTGGATATCGAAGGCGATGCCGCAACGCTGGGCAAGACCGCCGGCAAGGACATCGCGCAGGCCAAGGCCACTTTCCCGTCGCTGCTAGGCGTGGACGCCAGCCGGGCACGGCTGCAGGAACTACTGGCAGTGATGCGGCAGTCGCTCGACGCCCTGGAGGCCGATACCAGCGCGCTGCAGGCCTTGGCGCGGCAGGTCGTCGAACGCAGCCACTGATCCCGCCGCGGGTTCGTAACGCCCCCCGTGCTAGCCCTCGCGCAGCCCTGCAGGCGGCAGCATTTTGCCGCGCCGATGCGCTGCCCGCAGCACCAGCACCACCGCCATCGCGATGGCCGCAATCACCAGCAGCGAATTTTCCGGCCCGAACATCCCGCCGGTCAGCCAGTCCGAACCGGCATAGCGGGTTTGCATCGGCACCAGCGCGCGCCAGTCATCGTTGCCGGACAGCGGCACGCCACTGAGCACGATGGTGAAGTTCCATGCGGCATGGTGCGCTGCCGCCACCCACAGGTTGCGTGCCAGCAAGAACACGCCGCCCCACAGCAGGCCCAGCAGGCCGACGGAAACCAGCATGGCAGCGGCGTCGCCACTGCCGGCTTGCGGCATGTTGCCCAAGTGCATCAGGGCGAACACCAGCGCCTGCACCACCAGCGCCACCCGCGTGCCCCAGGCCCGCTCCAGTGCCTGCAGCAGGAGGCAGCGATACAGCACCTCCTCCAGCGTGGCGGCGATGCCGATGACGGCGGCAATGCCAAACAACGCCGGACTGGCAGGCCGGGACTGCACCAGCTCGTAAGCGCCCAGCCCGAACAGCGCGGCGATCGGCAAAGCCACCAGCGCAGCCCCGGCGATGCCGCCCAGCAATAACGCCACCGGCCGTAGACGCAGCTCGGTCGCAGCACGCTTTTCATACCCGCGCACATAGGCCCAGTAAGCCAGCATTGCGGCAAGGAAGATGCCGGCGCGACGGATCCCGCTGAGCGCGCCGGCGTCGGGCTGGAACACCGCCTCGATCCACGGCAACAGCCCCTGCCGGAACGCGAACATCGCCCCGAGGACGGCGGCACCTCCCAGCAGCAGTGCCCACAGCATCCGGCCGAATGCGCGCAGGTGGCGCCGGTGCGCTGTTCCGGTGGATGTGGCGACACCCGCCGCCACGTCGATGTCGCTGGCCACGGCAGTTGCCATGGCCGGCTCACCACGCACGGTGTGCATCCCGGCACGGTCCCTGTGCATGCCGGCTTCAACCCAGCAGCCGCAGGGTGAACGGGTAGCGATAGCTTTCGCCATGCAGCGCCTTGAACGTGGCGATCACGCTGCACACCAGCCAGCTCACCGCCACCAGCCCGGCCAGCAGCACCAGCGCCAGCCCGGCCGGCAGGGTGACGATGGCGCCCAACCCCAGCGTCAGCACGGTGGCGCCCACCAGCACCACGCCGGCGATCGCCAGCGCGCAGGTCAGCAGGAACATGGTCAGGTTGAAGTTGAATGCTTCGCGCGCGTGCTCGGCGACGAAGGCAGAGTCGTTCTTCTTCAGGAAATAGATCGCCAGGCCCGCCAGCATGCCGGCCACGCCGGCGCTCCAGCTGGTCATGAAGGCCAGCAGCAGGGCGCCCGCATGCACGCCCGCGGCCCACGCGCGCTCGCCCTGGGCGGTCGAAAGCGGCTGCATCTGCACGGTTTCCATCGTCGTCTCCCGCCGGAACCATTCCGGTCTGGATCGATGATGGCGGCGTGTTGCCATGGCGCAAGCCGGCGTGCGACGAAACCCCGGGAGCGACGATGAAACCCCGCCAGCCGATGCCGAATGCGCCGCGAAAACGGACGAGCCCGGGCAGGCCCGGGCTCGTCGTGGTTCGCTGGCTGCCGCCTGACTTACTTGATCAGGCGGATCGTCAGCGGGTAGCGGTAGGCCACGCCGTCGTTGGCCTTGATCGCCGCCAGGATCACCAGCACCAGCGCACCGATGCCCACCACCAGCGCCACCGGCACGGTCAGCAGCGCGCCGATCCCGATGGTGAGGATGGTGAAGATCAGCAGCAACAGGAAGATCGCCGATACGGTGATGTTGAAATTCAGCGCTTCCTTGGCCTGGTCGGCCACGAAGGGCATTTCGTCCTTCTTCATCAGCCAGATCACCAGCGGGCCGATGAAGAAGCCCCAGCCGCCCAGCGCCGACGTCAGCAGACCGCCAACCAGCGCCGACAGGTGGGCGAACATCGCCCACTGGCGCTCTTCCTTGGAAGGCCCGACGGGCGGCGGTGGCGGCGTGGCGACGGTATCGTTCTGGTCCATGAATTTCCCCGGTTGGTCATACGGCATCGATTGCCGCTTGCGGAGGATAACGCGAACCGATGACGCAATCGGCCATCGACAAAGCCATCAACCCTCGCCGGCCACCGTCATCCGCCCTATCAGGATCGAGCCGGTGCGCACGTGCGAACGCGGATCGATGTCGCCGCCCACCGCCTCGATCCCGGCGAACATCGACTTTAGGTTGCCAGCGATGGTGATGCCGTCGACCGGATAAGCCAGCTCGCCGTTCTCCACCCAGAACCCGGCGGCGCCGCGCGAATAATCGCCGGTGATCGCATTGACGCCCTGCCCCATCAGCTCGGTGACCAGCAGGCCCGTGCCCATCCCGCGCAGCATCGACGCCAGGTCGCCGGCATTCGCCCTCACCTGCAGGTTGTGCACGCCGCCTGCGTTGGCGGTGCTGGCCAGCCCCAGCTTGCGCGCCGAATAGCTGCCCAGCACGTAGCGCTGGACGATGCCGCCGTCCACCAGCATCGATTTGCGCGTTGCCACGCCTTCGGCATCGAACGCCGCCGAGCGGAAGCCGCGCGGCAGGAACGGATCTTCCTCGATCGCGAACCACTCCGGGAACACCCGCGTACCGGCGCTGTCCAGCAGGAAGCTGGCGCGGCGATACAGCGCGCCGCCGGACACCGCGCCGATGAAGCTGCCGATCAGCGAGCGCGCCATTTCCGCGGCGAACAGCACCGGCACCTGGCCGGTCGGCAGCCGGCGCGGATCCAGCCGGTCCAGGGTGCGCCGCGCGGCCCTGCGACCGATCGCTTCGGGCGATTCCAGGTCCTCCTGCGCCAGCGCCACGCTATACCAGCCGTCGCGCTGCATCGCCTCGCCCTCGCCGGCGATCAGCGCGCAGCCGGTGCTGTAGGAAGTCGCCCGTTCGGCGCCGAGGAAGCCGTGCGAGTTGGCGTACACGCTGAGCGAGGCGTTGGCGTTCATCGAGGCGCCGTCGGAGTTGCCGATGCGCGGATCCAGCTCGCGCCCGGCCGCCTCGCAGGCCAGCGCGATGTCGATGGCGCGGTCGGCGTCGAACGCGGCCGGGTGCCAGCTGTCGAACTCGCGCAGGGTGGTCGCCATCAACTCGGCATCGGCCAGCCCGGCGGCCGGGTCTTCCTCGGTATGGCGGGCGATCGCGCAGGCCTGCGCCACGGTGGCGGCCAGGCTGTCCTCGCGCAGGTCGGCAGTGCTGGCGCTGCCCTTGCGCCTGCCGAAGTAGACGGTCATCGACACCCCGCGGTCGCGGGTGGCCTCCACCGTCTCCACTTCGCCCATGCGCACGTTGACCGCCAGCCCGGCGTCCTCGTTGCAGGTGACTTCGCACTGGTCAGCGCCGGCGGCGCGGGCGCGGTCCAGCAGCTGGCGGGCAACCGCGGACAGCTGCTCCAGCCGCTGTCGGCTGTCGTCGGCGGGGAGATGGGAATGCGTGGCGGGGACGTTCAATGGCTTATCCTGTGGGGATGCGAGGACGTGACGAAGAAACCGGTGAATTTTTCAGCCCCAGCCGCAGCGAGCAGCGCCGCGCGGCGCTGGACGTGCTGGAGCTTGGCGAACAGCTGGCGGCGATGACCGCCACCCAGCTGGGCAGGCTGCCGATTCCCGAGGAGCTGCTTCCGCATATCCGCGAGACCCAGCGCATCACCTCGCACGGCGCGCGCAAGCGGCAGCAGGCGTTCCTGGCCAAGCAGATGCGCAAGCTGGGCGACGAAGTGCTGGACGCGATCCGCGACGCCATGAGCAAGGACGGCGAGGCCGCGCGCCGCGAAACCGCCGCGCTGCACCGGGTCGAAGCGCTGCGCGACGCGCTGCTGGGCGACGACGGGGACGCCGCGCTGACCGCGCTGCTGGCCGCGCATCCGCAGGCCGACCGCCAGCAGCTGCGCCAACTGCTGCGCAACGTCCGCGAGGAGCGGGCGAAGAACAAGCCGCCGCGTGCGTTCCGCGAATTGTTCCGGGTGCTGCGTGAGCTGCTGGCGCAGAACGGCGGTGCTTCCGGTGAGGAAGCGGACGACGCATTCGACGGCGACGAAGGCGATCACGGCTGATCAGTCCGCCTGCGTTCCGCCGACGGTCAGTTCCGAGATCAGCAGCGACGGCTGGCCCACGCCCACCGGCACGCTCTGGCCGTCCTTGCCGCAGATGCCGACGCCGTCGTCCAGGGCGAGGTCATGGCCGATCATCGCCACCTTCTGCATCGTTTCCGGGCCGTTGCCGATCAGGGTGGCGCCCTTCACCGGCGCGGTGACCCTGCCGTCCTCGATCAGATAGGCCTCGGTGGCGGAGAACACGTACTTGCCGCTGGTGATGTCCACCTGGCCGCCGCCAAAGTTGACCGCGTACAGGCCCTTCTTCACCGAGCGGATCATCTCCTCCGGGTCGTGGGTGCCGGCGCGCATGTAGGTATTGGTCATCCGCGGCATCACCAGGTGGGCGAAGGACTCGCGGCGGCCGTTGCCGGTGGGCGCCATGCCCATCAGCCGTGCGTTGAGCGTGTCCTGCATGTAGCCGACCAGGATGCCGTCCTCGATCAGGGTGGTGCAGGCCGTCGGAGTGCCCTCGTCGTCGATGTTGAGCGAGCCGCGGCGGCCGTCGAGGGTGCCGTCGTCGACGATAGTTACGCCCCTTGATGCCACCCGCTGGCCGAGCCGGCCGGCGAAGGTGCTGGTGCCCTTGCGATTGAAGTCGCCTTCCAGCCCGTGGCCCACCGCCTCGTGCAGCAGCACGCCCGGCCAGCCGTGGCCCAGCACCACCGGCATCACCCCGGCCGGCGCGTCGACCGCCTCCAGATTCACCAGCGCCTGCCGCAGCGCCTCGCGGGCGAACTTCTCGGGCTTGCCGTCGGCCAGCAGCTCTTCGTACGAATAGCGCCCGCCGAAGCCGGCATAGCCCGATTCGCGGCGGCCGTTCTGCTCCACGATCACCTGCACGTTCATCCGCACCAGCGGGCGCACGTCGCCGGCCAGCACGCCGTCGCTGCGCGCCACCAGCACGGTGTCGACGCCGCCGGACAGGCTCACCATCACCTGCTGCACGCGCGGGTCCAGCGCGCGCACCAGCGCGTCCACGCGGCGCAGCGCCTCCACCTTGGCGGCGTTGTCGAGCGCATCGATCGGATCGAGCGCGGGATACAGCGCGCGCCCACCGTTGCGCTGCAAGGCTTGCGCGCCGTGCGCGCGGCCGTCGCGGGCGATGGCGCGGGCCGACTGCGCGGCGGCGAGCAGCGCCGGGGCGTCCAGTTCGTCGGAATAGGCGAAGCCGGTCTTCTCGCCGGAGATCGCGCGCACGCCCACGCCCTGCTCGATGCTGTGCGAGCCGTCCTTGACGATACCGTCCTCCATGCTCCAGCCCTCGCGGCGGGCGTGCTGGAAATACAGGTCGCCGAAGTCGATGCCCGGCCCCAGCAGGGCGGCGAACGCGCGCTCCAGCGCGGCGGCGTCCAGCCCGGTGGGCAGCAGCAGGCGGGATTCGGCGATGGAAAGATGGGGCATGGGGTTGTCCTGAATACTGCGGGGATGGGTCATCGCCTGCGCGGCGATGCGCCTGCCGGAGCAGGAATGCGCAGCGGGTTCGCTGCGTGCGCCGACGACATCGAGATCACCAATGTCGTGGCGTTTGCACCGAAATCAATCGCCGGGGAACTGTCCGGTGCCGGCCTGCGCCGCCGTATCGCGGGCAAGGGTTTCCACCTTGGGCTCCGCCCACAGCCCGGTGACGCGATAGGTCTTGGCGCCGATGCCGCGCATCGGCTTGTCCAGCACCGCATTGGCCACCGCGCCGACCGCGGCGCCGACCGGGCCGCCGGCCAGCGCACCCACCGCGGTGAGCAGGCTGCCGGACTTCGGCCGCACTTCCACGGTCTGGTCGAAGCGGCGGTTGCGCAGGTCGGTGCTGCCGCGCACGTGGATCTCGGCGGCGGGGCCGCGCACGGCCAGGTCGTCGGTGCGCAGCTGGCCCTGCGCCAGCGTCGCATCGCCCTGGATGCGGTCGAAGGCGAAGCCCTTGCTGAAGAAATCGCTGAAATCCAGGGTCAACCGGCGGCGCAGCTGGGCCACGCCGAGCAGGCCCAGCACGCGGCCGGCGCCCGGCTCGATCTCCAGCAGCTGGCCATCGCGCACGTCGGTGCCGAGACGCGCTTCCACCGTGGTGAGGCCGAACTCGCCCGGGCCGCCGCGCCAGTTGGCTTCGACATTGATCCTGCCCTTGCCGCCCGCCACCTGCCCGCCGAAGCCGAACCCGTCCAGCAGCGCGCCGATTTCGTCGCTGGCCACATCCAGCTTGAACTGGGTGCGTGCGGCCGCGCCCCGGCCCAGCCAGCTGCCGCTGGCGGACAGCCGCTGCTTGCCGCCGGCGGTGGTGAACTCGTCCATGCGCAGCCCGCCTGCCACCGGCGTGCTGCGGAAGCGGGCGCGGCCCATCGCGGCCTTGCCGATGCGCAGGTCGGCCACGTCCAGCAGCAGCGGCGGCACCGCCGCGGGATCGGCCCCGGTGGCCGGTGGGTTTGCGGGCGCTGCGTCCCTGTCGGCCACCGGCAGCGACCAGTGCAGGCGCTCGAAGCGGCCGGCAACGGTGGCGCCGTCCTGCGTCGGCACCAGCAGCGCGCCGGAAATGCCCGCGCCCTGCACCTGTATCGAGGTGCCGCGCGGCGCGGGCGCCACCACCAGCCGCGCCGCGCCCACGTCGGAGCCCAGTACCTGCAGATGCGCGGCTTCCAGCTCGATCCGACGCAGCGGCATGTCGGCATTGCCGCTTCCGCCGGCGCCGATGCCTGCCCAGTCCAGCGCGTCCAGCCGCTCCACCCGCCCGCCAACCAGCAGGCCGGAGGCAGGCGGCGCGCCCGCCGGACCGCCGCCCAGCTGCAGGCGCAGGCCGGTGCGGCCGTTGCTGCTGCGGCTGCGCAGGGACAGCAGGTTGCCCAGGGTGGCCTCCACTTCGCCGCTTTCCAGCGGCAGGCGGATATCGATTTCGGTTGCCAGCGTCTGCGCGGCCGGCTTGCGCAGCGGCGCCGGCAGGTCGAGCGCGGTGCCGACGAGGTTCGAGCGCAAGCGCAGCCGCGCGGGCTGCGACCCGGGTGCCGCCCCGCGCGGCACCGCCAGCTCGGTAATCCAGCTGGAACTGCCGCGGACATGCGGCTTCAGCCAGTCCAGGTTGCCGGCCTTGGCCAGCAGCGCATCGATGTCCGACGCCGCCTGCAGCGTCGCCTCGAAGGCATTGCCGGGATCGCGCGCATGTGGCCCCGCGCGCAGCGACAGCAGCCCCGGCGCGCCGTCCTGGCGCACCTGCAGGTCGCCGGCATCGAAGCCGCCGCGATCGAAGCGCGCCTGCCCGCGCACCTGCTCGAACGCCAGCTTCCAGCGCTGTTCGGCCAGGCGCACGCCGCCCAGCGCCACCGTGCCGTCGATCCGTGCCGGCATCGGGCGATCGTGGTGAAGCGGCAGCAGCATGCGGAAGCGCGCCTGCGCCGGCCCCGACGCGCGGAGGTTGTCGAGGACTTCGCGGTGTTCCTTGTGCAGCGGACTGCCGCGCAACAAGGTCAGGAAGTTGCCGGCGTCGCCGGCGGCCGCGGCCTCCACCTGCAGTTCGGCCTTGCCGAAGCGGGCGATACCGGCCTTGAGCGCGCTCACCGGCACCCCGGCAAGGTTGGCGCTGCCGCTGACGGTGAATCCATCGGCGACGAAGCTGAGGTCGGCATCCATGTGCTGCGCCGCCGGCCAGTCGGGCTGGAACTTCACCGTGCCGTCCGTGATATGCGCATCGGCGCGGAACACGCCGGCGCCAGCCAGGCCTGGCTCGTTTCGGAACGGCCAGTCGTCGAGGTCGCCGGCCACCACCGCATGGACGTTGCGCAGGGTGCCGCCCTGCAGCGCCGCGTCCAGCCACTGCACGGTCGCCTTCGGCATCAGGTGGTGGATCCAGAAGCCATGCGCGGCCGACACCGGCACGTCGCCGATGTCGACGGCCAGGTCGAGGTGCGGGCGGCTGCCGTCGCCTTCGAAACCGATGCCGCCACGCGCCTGCAACCGCAGCGGATCGCCCTCGATGGCCAATCCCGGCGTGCGCACGGTCCAGCCGTTGCCGTCGCGCCAGAGCACGGCTTCGCCGTCCAGCGTGAACGCGTGCACCACGCCGAACCCGGCCGGCCAGTCGAACGCCACCTGCGCGGCGCGGTCGAAGCGCAGCCGCAGCCCGTCCTGGTCGGCCTGCAGCCAGCCGCTGACCCCGCGCATGCCGGGCGCATGCCCGACCGGGTCGAAGCGGAAGCCGTCGACGCGCGCGCTGGCGCGCAGCCGGCCCCCGCGTTCGCCGGCCAGCACGATGTCCTGCACCAGCGCACCCGGCGCGGTGGTGCGCAGCCAGTGCCGCAGCGACGGCGCCAGCGCATCGCTCAATGCCGCCAGCTGCAGCAGCGGGGCCACATCCACCCGCTGCGCCCGCAGTGCGTAGCGGCGCTCGCCGCCTGCCAGCGCCAGCCCGTCCAGGGTCTGCCGGCGCGCGCCGTCGCCGATGCGCAGGCGCGGCAGGCGCAGCTGCCAGTCCTGCAGGCTGCCGCTCCAGCTGGCATCCAGCACCAGCTCGCCCAGCGCCAGGGTGGGTGCGGTGGCGCCGGCCGCTGCGCTGCCGCGCAGGCGCACGTCCAGCAACCCAGCGTCGGCGCGCACGCCCACGACCCGGTGGCCGCGCAGCTGCGCCCAGGCGCGCAGGCGGCCGCGGCCGGACAGCGGCGACACGCCCGCCACGTCGAAGGTGCCGGCCAGCGCCGCCAGATCGGCCTGGCGGGTACCGGCGTAGACGCGGCCATTGCCGGTGGCGCGATCGAGCTCGCCGGCGATATCCAGCGGCTGGGCGCCTTCGCGCAGCCACGCGCGCGCGCCGGCGCGCACCCGTTCGCCCTCCACGCGCAGGCGCAGGTCGATGCGCGGCAGGCGCAGGTCGATGCCCAGTTCGGGCGCCAGCACGTGCAGGCGCGCCTGCGCCAGCTGCAACTCGCCGAGATTGGACAGCGCGTCCAGCGGGTCGCCGCCGGCCTGCTGGCCGGGCAGGCCGCGCACCTGCCACTGGCCGTCGGCGTCGCGCTGCAGGGTCAGGTCGAGCCCGCGCAGGCGCAGCTCGGTGAACGAGCGTCCCGGCAGCAGGCCGGCGTACTGCGCCACCAGCACCTCGGCGTCGCCAATCCGCAGCGGGTTGGCGGGATCGCCGATGCGCAGGTTGTCCAGCCGCAGCAGCGGCCCGCGCCGGGTCCAGCGGGTGGTCACGTGATCGAAGGCCACCGGGCGTCCGGCGCGTTCACCCAGCCAGGCCGCGATGCGCTCCGGATGCCGCTCGGCCAGCGGCAGCAGCTGGCTGCCGATGCCGTTGCCCAGCGCCGCCAGCACCAACAGCGCCGCCAGGGCGTACCACGCCCCGCGGCGCAGCAGCCGCAGCCGGTGGCGCAACGGCATGGTCACGCCGATCTCCGCGGCATGCCCTGCAGGAGCGCACCGCAGGGGCGCGACGCTTTTTCGGTCACTTCGCGAAAGCGTTCGCGCCCCTGCGGTGCGCTCCTACAATGAACGGAGGTGGCGTTCATCAGAGCAGCACCACATCGAACTGCTCCTGCAGGTACTGCGCATCGGCCTGGAAGCGGATCGACTTGCCGATGAACTCCTCCAGCTCGGCCACCGCGTTGGATTCCTCGTCGGTGATCCGGCCCACCACCTTCGGCGAGGCGATCACCAGCAGCCTCGCGGCGTCGAACTGGCGCACCGCGCGCACGATCTCGCGGAAGATCTCGTAGGTCACGGTCTCCGCGGTCTTCAGCATGCCGCGGCCGCCGCACTCGTGGCAGGGCTCGCACAGCTGCCGCTCCAGCGATTCCACCGTGCGCTTGCGGGTCATCTCCACCAGCCCCAGCGGGGAGAAGTCGTAGACGGTGGTCTTGGCGTGGTCCTTGACCAGCGACTTCTCCAGCGTGCGCAGCACCTGCCGGCGGTGCTCGGCGTCGTGCATGTCGATGAAGTCGATGATGATGATCCCGCCCAGGTTGCGCAGCCGCAGCTGGCGCGCCACCGCCTGCGCCGCCTCCAGGTTGGTGCGGTACACGGTTTCCTCGAGATTGCGCTGGCCGAGGAAGCTGCCGGTGTTGACGTCCACCGTGGTCATCGCCTCGGTCTGGTCGATCACCAGGTAGCCACCGGACTTCAGCGGCACCTGCTTGTCCAGCGCGCGCTGGATCTCGTCCTCGACGCCGTACATGTCGAACACCGGGCGCGCGCCGGTGTAGTGCTCCACCTTGTCGGCCAGCGCCGGCATGTAGCGGGCGGCGAACTCGCGCAGGCGCTCGCAGGTCTCGCGCGAATCCACCTTCACTTTTTCAACGTCGCGGCGGATCAGGTCGCGCACCGCGCGCAGCGGCAGGCTCAGGTCCTCGTACACGCGGCTGCCCACCTTCGCATCGGCAGCGCTGCGCTCGATCAGCTCCCACACCCGGCCGAGGTAGGCGATGTCCTCGGCCAGCGCCTCGGCCGGCTGGCCCTCGGCATTGGTGCGGACGATATAGCCGTGGCCGGCGCCGCCGGCGGTCAGCTCGGCCATCAGGGCCTTGAGGCGGGCGCGCTCGGCCTCGTCCTCGATGCGCGCGGAAATGCCGACCACCTTCGAGCGCGGCAGCAGCACCAGGTAGCGCGAGGGAATGCTGATCTGGGTGGTCAGCCGCGCACCCTTGCTGCCGATCGGGTCCTTGACCACCTGCACCACCACCTCGGCACCGTCGCGCAGCAGGTCGGCGATGGGGATCTGCATCTGCGGCGGCGGCGCGGCCGGGGCCTCGTCGCCCGCCACTCCGTCCAGCGGCGCGCTGCGGAAGATGTCGTTGGCGTGCAGGAAGGCGGCGCGCTCCAGGCCGATGTCCACGAAGGCCGCCTGCATGCCGGGCATCACCCGCTGCACCTTGCCCTTGTAGATGTTGCCGACCACCCCGCGCTGGCTGCCGCGCTCGATGTGCAGCTCCTGCAGCATGCCGTTCTCGACCACCGCCACGCGGGTCTCGCGCGGGGTCACGTTGACCAGCAGTTCCTCACTCATGGCGGCAGGCGCTCATGGCAGCAGCCCGAACCGGCGCAGCAGGCCGGCGGTTTCGTGCAGCGGCAGGCCCATGACCCCGGAATAGCTGCCGTCCAGGCGTTCCACGTGGGCTTCGAAGCGGCCCTGGATCGCATAGGCGCCGGCCTTGCCCCGCCACTCGCCGCTGGTCAGATAGCGCTGGATGTCGGCTTCCGGCAGCGCCTCCACCGACACCCGGGTCAGCACCGCGGCCTGCGCTTCGCGCCCAGCCGAAACCAGCGACACGGCGGTCAGCACCTCGTGGGTACGGCCGGACAGCGCGCGTAGCATCTCCGCCGCATCGGCGGCATCGGCCGGCTTGCCGAACACGCGGTCTTCGAGGATGACTTCGGTATCCGCCCCCAGCACCACCGCCCCGGGCACCGCCACCACTTCCAGCAGCCCGGCGCCGGCCTTTTCGCGCGCCACCCGGCGCACGTAATCGGCCGCGGGCTCGCCTTCCCCGCGTTGTTCTGGAACATCGAGGTCGAGCAGGCCGAAGTCCAGCCCGAGGCGGGCCAGCAGTTCGGCGCGGCGGGGCGAACGCGAGGCAAGATGCAGCATCCCGGAAGTCTAACCCGTGGCTGACTGCGCACCGTACCGGCGCAGGCGCGCAACCCCGCCGCGGCTCACCGGCCGTTCACTCCCCGCAGGTACATCCTTTCCACCATCCTCCACCGGAGTCCATCATGACCCTGCGCCCGCTGTTCCTTGCCTTCGCCCTTGCCACGGCCCTGCCCATGACCGCCAATGCCCAGACCCTCGCCGATATCGGTGCCGCCGCCCAGCCGGGCACGCTGCTGTCGGTGTCCGCCAGCGCAGAGGCCAGCCGCACCCCGGACGTTGCCACCATCTCCACCGGCGTGGTGACCCAGGCGGCCGACGCCAATGGCGCGATGCGCGACAACGCCAGCCAGATGGACAAGGTGATGGCGGCGCTGCGCGGGGCCGGGATCGCCGCGCGCGACATCCAGACCAGCGGGATCAACCTCAACCCGCAGTACAAGTACGTGGAGAACATGCCGCCGGCCATCGTCGGCTACCAGGCCAGCAACACGGTCAACGTGAAGGTGCGCGAGCTGGCCAAGCTGGGCAAGGTGCTGGATACGCTGGTGGCGCAGGGCGCCAACCAGATCAACGGGCCCAGCTTCGGCATCGACAAGCCGGAGGCAGCGCTCGACGAAGCCCGCGTCGCCGCGGTCAAGAAAGCGCAGGCACAGGCGCAGACCTATGCCGACGCGCTGGGCCTGAAGATCAGGCGCATCGTCAGCATCAGCGAAGGCGGCGCCAGCCTGCCGCGCCCGCCGATGCCGATGCTGCGGGCGATGTCGGCCGATGCCGGTTACGCCAAGGAAACCGCGGTGGCGCCGGGCGAGAGCACCGTCTCGGTCAGCGTGGAGATGGTGTTCGAACTGGGCCGCTGATTTCGCCACAGCAGCACCACCCCGACGCCCGCCTCGCGCGGGCGTCGTCGTCTGCGCGGCCGGCTGAACACAGGGCAACGCCGGCGCCCCGCCCGGTTGCCGATCCCGCGGGCGCCGGCGCAGCGTACAGGCGTGCGCCGGCCGGGCCGCAACCCCACTCCACCCGCCCGTCCGTTGCATGACTCGTGGTTCCCGCTTCCGCATCGGAAAGGAGATTGGCCATGATTCACGCATCCGCCCCCGCCCAGGACCATTCGCATGCGCCCCGGCTGCAGCCGGATCCGGCGCGCATCCTCACCCTCAGCGGCACCTTCGCGCTCAACCTGCTGGTGTTCGGCCTGCTGCTGGTGCCGGTGGCGCTGCCGCCGCCGGCCGTGCAGGCGCCGACCAGGCCGAACCTGGCGATCCGCGACATCGTCAAGCCACCGGAGCCGGTGGTCGTCGACATCGTGCCGATCCAGCCGCCGCGCCCGGCCGCACCCGCACCGACGCTTGAGCGCCAGCGGGTGGCGCCGCCCGTCCGCGACGCCGGCGCCACCGCCGCCATCAGCGACACCGGCAGCGCGCCGGCCACGGATGCGGTTGCCGATGCCGGCGATGTCGCACCCCCCGACGGCGATATCGGCCCCGGCGCCGGCCCCGCGCCGATGCAGCTGGCCTACCGCCATGCCCCGGCGCCCCTCTATCCGCGCATCGCGCTGCAGCGGCAATGGAGCGGCACCGTCCTGCTGCAGGTGCTGGTGGATACCGACGGCCGCCCGCTGGACGTGCGCATCGCGCGCAGCAGCGGCCATCGCGAATTGGACGAGGCCGCGCGCCAGCAGGTGCTCAAGCGCTGGCACTTCCAGCCCGCCATCCGTGGCGGCGCGCCGGTGCAGGCCATCGGATTGGTGCCGGTGGCGTTCAGCCTGGGCCGGTGACGAAGGCCCGACCCGCACGTCGCCAGACCTCGGAGCGCCCCGCCGTGCGGGGCGCTTCCGTTTCGGGGCGCAACAGCCACGCTGGCGGCGGCGGACCGTGCGCATATGCACGCGGCGCATGAGCGCATGGCCCCAGATCCTTTCCGCGCCGGCCGCACGCCGCCTAGCCTGCGGGGACGCTCCCTTCCCCCGGTCCCGCCATGTCGCATGCCGCCGCTCCATTGCCCTCGCCGCTGACCGGCGATCAGGGCGCGCTGCTGTCCCGGTTTGCGACCGACGCCGACAGTACCGCCCTGCTCTGGGCCTCGGGCTACCTGGCCGGGCTCGCCCGCGCGCTTGCCCCCGTCGCGCTGGCGGTCGCACCCGCACCGGTGCCCGCGCCCGCCCCGGCGACCATCGTGTACGGCAGCCAGACCGGCAACGCCCGCCGCGCCGCCGAAGCGCTGCACGCACAGTTGCAGGGCGCCGGCCTGCCGGCGCGACTGCTGCGCGCCGATGCCTACCCGCTGCGCGAGCTGGCCGCCGAAACCCTGCTGTATCTGGTGATCAGCACCCAGGGCGAAGGCGACCCGCCGGATGACGCCATCGGTTTCGCCGAATTCCTGCACGGCCGGCGCGCGCCGAAGCTGCCGCAGCTCAAGTACGCGGTGCTGGGACTGGGCGACTCTTCCTATGCCGACTTCTGCGGCATCGCCCGCAGGCTCGATGCGCGACTGGCCGAACTTGGTGCCACGCGCGTGCAGCCGTTGGGCGAGGCCGACCTCGACATCGACACCATCGCCGCGCCGTGGCGCGAGGCAGCGCTGGCGCAGGCGCGCGAACTGCTCAAGCCCGCGCCGACCGCGCCCCTGGCCACGGTCACCCCGCTGCGCCCGCATGCCGAACCCAAGTTCTCGCGTGGGCAACCCTTCCCCGCCGAACTGCTGGCCAACCAGCCGCTGAGCGGACGCGAGTTCAAGGGCACCGGGTTTCGTCGCTACGCCGCGCCGGACAAGGACGTGCGCCATATCGAACTGTCGCTGGAAGGCAGCGGACTGAGCTACGAACCGGGCGATGCGCTGGGCATCCACCATCGCAACCCGGATACGCTGGTCGCAGCGGTGCTGGAGGCGACTCGTCTCGGCGGCGACAGCGTGGTCACCCACGATGGCGAATCGCTGCCGCTGTCAGGCTGGCTGGCCGACCGGCGCGAGCTGAGCCGGCTGTCCAAGCCCGTGCTGGCCGCGCTGGCAGGACGCACGAACGCGCGCGAGCTGGTGCAGTTGCTGGAACCCGGCAACGGCGGGCTCGCCGCGCTCCTGAACGATCACCAGCTGGTCGACGCGCTGCGCCGCTGGCCGGCCGACTGGGATGCTGCGGCGCTGGTCGCGGCCCTGCGCCCGCAGGTGCGCCGGCTGTATTCGATCGCCTCCAGCCGCAAGCGCGTCGGCGACGAGGCGCACCTCACCATCGACGTGCTGCGCTACCACGCGCACGGCACCGACCACTTCGGCGCGGCCAGCGGCTTCCTGTCGGCGCTGGAAGAAGGCGCGCAGCTGCCGGTCTACATCGAGCCGAACGAACGCTTCCGCGTCCCCGCCGATGCCAGCCGCGACATCATCATGATCGGCCCCGGCACCGGCGTCGCGCCGTTCCGCGGCTTCGTGCAGGAGCGCGCCGAAACCGGCGCCCCGGGCCGCAACTGGCTGTTCTTCGGCGCCCGCCGTTTCAACACCGGCTTCCTCTACCAGACCGAGTGGCAGGACGCGCTGCAGAAAGGCGAGCTGCATCGGCTCGACCTCGCGTTCTCGCGCGACCAGCCCGACCGCATCTACGTGCAGCAACGCCTGCGCGAGCGCGGACGCGAGGTTTACGAGTGGCTGCAAGGCGGCGCGCACCTGTACGTCTGCGGCGCCATCGGCATGGGCAAGGACGTGCATGCGGCGCTGCTGGAGATCGTGCGCGAACACGGCGGCGGCGACGCGGAGGCGGCGGCGGCGTATCTGTCGACCCTGCAGCGGGAAGGACGCTACGGCCGCGATGTGTACTGACCTGTAGGAGCGCACCGCAGGGGCGCGACCAATCCATCCGCATTTCGGTCGCGCCCCTGCGGTGCGCTCTTACGGAAATACAGCGAGCAACAACACCATGACCCATCCCTCCGTCGAAAAAATCAAGCTGGAAAGCCGCCGCCTGCGCGGCACGCTGGCCGAAGGCCTGCTGGATGCCAGCACCGGTTCGCTGTCGTTCGAGGACCAGCGCACCATCAAGTTCCACGGCAGCTACCAGCAGGACGACCGCGACCTGCGCGACGAGCGCCGCCGGCAGAAGCTCGAGCCCGCGCACCAGTTCATGGTCCGCATCCGCGCGCCGGGCGGCGTGTTCACCCCCGCGCAGTGGCTGGGAATGGATGCCATCGCCACCACCTACGCCAACCACTCGCTACGCGTGACCACGCGGCAGACCTTCCAGATCCATGGCGTCGTCAAGCGCGACCTGAAGCAGACGATGCAGGCGATCAACGCCGCCACCCTCGACACCATTTCCGCCTGCGGCGACGTCAACCGCAATGTGCTGGGCGCCAGCAACCCGCAGCGCTCCCACTTGCACGCGCAGGTGCACGACTGGGCGCAGCGGCTGTCGGCGCGCTTCAGGCCGGCGACCCGCGCCTATTGCGAAGTCTGGCTGGACGAAGAGAAGGTGGCGGAAAGCGGTGTCGAACACGAGCCGCTGTATGGCGATGCCTACCTGCCGCGCAAATTCAAGATCGCGGTTGCAGTACCGCCGGACAATGACGTGGACGTGTTCGCCAACGACCTGGCGCTGATCGCGATCGTCGATGCGGCAGGGGAGCTTGCAGGCTTCAATGTCGGCATCGGCGGCAGCATGGGCGCCAGCCACGGCATCGCCGCGCATTACCCGCGGGTGGCCAACGTGATCGGCTTCGTGGCGCCCGGGCAGGTGTTCGCGATCGCCGAGGCCGCGATCAGCGTGCAGCGCGACCTCGGCGATCGCCAGGACCGCAAGCACGCGCGCTTCAAGTACACCATCGACGACCACGGCGTGGACAGCATCGTGGCGATGATGGAGCAGCGCGCCGGCTTCAGGCTGCAGCCCGCGCGCCCCTACCGCTTCGAGCACAACGGCGACCGCTTCGGCTGGGTGGAAGGCGAGGACGGGGCGTGGCACCTGACCCTGTCGCTGCCTTCCGGCCGCATCGCCGATTTCGAGGATGGCCGCGCGCTGCTGACCGGGCTGCGCGAAATCGCCCGGATCCACACAGGCGAGTTCCGCCTGACCTGCAACCAGAACGTGATCGTCGCCGGCGTGCCGGCCGGCGCGCGTGCGCAGATCGACGCGCTGGTGGCGCAGCACGGACTGGACCGCGAGAACCACGCGCCCAGCGCGATGGCGCGCAGCGCGGTGGCCTGCGTGGCGCTGCCCACCTGCGCACTGGCGATGGCCGAGGCCGAGCGCTACCTGCCTGCCTTCCTGCGGGTGGTGCAGCCGCTGCTGGACAAGCACGGCCTGCGCGGGCAACCCATCGTGCTGCGCATTTCCGGCTGCCCGAACGGCTGCTCGCGGCCCTACCTCGCCGAGATCGCGCTGGTCGGCAAGGCGCCGGGGCGCTACAGCCTGTTCCTCGGCGGCGACCACCGCGGCACCCGCCTCAACACGCTGTACCGCGACAACATCAGCGAGGCGCAGATCGTCGAAGCGCTGGATCCGCTGCTGGGCCGCTACGCCGGCGAGCGCGAACCCGCCGAATACTTCGGCGATTTCCTGCACCGCGCCGGCATCGTCGCGCTGCCGCCCTATCCCACCCACGTCCGCGTCGATCCGGCGGAAGCCGCCTGATGCCGAAACACTCCGCAAACGCCATGGCCCTACTCGACCCCGCCACCCTTGCCGCCGCCGAACTCGACGCGATCAACCGCGACCTGGAGCGGCTGGATGCGCAGTCGCGCATTGCCTGGGCGCTGCAACACCTGCCCGGCGCGCACGCGCTGTCGACCAGCTTCGGCGTGCAGTCGGCGGTCACCCTGCACCTTCTGACCCGGGCGCGGCCGGACATCCCGGTGATCCTGGTCGATACCGGCTACCTGTTCCCGGAGACCTACCGCTACGCCGACCAGCTGGTAGAACGGTTGAACCTGGATCTGAAGGTCTACCGCCCCGGCATCGGCATCGCCTGGATGGAGGCGCGCTTCGGCCGGCTGTGGGAAGCCGGCAGCGATGGCCTGCGCCGCTACAACCAGCTGCGCAAGGTGGAACCGATGCAGCGCGCGCTGCGCGAGCTGGACGTGCGCTGCTGGCACGCCGGCCTGCGCCGCGGCCAGTCCAGCAGCCGCAGCGGCATCGATGTGCTGCAAATCAAGGATGGGCGCTTCAAGTTCCACCCCATCGCCGACTGGTCCGACACCGACGTCGGCGCCTACATGCTGCTGCACGACCTGCCGGAACACCCGCTGGCGCGGGAGGGCTACGTTTCGGTTGGCGACGTGCACACCACCGCGCCGCTGCGGCCGGGGATGGACGCGGCGCAGACCCGCTTCTTCGGCCTGCGCCGCGAATGCGGGCTGCATTTCGACGAGTCCGCTTCGTCGGCGGCCTAGCGCGGGCGCACGACGGTCACGGCAGCGACGCCCGGATGGATCCGCGCGGTCGCTCAGGCCTTCCAGCGCGGGGGCAGCGGCCAGTCGGGGGCGAGGTTGCCCTCGAGGATGCGGCGCAGGTCGCGCGGGTCGATCTGCGGCGCCAGCCCGTGCAGCAGCGCCAGCGCGTATTCGCGCAGCACGCGGCCGCGCGGCACCACCGCCCAGGTGATGCACTCGGGCAGCTCCGGCGGCGCCGCGATCACCCGCAGGTCGTCGTCCTCGCGCCCGCCCACCGCCATCTCGGCCAGCAGCCCCGCACCCATGCCGGTGCGCACGTAGGTCTTGATCAGGTTGGCGTCGCGCGCGGTCATCGCGATGGACGGCGCCACCCCGGCAGCCGCGAAGGCGCGCTGCAACGAGGACTCCGGCAGCGTCGAGGACTCGTAGGAGATCAGCGGATGCCGCGCCAGTTCGGCCAGCGACGGCGGCCGCCCGAGGCCGGCCAACGGATGCGCTTTCTGCACCAACAGCACGCGCTGCCAGCGGAACAGCGGCACCGCCATCCCGCTGGTCGGCGGCGGGCTGCCGGCGGTGCTGATCAGGCCGAAATCGGCTTCGGCCAGCTTTTCCAGCACCTCTGCATCGCCGGCCGCGAACAGGTCGACGCTGACCTTGGGGTAGCGCCGGGTCAGCTCCGCGATGACCCTCGGCAGCACGTAGCGCGCCTGGGTATGGGTGGTGGCCAGCAGCAGGCGGCCGCTGTATTCGCCGCGCTCGTTGGCGGCGTAGCTGCGGATGTTGGCGGCCTCGGCCAGGATCCGTCGGGCGTGTTCGATCACCCTCACCCCGGCCGGCGCCACGCCCTCCAGGCTGCGGCCCTTGCGCAGGAACAGCTGGAAGCCCAGCTCGTCCTCCAGCTGCTTGAGCTGCTTGGACAGGCCGGGCTGGGTGGCATGCACTTTCTCGGCCGCCTGGGTGATGTTGAACCCGGAATCGGCGATGGCCACAAGGTAGCGGAGCTGGGTGAGGGTCATGGCGAAAACTCTGTTCATCCCTACATCTGCATGCAGCGATGGAGTTTACAGGGGCAGGAGCGCATTCCCGCGCCTTGCTTATGCCCTGAAAGAATAAGAAGACATCCTGCCACCATTTCCCCCCGCCCGCCACGCCGCCTAGCGTGGCGGCATGTCCCCGCCCGCTGCCCCCGTCCTGTTCCCCCTGTTCCTCGACCTGCGCGGCCGGCGCGTGCTGGTGGTGGGCGGCGGCGAGGTGGCCGCGCGCAAGGTGGCGGCGCTGCTCGACAGCGGCGCCGACGTCACGGTGGTGGCGCCCGCCCTGGTCCCCGCGCTGGCGGCACTGGCGAAGGCGCATCGACTGGCGCACATCCCCGCCGCATTCGCGGCCGAACAGCTGGACGGCAGCTGGCTGGCAATCGCCGCCACCAATGACGACGGGGTCAACCGAGCGGTGGCCGCCGCCGCCCACGCGCGCCGGGTGTTCATCAATGTGGTGGACGATGCCGGCCTCGCCAGCGCCCAGCTGCCCGCGCGCGTGCAGCGCGGCCCGCTGCAGGTCGCGATCTCCAGCGGCGGCGCCTCGCCGATGCTGGCGCGGCACCTGCGCGAGGAGTTGGAAACCAGGCTGGACGAGGCGCTGGGCCAGCTTGCCGGGCTGCTGGGCAAACTGCGCGGGCGCATCCGCATGCAGCTTGTGGATCTGGGCCAGCGCCGCGCCTTCTTCGAACGCGTGCTGGCCGGCCCGGCGCAATCCCTGCTGCGCCGCGGCGAGGAAGCAGCGGCGCGACGCGCGGTGGAAGCTGAACTGGCATCGCGCCCCCACCCCCCCGCGGGCCGCGTCGCCCTGGTCGGCGCCGGCCCGGGCGATCCTGGCCTGCTCACCCTGCGCGCGCTGCGCCTGCTCAACGAGGCAGACGTGATCCTGCACGACCGCCTGGTCAGCGACGGCGTGCTGGCGCTGGCGCGCCGCGACGCGCAGCGCATCGACGTCGGCAAGCGGGTCGGCGGCGACCACGACGCCACCCAGCAGCACATCCACGCCCTCCTGATCCAGCATGCCCGCGCTGGCCGCCGGGTGGTGCGGCTGAAGGGCGGCGACCCATTCGTGTTCGGCCGCGGCGGCGAGGAGCTCGAAGCGCTGCGCGGGGCCGGCATCGACTTCGAAGTGGTGCCGGGCATCACCGCCGCCACCGCCTGCGCCGCCTATGCCGGCATCCCGCTGACCCATCGCGCGCATGCGCAGTCGCTGCACCTGCTCACCGCGCAGGCGCGCGACGGCGATGCCGACCACGACTGGCGCGCGCTGGCGCAACCCCACCAGACCCTGGTGTTCTACATGGGCGTCCAGGGGCTGGCCCGGCTGCGCGACAAGCTGATCACGCACGGCCGCGCAGCATCCACATCGGTGGCGCTGGTGGAAAACGGCAGCCGCCCGCAGCAGCGGGTGGTCGTCGGCACGCTGGCGCAACTGCCGGCGTTGGCAACGGCGCATGCCGTGCGCGCGCCGGCACTGCTGGTGGTGGGCGAAGTGGCGGCGCTGGCCGCCCGCCTGCACTGGTTCGGTGCTCCGCCGCTGGCCGGCGAACACCCGCGATGTCCACCCGACGCCCTCGCCCGCGCCGCCTGACCGTTTTCCACCGCATTCCAGGGATCCATTGCCATGACCATCCACAACAGCATCCTCGACGCCGTCGGCAACACCCCGATCATCCGCCTCAACCGCCTCGCGCCCAGCCACGCCACCGTCTACGTGAAGGCGGAATCGTTCAACCCCGGCGGCTCGGTCAAGGACCGGCTGGCGCTGGGCATCGTCCTCGACGCCGAGCGCCGCGGCCTGCTCAAGCCCGGCGACACGATCGTGGAGGCCACCTCCGGCAACACCGGCATCGCCCTGGCCATGGTCGCCGCCGCGCGCGGCTACAGGTTCGTGGCGGTGATGACCGAAACCTTCTCGATCGAGCGCCGCAAGGCGATGCGCGCCTACGGCGCCAAGGTCATCCTGACCCCGGCCGCCGCGCGCGGCACCGGCATGGTGCAGAAGGCGAAGGAACTGGCGGAAAAACACGGCTGGTTCTGGGCCAGCCAGTTCACCAACCCGGCCAACCCCGCCTACCACCGCCAGACCACCGCAGCGGAAATCCTGCGCGACTTCGCCGGCAAGCGGCTGGACGTCTTCGTCAGCGGCTGGGGCAGCGGCGGCACCCTCACCGGCGTGGGCGAGGTCCTCAAGCTGGCGCGCCCGGACACCCGCATCGTCGCCACCGAACCGGCCGGCGCCGCCCTGCTCAAGGGCGATGCGTGGGCGCCGCACAAGATCCAGGGCTGGACGCCGGACTTCGTGCCCGAGGTCATCAACCGCAACGCCTTCGACGAACTGCGCACCGTCACCGACGAGGACGCCATCGCCACCTCGCGCCGGCTGGCCGCCGAGGAGGGCATTTTCGTCGGCATCTCCGCAGGCGGCACCGCCGCCACCGCACTGCAGATCGCCGAGACCGCACCCGAAGGCAGCGTGCTGCTGGCGATGCTACCGGACACCGGCGAGCGCTATTTCTCCAGCCCGCTGTTCGCCGACATCAACGAGGGCAGCGACGACGAGTGGCTGGCCAGCCTGGGCTGAGCCCCCGCAATCCCAAGCGGACAAGAACCCTCCCGCGAAGCAGAAGGGGCACGTACCTCAAGCGCCGCACCGCTCCGAGCCGAGTTCCCGCGGGCACTGCCTGCAGCGAAATCAAGGAGGAGGCATTGGCCCCCGGCCAATGCCGGAGGACATTCGCGGAAGGCAGTGCCCGCGGGAGCGCGGCCGCGAGAAGGAGGAGGCATTGGCCACCGACCAATGCCGGGGGACATTCGCGGAAGGCAGTGCCCGCGGGAACGCGGCCGCGAGAGAACGCACGCACCGCACGCCGTCACGACCGCCCGTACACATCCTCGTAGCGGACGATGTCGTCCTCGCCCAGGTAATCGCCGGACTGCACCTCGATCAATTCCAGCATCTCCCTGCCTGGATTCTCCAACCGGTGCTTGGCGCCGATCGGAATGTAAGTGCTCTGGTTGGCGAACAGTTCGAACACGTCGTTGTCGCGGGTCACCCGCGCGGTGCCGCGCACCACCACCCAGTGCTCGGCGCGGCGCTCGTGCGACTGCAGCGACAGCCGCGCGCCCGGCTTGACCTTGATCCGCTTGACCTGGAACCCGTCGGCCATGTCGATGGAATCGTAGCTGCCCCACGGGCGGTGTACCTCGCGGTGCAGCACGGCCTGCGAGCGCTGCCCGGCCTTGAGCTGCGCCACCACGTCCTTGACCTGCTGCACCCTGTCCTTGCGCGCCACCAGCACCGCGTCGTCGGTTTCCACCACCACCAGGTCGTCCACGCCCACCAGCGCCACCAGGCGGCGCGCGTACGCGTAGCTGTTGCGGCTGCCGATGGAAATCACATCACCGTGGTGCGCGTTGCCGTCGGCATCCTGCTCGCTCACCTCCCACAGCGCCGACCACGAACCGACATCGTTCCAGCCGATGTCCACCGGCAGCACGCAGGCGGCATCGGTCTTCTCCATCACCGCATAGTCGATGGAATCCGACGGACAGGCGGCGAACGCGGCCTTGTCCAACCGGATGAAATCGCCGTCGCGCGCCGCGGCCTCGAACGATGCACGCACCGCCGCCACGATGTCGGCGCGGAAGCGCTGCAACTCTTCGAGGTAGCGCGAGGCCCGCAGCAGGAACATGCCGCTGTTCCAGTAATAGCCGCCGGCATCCAGGTAGCGCTGCGCGGTGGCGGCATCGGGCTTCTCGACGAAGCGCAGCACCTTGCGCACGCCGTCGCCCTTGTCGGCTTTGCCCGCTTCCGCATGGATATACCCGAAGCCGGTTTCCGGCGCATCCGGCAGGATCCCGAACGTCACCAGCGCGCCCGCCTCCGCCGCCGGCATCGCCGCGGCCACCGCGGCGCGGAAAGCCTCGCCATCGCGCACCACGTGGTCGGACGGCAGCACCAGCAGCAGCGGATCGTCACCGCCGGCCAGCGCCTGCAGCGCGGCCGCGGCGATCGCCGGCGCGGTGTTGCGGCCCACCGGCTCCAGCAGGATCGCCGGGGTCGGCGCGCCGACCTGGCGCAGCTGCTCGGCGACCAGGAAGCGGTGGTCTTCGCCGGCCACGACGATCGGCGCGACATCGGCGATGGCGGCCACCCGCTTCCAGGTCGCCTGCAGCATGGTGTCGTCGCTGGCCAGCGGCAGGAACTGCTTGGGGTAGGCCTCGCGCGAAAGCGGCCACAGACGGGTCCCGGAACCGCCGGACAACAACACGGGCTGCAACTTCGCCATACCTGCCTCGCTGGAATCGAAGCGGCAGTTTACCCTTTGCACATGAGCAGCCCTGCAACCGACGACCGCGCCATCCTCCGCCTGCAATGGGCCCGCCACGCGCTGGGAATTGCCGATGCAGGGCTTGCGCGGGCCTCCACCGACGCCGGTTTCCGCAGCTATTGGCGCAGCGTGGGCGCCAAGCCGTCGCGGATCGTGATGGACTCGCCGCCGGACAAGGAAGACGTGCGCCCCTGGCTGCGCGTGCGCGACCTGCTCGACGCCGCCGGCGTGCGCGTGCCGCAGGTGCTGGCGCGCGACGTCGACGCCGGCTTCCTGCTGCTGGAAGACCTGGGCGGGCCGACCGTGGCGCAGGTGGTCGGTGAGGCCAATGCCGACGCGCATATGGATGCTGCGATCGCCCAGCTGCTGCGGCTGCAGTCGCTGGCCTTGCCGGCGGATTTCCCGGCGTTCGGCGAAGCCCTGCTGCAACGCGACGCCGGGCTGTTCGAGGACTGGTTCGTGCGCCGCCACCTCGGCATCGAACTGGACTGCGGCGACAGCGAGCGGCTGGAGCTGGCGCAGCGCCGGCTGATGGACAACGCGCTGGCGCAGCCGCGCGTGCCCACCCACCGCGACTACATGCCACGCAACCTGATGCCGGTCGAAGGCGGCCCGGCGGTGCTGGATTTCCAGGACCTGGTGCTGGGCCCGATCGCCTACGACCCGGTCAGCCTGCTGCGCGACGCCTTCCTGAGCTGGCCGGAGGCGCGCGTCGACGGCTGGCTGCGCCGCTACCACGCGCGCGCCATCGAAGCCGGTTTGCCGGTGCCGGCGCTGGAGACTTTTCTTCGCGACGCCGACTGGTGCGGCGTGCAACGGCACCTCAAGATCCTGGGCATCTTCGCCCGCCTGCACCATCGCGACGGCAAGCCGCGCTACATCAAAGACGCGCCGCGCTTCCTCGGCTATCTCGACGCGGTGGTGCCGAAGTACCGCGAACTCGACCCGCTGCGCGAGCTGCTTGACCACACCATCAAACCAGCGTTCGCCAAGGTGGCTGCATGAAGGCGCTGATCTTCGCCGCCGGCCTCGGCGAGCGCATGCGCCCGCTCACCGACACCACGCCCAAGCCGCTGCTGCCCGTCGGCGGCAAGCCGCTGATCGAATGGCATCTTGAGAAGCTGGCGGCGCTTGGGATTCGCGAGGTGGTGGTCAATACCTCGTGGCTGGCCGAGCAGTTCCCCGCGGCGCTGGGCGACGGTGCACGCTGGGATTTGCGCGTCCATTACGCATTCGAAGGCGACATCCCGCTGGAAACCGGCGGCGGCATGTGGAACGCGCTGCCGCTGCTGGGCGACGCTCCTTTCCTGCTGGTCAACGGCGACGTGTGGACCGACTTCGACTTCGCCGCCCTGCCGCGCGAGCCGCGCGGGCTGGCGCACCTTGTGATGGTGGACCGGCCGCCGCAGGCGACCCATGGCGACTTCGCGCTCGATGCGGGCGGCTGCGTGCGCGCCGATGGCGCACACAAGCTCACCTATGCCGGCATCGGCGTCTATCGCCCGCAGCTGCTGGAGCGCTGGCGCGACGCCATCCCCGAACCGGCCCTCGCCAACGGCAAGCCGAAGTTCCCGCTGGCGCCGGTCCTGCGCGCGCACATGGCCGCGGGCCGCATCACCGGCGAATACCATCGCGGCAGATGGACCGACGTCGGCACGCCGGAGCGCTTGGCGCGGCTCGACGCGCAGCTGACGCAAGAGGCACTGTAGGAGCGCACCGCAGGGGCGCGAAAGCTTTTTCGAGAGCACCGGAACAGCATCGCGCCCCTGCGATGCGCCCTTACGCCTGGCCCGCTTCCAGCACCTGTCGCAGGAACGGCACGGTCAAGCGCCGCTGCGCGGCCAGCGAGGCGCGGTCGAGCCGTTCGAAGATGGCGGTCAGGCTGCCGAGGTCGCGGCTGCAGCGGCGCAGCAGCCACTCCAGCGCGGCGTCGTCCAGGTCCAGCCCGCGCGCGGCGGCACGCTGGCGCAGCAGCTCGGCGCGGCCCGCATCATCCAGCACCGGCAGCGTCCAGCGCGCGCATTGCGCCAGCCGCGAACGCAGGTCAGGCAACACCAGCGGCAGCGCGTCCGGCGCCGCGTCGGCGGCGTACAGGACGCCACGCCCGGCGTCATGCAGGCGGTTGTGCAAGTCGAACAGCGCCACCTCGTCGTCGCGGCTGCCGGCGACGGCATCCACGTCGTCCACCGCCACCAGCTCGGCCCGCTCCAGCCCCTCCACCGCTGCACGCACATGTCCGCGCAGCCCTTGCAGGGTGAGATAGACGGCGCGGGCGGCTGCCGCCTCCGCCTCGGCGCAGGTGGCGAGCAGCAGGTGGGTCTTGCCGGTAGCGTGCGCGCCGTGCAGGTAGAGCCCGGCAGCAGCACCGCCGACCGCCAATGCATGCAGCGCTTCGGGAAGGCCAACCGGCGCGTCGACGTAGCGCGACAGCCGCTGGTCGGGCGGCGCACGCAGGGCCAGCGGCAGCTGTGGCACCAGTTCGGCCATCTCAGGTCGCGGGCGGCTCGCGCCCGTCCGCCGGCGGCTCGGCGCTCACGACGGCGGCCGGCTCGGCGCTCACGACGGCGGCCGGCTCGGGCGCGATCGCCGCCGCGTCGCCGGCGTACAGGCGGCTGTGCCGGTAGCGGTCCTGCGCATAGCGCAGCAGCACGTTCGCCACCGCCGCCACCGGCAGCGCCAGCAGCATGCCGAGGAAGCCGAACAGGGTGCCGCCGGCCATCACCGCGAAGATCACCGCCATCGGGTGCAGGCCGATCTTGTCGCCGACCAGCTTCGGGGTCAGCCAGTAGCTTTCGATGATCTGGCCAACGGTGAACACCACGGCCACCCCGGCCAGGTGCTGCCAGTCGCCGTACTGCACCAGCGCGGCGATGCCGCCGAACACCACGATGGATGCCGGCCCCAGGTAGGGCACGAAGGTCAGCAGGCCGGCAATCAGCCCGATCAGGATGCCGAGGTTGAGGCCCACGGCCCAAAGGCCGATCGCGTACATCACGCCCAGGATCAACATGACCGTGAGCTGGCCGCGCAGGAACCCGCCCAGCACCTCGTCGGATTCGCGCGCCAGCCGGCGCACGGTGTCGTAGTGGTCGCGCGGCACCAGCGCACCGACGCGCTCGACCAGCAGGTCCCAGTCGCGCAGGAAGAAGAACGTCAGCACCGGCAGCAGCACGATGTTCGCCAGCCACCCCATCAGCGCGAAGCCGGAGCGCGAGACATAGCCAAGCACGGTCGCGGCCACGCCGCCGGCGCTCTGCCAGTGCTCCCGGATCAGCTGGAACAGGCGCTCCGGATCCAGCCACGACAGGATCTGCAGGCCGGTGCGCCGCTCGATCCACGGCAGCGCGGTCTGCACGAACCAGTCGCGGTAGTTCGGCAGCGATTCGACCAGCGTCACCAGCTGCTGTTCCAGCAGCGGCACCAGCAGGATGGCCACGATGGCCAGCACCAGGGTCATCACGCTGAAGACCAGCACCACCGCGGTATTGCGCTGCAGGCGGCGGGCTTCCAGGCGGTCGACCATCGGGTCGCCCAACCAGCCCAGCAGCGCCGCGAACACGAACGGGCTGAGGATCGGTGCCAGCAGCCAGACCACCCACACCACGCCCAGCGCCAGCGCGGTCCACTGCACTCGCCGGTAGAACGCGGCGATGGTCGCCAGGTCATCCTCGCGATGCATGCTCAACGTGCCCCCAGCCTGAACGTGGCGACGCCCGCATCCGCGCCGGCTTCGCCGGCCGGCACTGCAGACAGCGTGCCGCCGCGGCCGACGTAGCGGGCGAACCCGGCAATGCCCGACGCCAGCTCCAGATCCAGCTCCAGGACTTCCGGCGCGGCGGCGGCCGGGGTGATGCGACGCACGATGGACATCCCGTCCAGGTAGCCGGCCAGGCGCAGATAGTCGTCGGCGCCGTCGATCCCCAGCACCCGAACCCGATAGATCCCCGGCGGCCCGGCCGTGCCGGCCTTGGCATAGCGCTTGAAGAGCGCATCCGCCGCGCCCTCGGCGCCGCCTGCCATGGCCTTGCGCGCATCCACGCTGCGGGTCTGCCAGCTCGAAAGCACCTTGCCCGCGTCGACGAAGGTCCAGTCCGCGCGCCAGCCGCCGTCGCTGCGCTGCAGCTTGCCGATCAGCTGCATCGGCGGGCTGTAGCGCTTCGACAGCGAGGCGATCGCGGCGGTGTCGCCGCGCCAGATCGCACCCACCGCGGCCTGCTCGGCGGCATTCCCCGCCGGCAGCCCCAATGCATAACCGCGCGACTTGGCGGCATCCAGCACCGAGCGCGCCGCGTTCACCTGCCCCAGCCCCACCAGCCGCGGCCCGCTGCCATCGTCGATGGCCAGCCACAGCACCGGCTTGGGCCGTGGTTGCGGCCAGCTGGGCAGGCCCAGCATCGCCACCAGGTCATCCACGTCCTGCTGGCGGAAACGCACCACCAGCATGGTCTGGAAGCTGGGCGCCCCGGTGGCGGACACGCCTTCGTCCTGGCGGTAGTCGTAGCCTTCGACGTAGTCCTCCGCCTTCGCCAGCTCTTCGCGTACGCCGGGGCGCTGGGCCGCACCGTCGTCGCCGGTCACGTTGCCCAGCACCTGCGCCAGCGCACGGGCAAACGCCTTGTCGCGCTCGCCGTCGGTCTGGTTGCGCACCGCCACCTCGGCCTGGTAGGCGCCTTGCGCCTGCGCGCGGTCGCCCTCGGTGCGCTGCGCCAACGCCGCGCCCGCCGGCAGCAGGCACAGGCCGGCCCCCAGCAGGGCCGCCCAGAGCCATCCCCTGCACCGTTGCATCGTCCCTTGCGGCTTCATCTGCATCGCCGTTCCTCGCCGGAAACCCCGGCCATTGCTGCCGAAATGGTGCCGCAGCCGGGCGGGCGCGTCCATGTCCGCGCTGCGCGGCTGCTAAAATCCGATGTCTACCACGCCTGCGCGAGTTCGCCGTGACGCCATCCACGCCCTCTTCCCCCGGCCTGACCTACCGCGACGCGGGCGTCGACATCGATGCCGGCAATGCGGTGGTCGAACGCATCAAGCCGCTGGTCCGCCGCACCATGCGGCCGGAAGTGCTGGGCGGGGTGGGCCTGTTCGGCGGCCTGTTCGATCTCTCCGGTCGCTACCGGGAGCCGGTGCTGGTGTCCGGCACCGATGGCGTGGGCACCAAGCTGATCCTGGCCAAGCAGCTGAACCGCCACGACAGCATCGGCCAGGACCTGGTGGCGATGTGCGTGAACGACGTGCTGGTGCAGGGCGCCGAGCCGCTGTTCTTCCTCGACTACTTCGCCACCGGCAAGCTCGACGTGGACACCACGGTGAACGTGGTCGGCGGCATCGCCAGGGGTTGCGAGATCGCCGGTTGCGCGCTGATCGGCGGCGAGACCGCGGAAATGCCCGACATGTACCCGCCGGGCGAATACGACCTGGCCGGCTTCACCGTCGGCGCGGTGGAGAAATCGAAGCTCATCGACTCCAGCAGGCTGCGCGCCGGCGACGTGCTGATCGGGATCGCCTCCAGCGGCCCGCATTCCAACGGCTATTCGCTGGTGCGCAGGATCCTCGAACGGGCGGGCAACCCGCTCGATCTCGATCTCGGCGGCGTCACGCTTGCCGACGCGCTGATGGAGCCCACCCGCATCTACGTCAAACCGGTGCTGGAGCTGCTGGCCAGGCATGACATCCACGCCATGGCCCACGTCACCGGCGGCGCGCTGGTGGAAAAGATCATCCGGGTGGTGCCGCAGGGCCTCGGGCTGGACATCGACACCGCCAGCTGGCCGCTGCCGGCGGTGTTCGACTGGCTGCAGCGCGAGGGCAACGTGGCGCGCGAGGAAATGTGGCGCACCTTCAACTGCGGCATCGGCTACGTGCTGATGGTCGCGCCGGCAGACGCCGCCGCGATCGGCGCCGACCTCGACCGGATGGGCCTTGCGCACTGGCAGATCGGCCAGGTGGTGCCGGCACCGGGCGAAGGCGAGCGGCTGCACATCCGCTGATGCCGGCCCGCATCGCCATCCTTGCCTCCGGCCGCGGCAGCAACCTGCAGGCCGTCCTCGACGCCATTGCCGCCGGCACCCTGGATGCGCGCATCGTCGGCGTGTTTTCCGACAAGCCTGACGCGCAGGCATTGCAACGGGTGCCGGAATCCCTGCGCTGGTCGCGCACGCCCAAATCCTGCGGCGGCCGCGAAGCCTTCGACGCGCTCTTGGCCGATGCCGTGGCCGCCTGCGAACCGGACTGGATCGTCTGCGCCGGCTACATGCGCATCCTCGGCGAAGCCTTCGTGCGGCGCTTCGCCGGCCGCGTACTGAACATCCATCCGGCGCTGCTGCCCAGGCACAAGGGCCTGCACACCCACCAGCGCGCGCTGGACGCGGGCGATGCCGAGCATGGCGCCAGCGTGCATTTCGTGAATGCGGAGCTGGATGCGGGCGCGGTGATCGCACAGGCGCGGGTGCCGGTGCATCCGGGCGATGATGCCGACCTGCTGGCCGCACGCGTGCTGGCGGTAGAACACCCGCTGATGCTGGCGGTGCTGCGGCTGGCGGCCGCCGGCCGCCTTGCTGAACGCAATGGACAGGCAACCGTGGATGGTCAGGCCCTGTTTACGCCGCTGTCGCTAGAGTCGATAACGACTTGACGCGTATGCGTCGGTAACGAACAGGTATCCCGCATGAAAGCAGTCCGCATCGCCTCCGCCCTGACCCTGCTGCTCGCCGCCTCGCAGGCATGGGCCGTGAAGCCGTTCGTGGCCGATTACGAGGCCAGCTGGAAGGGCGTACAGGCCAACGCGCAGATCAGCCTGAACCGCGGCAGCGACAACCGCTGGAACTACGAACTGAGCGTCAGCAACCAGCTGGGCAGCTCGCGCCAGACCACCGTGTTCGAAGAGCATGGGGCTGGCTTCCGCCCGCTCTCCGGCGTCGACGCCACGCAGGTGCTGTTCAAGCGCTCGCAGAAGAACGCCACCTACGACTGGGCCCAGCGCGAGGCGCACTGGAGCGGCGACGTGAAGGCCGACCGCGCCGGCCCGGTGAAGCTGGAAGACGGCGACCTCGACGGCATGCTGATCAACCTGGCCCTGGTCCGCGACGTGGCCGCCGGCAAACCGCTCAGCTACCGGCTGGTGGATAACGGCATGGCGCGGCCGCAGCGTTTCCAGAACCTGGGCAAGGACACCGTCACCGTCGGCGGGCAGCAGCGCACCGCCACCAAGGTTGCGCGCAGCAGCGACGACAAGCAGGTGATCGTGTGGATCGTCGATGGCCTGCCGACACCAGCCCGCATCCTGCAGCGCAAGGACGGCAAGGACGAACTGGAGCTGACGCTCAAGTCGGTGCGTTGACCCCAGCGCGACGCAGCGCGTCGCCGGCGGCCCCCTCTTCCGCCGCCACGGCGCGGCGCAGGCGCGCCAGTGCGGTCCCGCCAGCTCAACGCTTGGGCAAGTACGCCTGGGGGTCCACCGGCTTGCCGGTGTAGCGGATCTCGAAGTGCAGCATGTCGCGCGAGGCGCCGCTGCGGCCCATTTCCGCGATCTGCTGGCCGGCCTTGACCAGCGCGCCCTCGTTCACCAGCCGCGCGCGGTTGTGCCCGTAGGCGGACAGCCACTGGTCGTTGTGCTTGACGATGACCAGCTCGCCGTAGCCCACCAGGCCCGAGCCGGAATACACCACCACGCCATCGGCGGCAGCGCGCACCGGCTGCCCGGCCTTGCCGGCGATGTCGATGCCCTGGCGCGTAGGGTCGCCCCCGGCGAAGGTGGCCACCACCGCGCCCTCGGCGGGCCAGCGCCAGGACAGCTCGCTGCTGGCGGGCGCGGCCGGCACGGTCGCAGGCCGCGGCTGTGGCGGCGGCTGCTGCGGCCGCGGTGGCGTTGCCACCGCGGCATGCGCGGGTGGATCGCGGCGATCGCTGGGGTACAGGCGCAGGCGCTGCCCCGGGTAAATGGTGTAGGGGGGCGGGATGTTATTCCAGAGCGCAAGGTCGAGCGCGGTGATGCCGTTCTCGGTGGCGATCCGGTAGACCGTCTGGCCGCGCTGGACCACCGCGGTGGCGCCGTACTTGGGCTGGGACACGCGCACCGGCGGCAGCCTGGTGGTTGCCCCGTGCCCGCCGCGAGGCGGGTATTCGCGCACCACCCGGCTGCGCCCGCAGCCCGCTAGCACGACCACTGCCACCACCAACGCCAGGACCCGGTATGCCCTCATGCCGCCCATCATGCCGCAGGCCCGCGCAACAGCAGCCAACCGACCAGTACCGCCAGCAGCAGCATCGCCGCCCAGCCCAGGTGCTCGATCCAGCGGTGCAGAGCGCGCTCGGCGCGTTCGCCGCCCAGCCGCAGGACCAGCGCCAGCAGGTAGACGCGCTTGCCGCGGCCCACCAGCATCGCCGCTAGGAACGGCAGCAGCGGCACCCCGACCACGCCGCTGGCCCAGGTGAAGATCTTCAGCGGGATCGGCGTGAACCCGGCCAGCACCAGCAACCAGAACGCGCGCCACGGCGAATGCGCCACGATCGCCCGCAGCTCGGCCACCTCGGCATCGATCCGCGCCAGCCAGCCCAGCGCGGCCAACCCCGGCTTGACCAGTTCATAGGCGTAGTGGCCCAGCAGATAGCCGACCACGGCCCCCAGCAGCGAGAACAGCAGGCTGATGTTGGCGAAACGGAACGCGTGCCTGGGCTGGGCCAGGCACATCGGCGCCAGCATCACTTCCGGCATCACCGGAAACACGATGGCTTCGGCGAAGCTCAGGCCGCCCAGCAGCGCCGGCGCCTTCGGATGCCGGGACCAGGCCAGTGCGCGCAGGTAGAGCGGGCCGAACAGCTTCATCGATCGGTCATCCCCGACAGCAGCGGCACGAACACCACCGCGCCCAGGTCTTCCTGCGCGATGGTGCCGTCGGGCTGCCTGCGCAGGCACAGCAGCGATTGCCCGGCGGAGGCGCCCACCGGCGCCACCAGCACCCCGCCCGGCGCCAACTGCGTGATGAGCGCATCCACCAGCGCAGGACCGGCGGCGGTGACGATGATGGCGTCGAACGGCGCCTCTTCCGGCCAGCCGATGCGGCCGTCGTCGTGCTTGCTGCGCACGTGCAGGCCAAGACCGCGGAAGCGCTTGCGCGCGGTGCGCAGCAGGTCGCCGATGCGCTCGACGGTGAACACCTCCAGCCCCTGCGCGGCCAGCACCGCCGCCTGGTAGCCGGAGCCAGTGCCCACTTCCAGCACCTTCTTCGGCCCGTCGCGCAGCAGCGCCTCGGTCATCTTCGCCACCACGAACGGCTGCGAGATGGTCTGCCCGTGCCCGATCGGCAGGGCGTTGTTCTCGTAGGCGCGCGAGGCCAGCGCCTCGTCCACGAACTGGTGGCGCGGCACCGTGCGGATCGCATTGAGCACGCGCTCGTCGGCGATGCCGCCCTTGCGCAGGTCGTCGATCAGGCGATCGCGCACGCGCTGGCCGGTCAGGCCCATGCCGAGGTCGGCCGGCTGCAGGCGCATCCGCGCGATCACGCGTCCGCCTCCAGCGACGCGGCCAGCCCGCCCACCCAGCCGGCCACCTGCTCCAGCGCCTGGTAGCGGGTCAGATCGACGTGCAGCGGGGTGATCGCGATATGGCCGCTGCGCACCGCGTGGAAATCGGTGCCGGGCCCGGCATCCTGCTCGTCGCCGGCGGCGCCGATCCACCACCACTGGCGACCGCGCGGATCTTCCTGCGGCGTGCACGGCTCCGCGCGGTGGCGATGGCCGAGGCGGCTGGTCTCGAAGCCGCGGATCTCGTCCCACGGCAGGTCCGGCACGTTCACGTTGAGGATGGTGGACGCCGGCAGCAGGTCGCGGCGCAGGCGCTCGACGATCTCCACCGCCGCGCGCGCCGCGCTTTCGTAGTGCTTGCCCTGGTGGGACTCGGTGACCAGCGACACCGCCACCGCCGGCAGCCCGAGGAAGCGACCTTCCATCGCCGCCGCCACGGTGCCGGAATAGATCACGTCGTCGCCGAGGTTGGCGACGTTGTTGATGCCGGACACCACGATGTCGGGCTCCAGCCCCAACGCCTCCAGCATGCCGGTAACCGCCACGTGCACGCAGTCGGTGGGAGTGCCGTAGACCTTCCAGGTGCGCTCGTCGAGCCGCACCACCCGGATCGGCGCGTCCAGCGTCAGCGAATTGCTGGCGCCGCTGCGGTCGCGGTCGGGCGCCACCATCACCACGTCGTGGCCGGCATCGCGCAGGCCCTTGGCGAGCGCATGGATGCCGGGGGCGTCGACGCCGTCGTCGTTGCTGACCAGGACCCGCATCACGGCATCGGAACATTGTGCATGCGGCCATGATACCGGATGCCGGAAGCGCTTCGCGGTAACCTGAAGCAATGCGCAAGGCCCCGCCCGAACCCGACGACCGCGACGACGCCAGCCTGTTCCGCGCCGCCATTGGCGCCGACCAGGGCAAGGTCCGCGCACTGCCGCAGGCCGCGCCACCGCCCGCAGTGCCCAAGCCGAAACCGTCCGCGAAAATGGCCCGTCGCGACGAGGCGGCCGCGCGCGAGGAGTTCCGCCACATGCTGGTGTCTGCCCTCGAAGCCGGCGACGTGCTCAGCTACCGGCGCGACGAAATCACCCCGCGGGTGCTGAAGAAGCTGGCGCGCGGCGAGTACGCGGCGCAGGAAGAGCTGGACCTGCACGGCCTGCCCGCCCGCGCCGCCGAAGCGCTGCTGCGCGAGTTCCTGCGCGACTGCCGCACGCACGGGCTGGGCTGCGTGCGGATCGTGCACGGCAAGGGCCGCAACTCGGAGGAGCGGCTGCCGGTGCTGAAGAACCTGGTGGACCGCATCCTGCGCCAGCGCGCCGACGTGCTGGCCTTCCACTCGCCGCCGGCCGCGCAGGGCGGCACCGGGGCGGTGCTGGTGCTGCTCAGGCGCGACTGATCATCGCGGCATCCGCCACCACGTGTGGTAGCCACGGTTGCGCAGGCGCGCGCCGGGCGGCGAACCCCGCAGGATCAGCCAGGCACCGAGCAGATCGCCACAGGCGAACAGCGTGTTCCACAGCGAGGTCAGCGCGGGCAGCGGGTGGAATCGCCCCGCGATGGCGCAGGCCAGCAGCGGCAGGACGCTGAGCACGACGAACGGCCCCAGCAACACCGCCACATAGCGCTTCCGGCTCATTTCCCCGAAATACATCGCATAGATGATGCCGTGCTTGCTGCTGGCGCCGAGCACGCTCTGCGGCGACCGGCCCTGCCCCGGATGCAGCAGCAGGTGGATTCCCTCGTGCACCACCACCAGCGGCAGCACTACCAGCAGGCCCGCCACCGCGCCGATCGGCCCGAAGTCTCGCGCACCAGCGCGCAGCAGCCACAGCCAGGCAAGCGCGAACAGCGGCAGGGTCAACGCCAGCGGCACCAGCGCATGGATCTGCAGCTTTTCCGGGGGCGGCTCGGGCAAGGCGGCCCAGCCGCCTTCGGCCTCGGGTTCGAAATCGGGATTGTCGGGAATCCCGTTTTGCCGATGCCACCTCATTCCACATCCCGCATGTCGCCCAGCTCGCGCAGCACCGTCGTCGCATAGCTGCCCGGCGGCAGGGTGAAGCGCAGCTCCAGCGCGCCGCTGTCGCGCCAGTCCCACGCCAACTCCGCAGGCCGCAGCCGCAGCGCGCGGCGTTCCTGCTTCAGGCGGGCACGCTCCAGCCCGGCGCGCAGGCGCAGTGCGGTATCGCCTGCCAGCGCAGCAAGCTCCACATCGCGCGCCGCGCCGGTGCTGCGCAGCTCGCCCTCGCCCCAGAGCGGGCCGCTGGGATGGATGTCGAAGGCTTCCAGCCGCGCCTGCAGGCCGGGGGTCAACGGCTCGGGCCCGAACACGCTGCGGCTGCCGTCCAGCATCCACACCTCGCCGTCCAACGCCGCATCCCAGTTGCCTGCCTCGACCCGCACCGCCAGCACCCGGTTGAACAGCTCCGAACGCGCGGCAGAGAGCAGCATCGTGCGCTCCTCGCGCTTGACCCTGCCCCCGGCGAACATCGCCACCGCCTTGCGCACGTTGTCGCCGCCGCGGCCGAAGCGCTGTTCGCCGAAATGGTTGGGCACACCGCGCTGCGCGATCGCGGACAGCCGCGCATCGACGGCTTCGCGCTGGCCCTCCAGCTCGCGCAGCACCAGCACGAAGCGGTTACCCGCCAGCGCGCCGCGCGGCAGCTTGCGCGCATGCCAGGCATGGTCGAGCACCCGCAGCGCATCCGACTGCAGGGCGGCGAAATCGGGCGCGATCTTCTTCGGAATCCACACCGAGAACCGCTGGCGGGTCACCGCATGGCGATCCTTCAGGCCGGCGTAGCCGATGGCCGACTCGTCCACGCCCGCCCACTGCGCGATGGTCTTGGCGGCGAACGCGGTGTTCATGCCGCGCTTCTCGATGGTCAGCAGCAGATGCTCGCCGGCGCCGCTGGGCTCGAAACCCGGCAGCTCCTCGACGAAGAAATCTTCCGGCGTGCTGCGTATGCGCGCGGCCAGCACCGGCGCACCGTGCGCACGCGCAAGCGCCGTCACGCCCGCACCAGCAGGCACACCGCCTGCGCCGCGATGCCTTCGCCGCGGCCGGTGAAGCCCAGCTTTTCGCTGGTGGTCGCCTTCACGCTCACCGCATCCACGTCGATGCCGAGGTCGGCGGCGATCAGCTCGCGCATCGCCTGCGCATGCGGGCCCACCTTCGGCAGCTCGCAGACCACGGTGATGTCGCAGTTGCCGACGCGCCAGCCGCGCTCGCGCAGCAGCGCATCGCAGTGACGGACGAAGGCGCGGCTGTCGGCATCCTTCCAGCGCGCGTCCGACGGCGGGAAGTGGCGGCCGATGTCGCCCAGCGCCAGCGCGCCGAGCATGGCGTCGCACAGCGCGTGCAGCACCACGTCGCCGTCGGAATGCGCCAGCACGCCGCGCTCGTGCGGGACGCGCACGCCGCCCAGCATCACATGGTCGCCTTCACCAAACGCGTGTACGTCGAAGCCCTGGCCGATCCTGAAATCCATCTGTCCGCCTCTCGACCGCTTCTTGTAGGAGCGCACCGCAGGGGCGCGATGCTCTTGGCGTGATCCTGCGAAAGCGTTCGCGCCCCTGCGGTGCGCTCCTACGGGGTCCTTGCCAGCAAAAATTCCACCAACGCCAGATCCGCCGGCGTGGTCACCTTGAGATTGTCTTCGCGCCCCTCGACCAGCGCGGGGTGCAGCCCCAACCGCTCGACCGCCATTGCTTCGTCGGTGACGGCGATCCCGGCGAGCTGCGCCACCTCCAGCGCGCGACCGAGCAGATCGCGGCGGAACGCCTGCGGGGTCAGCGCGCGCCACAGCCCGTCGCGCGGCTCGGTCGCCGCGATGCGTCCGGATTCGCCGGCGCGCTTGAGGGTGTCGCGCACCGGCGCGGCGAGGATGGCGCCGTCGGCGCAGGCGGTCGCAGCGTCGATCAGCCTGCCGATGTCGTCGCCGCGCAGGTTGGGCCGCGCGGCGTCGTGCACCAGCAGCAGTTCGTCTTCGGCCACGCCCTCCGGCAGTGCGCGCAACGCGGCCAGCACCGAATCGGCGCGCTCGCCACCGCCTGCACAGGCGATCACCGGTTTGCCGTGCAGCGACGTCCAGCCAGGCCAACGGGGATCGTCCACGGCCAGCGCCACCACCACGCCGTCGATGCGCGGATGCGCCAACAACGCGTCAAGCGCATGTGCGATCAGCGGCTTGCCGGCGACGTGCAGGTATTGCTTGGGCACCTCGCCGCCGAAGCGGCGCCCGCTGCCGGCGGCCGGCACCAGCGCCCAGCTCATGGCGTCGCGCCGTCGGCGCCTGCCGCAGGGACAGGCGAAGTGGCGGGCAACTGTGCGCCGTCGATCACCCGGTAGAAGGTCTCGCCCGGCTTGACCATGCCCAGCTCGCTGCGCGCGCGCTCCTCCACCGCCTCGCCGCCGGCCTTGAGGTCGGCGACTTCCGCGGCCAGCGCGTCGTTGCGCGCCTGCAGCTTGCGGTTCTCCGCCGCCTGGGCGGCCACCTGGGCCTTCAGCGCGATCACTTCATGCTGGCCGCCGCTGCCATACCAGAGCTTGTACTGCAGCGCCGCCAGCAGCAGCACCAGCACCACCAGCAGCACGCGCAACGGCTTCGCCACGGCGGCGGGCAGGCTCAGCGCTTCAGCGACACGAACGCGTCGCGTCCGGCGTAGCGCGCGGCGGCACCCAGCTGCTGCTCGATGCGCAGCAGCTGGTTGTACTTGGCCACGCGGTCGCTGCGGCACAGCGAGCCGGTCTTGATCTGGGTGGCGGTGGTCGCCACCGCGATGTCCGCGATGGTGGTGTCCTCGGTCTCGCCGGAACGGTGCGAGACGATCGCCGCGTACTTCGCCGCGTCGGCCATCGCGATCGCCTCCAGCGTCTCGCTGAGGGTGCCGATCTGGTTGACCTTGATCAGGATGGCGTTGGCCACGCCGCGGCCGATGCCGTCACGGAAGATGCGCGGGTTGGTGACGAACAGGTCGTCGCCGACCAGCTGCACCTTGCCGCCAAGGCGGTCGGTCAGCAGCTTCCAGCCGTCCCAGTCGTCCTCGGCCATGCCGTCCTCGATCGTGACGATGGGGTACTGCGCGCACCAGTTGGCCAGGAAGTCGACGAACTGCTCCGAGGTCAGGCGCTTGCCCTCGCCGGTGAGGTTGTACTTGCCATTCTCGAAGAACTCGGTGGACGCCACGTCCAGGCCCAGCAGGACGTCTTCGCCGGCCTTGTAGCCGGCCTTGCCGATCGCCTCGAGGATGGTTTCCAGCGCTTCCTCGTTGCTGCGCAGGTCGGGGGCGAAGCCGCCCTCGTCGCCCACCGCGGTGGACAGGCCGCGCGCCTTCAGCACCGACTTCAGCGCGTGGAAGATCTCGGTGCCGCTGCGCAGTGCCTCGGAGAACGAATCGAAGCCCACCGGCAGCACCATGAACTCCTGCAGGTCCACGTTGTTATCGGCGTGCGCGCCGCCGTTGATGATGTTCATCATCGGCACCGGCAGCACCGGTGCGGCGCCGGTCAGGCTGGCGAGGTACTGCCACAGCGCCTGCTTGCGCGACGCCGCCACCGCGTGTGCGGCCGCCATCGACACGCCCAGCAGCGCGTTCGCGCCCAGCCGGCCCTTGTTCTCGGTGCCGTCGAGGTCGATCAAGCGCTTGTCCAGCCCGGCCTGGTCGGCGGCATCGAAGCCCTGCAGCGCGTCGGCGATCCCGCCGTTGACGTTGCCGACGGCCTTCTGCACGCCCTTGCCGAGGTAGCGGGTCTTGTCGCCGTCGCGCAGCTCCACCGCTTCCTTGCTGCCGGTGGAAGCGCCGGACGGCACCGCGGCGCGGCCGAACGAACCGTCAGCCAGCGTCACTTCGGCTTCAAGCGTGGGGTTGCCGCGGCTGTCGAGGATTTCGCGGGCGTGGATGTGGGTGATCGTGGTCATCGTGTGAAATCGTCCAGGGAATTTCAGAGGGTCTGTTCGAGGAAGCCGCCGCGCTTGGTCGCGGCGTCCAGCGCCAGCAGCGTTTCCAGCAGCGCTTCCATCTTGCCCAGCGGCCAGGCGTTGGGGCCGTCGGACAGCGCCTTGCTGGGGTCTGGATGCGTTTCCATGAATACGCCGGACACGCCCACGGCAACCGCGGCGCGCGCCAGCACCGGCACGAATTCGCGCTGGCCGCCAGAGCTGCTGCCCTGGCCACCGGGCAGCTGCACCGAGTGGGTGGCGTCAAACACCACCGGGCAGCCGGTGTCGCGCATCACCGCGAGGCTGCGCATGTCGCTGACCAGGTTGTTGTAGCCGAAGCTGGCGCCGCGCTCGCAGACCATGATCTGCTGGTTGCCGGTGGACTTGGCTTTCTCCACCACCGGCTTCATGTCCCACGGCGACAGGAACTGGCCCTTCTTGATGTTGACCGGCTTGCCGGTGGCGCAGACCCTGGTGATGAAGTCGGTCTGGCGCACCAGGAAGGCCGGCGTCTGCAGCACGTCCACCACCGCGGCCACTTCGTCCATGGGCGTGTATTCGTGCACGTCGGTCAGCACCGGCACGCCGAGCTGGCGCTTCACTTCCGCCAACACGCGCAGGCCCTCTTCCATGCCGGGGCCGCGGAAGCTGTTGATCGAGGTGCGGTTGGCCTTGTCGAAGCTGGACTTGAAGATGAAGTTGATCCCCAGCTTGCCGGTGATCTCCTTCAACTGCCCCGCCACGTCGATCTGCAGCTGCTCGCTTTCGACCACGCAGGGGCCGGCGATGAGGAACAGCGGTTGGTCGAGGCCGACCTTGAAGCCGCAAAGATCCATGGGTGTACTCACTTCTGCTGGGCCGCGCGGCGTTCGCGGGCGGCGCGGATGAAGCCGACGAACAGCGGATGCCCGCTGCGCGGCGTGGACAGGAACTCGGGATGCGCCTGGCAGGCCAGGAACCACGGATGCACGGCCTGCGGCAGTTCCACCATCTCCACCAGCAGGTCGTCCATCGACTTGGCGGAAATCACCAGCCCGGCATCCTCCAGCTGGGTGCGGTAGCGGTTGTTGAATTCGTAGCGATGGCGGTGGCGCTCGCCGACCACGTCCTTGCCGTACAGCGCGTGCGCCAGCGTGCCCGGCTTGATGCGCTGCTCCTGCAGGCCCAGGCGCATGGTGCCGCCCAGGTCGGAGCCCTCGCTGCGGCGCTCCACCTCGCCGCTCTGGGTGCGCCATTCAGTGATCAGCCCGATCACCGGATGCGCGGCGTTGCGGTCGTTCTCGGTGCTGTTGGCGCCGGCCAGGCCGGCTTCGTGGCGGGCCATGTCGACAACCGCCGCCTGCATGCCGTAGCAGATGCCGAAATACGGCAGCCCGGTGGCGCGGGCGTACTGCGAGGTCAGCACCTTGCCCTCGAAGCCGCGGTCGCCGAACCCGCCCGGCACCAGGACGCCGTCGACGTCGGCCAGCAGCGCGGCAGCGCCCTCGCGCTCGATGTCGCCGGCCTCCAGCCACTTCAGGTTCACGCGGGTGCGCTGGCGGATGCCCCCGTGCTTGAGCGCCTCACCCACCGACTTGTAGGCGTCCTTGTGGTCGATGTACTTGCCGACCACGGCGATGGTCACCTCGCCGTCCGGGTGCTCGGCGGCATCCACCACCGCATCCCATTCCGACAGGTCCGCCGCGCGCGCCTTGCCGTCCAGGCGCAGCTGCTCCACCACCAGCTGGTCCAGGCCCTGCGCGTGCAGCCAGCGCGGGATCTTGTGGATGTTGTCCAGGTCGATGGCGGACACCACCGCCTTCTCCGGCACGTTGGTGAACAGCGCGATCTTGCGGCGCTCGCCGTCCGGCAGCGGCTTCTCGCTGCGGCACATCAGCACGTCCGGCTGGATGCCGATGCCGCGCAGTTCCTTCACCGAATGCTGGGTGGGCTTGGTCTTCAGCTCGCCGGCGGCGGCGATGTAGGGCACCAGGGTCAGGTGCATGAACATCGCCTTGTCGGCGCCGCGCTCGATCCGCAGCTGGCGGATCGCCTCGAGGAACGGCAGCGATTCGATGTCACCGACGGTGCCACCGATCTCGACGATGCCGACGTCGAAGCCGGTGGTGGCGGCGTCGATGCAGTGCTTGATCTGGTCGGTGACGTGCGGGATCACCTGCACGGTGCCGCCGAGGTAGTCGCCGCGGCGCTCCTTGCGGATCACGGCGTCGTAGATCTTGCCCGTGGTGATCGAGTTCAGGCCGGACAGGCGGGTGTTGACGAAGCGCTCGTAGTGGCCGAGGTCGAGGTCGGTCTCGGCGCCGTCGTCGGTAACGTAGACCTCGCCGTGCTGGAACGGGCTCATCGTGCCCGGATCGACGTTGAGGTAGGGGTCCAGCTTCATCATCGTGACCGACAGGCCACGGGCTTCGAGGATCGCTGCGAGCGAGGCGGCGGAAATGCCTTTGCCGAGCGAGGACACCACGCCCCCGGTCACGAAGAGGAGGGGCGTATGGGTAGCAGGGGAAGTCATGGCGGCAGCGCGGCGCTGGAAACCCGCATTCTAGCGGCAAGACGCGCCGGCGTACATGGCATCCGCCCTGCCCTCAGCAGATAAGCCTTTGATCCAGATAAGGAAAGACGTGGTTCCGGAACGTTCGCCGGCGGGGCGCAATCGCCCCAACCCTGCCGCAATCGGGGGTTGTCGCGGCCTCCGCTCAGCCCTGCGGTTGCGCGTCGTGCCAGGCCGCCGCGCCGATCAGGCCCAGGTCGCCGTGTTCCAGCGCATGCACCGGCAGCTGGCGCAGGCTGTCGGACAGCACGCCCTTGTCGAGGAAGCGCCGCATGAAATCGCCCCGCGGCAGATGGCGCTGCAGGTGGCCGGTGAGGCCACCGGCCAGGCAGACCGAACCGGCCCGGAAGGTCAGCGCCAGGTCGCCGGCAAAGCTGCCCAGCCATCCGCAGAACAGCGCGATGCACTCCACGGCCAGCGGATCATCCCCCCGGCCCGCCGCTTCCACCAGTGCGGCCGGCGTGTGCCAGCGCGGCGGCAGGTCGCGCAGCGCGCACAGCGCCTCGTACAGGTGCACCAGGCCAGGGCCGGAAAACACACGCTCGCTGGCCACGTGCCCGAAGCGCGCCTGCAGCAGCCGCACCACGTCCAGCTCCAGCGGCGTACCGGCGGCCAGCGCGGCCTGCCCCGCTTCGCTGGGCTGCACGGCAAGCCGGCCGCCCTGATCGACCAGCAGCGCCGCGCCAAGCCCGGTGCCCGGACCCAGCAGCAGCGCCGGCAGCGGCAGGCCTCCCGCCGCGCCCAGCGGCTGGAACTGCGCCTGCGGAATCCGCGGCAGCGCCCAGGCCAGCGCCTCGAAATCATTGATCAGGTGCAGGTGGCGGATGCCGGCGTCGCGCCGGGTCCCAGACAGCGACACCGGCCAGGCCAGGTTACCGTTGAGCAGGTGGTCGCCCTGCAGTACGCCGGCGATCGCCACCACGCAGGCGTCCGGGAACGCGGCTTCGCCGGCCTCCGCGGCCTCGTCGCGGAAGTGGCGCAGCACCGCGGCCAGGCTGGGGAAGGCCGCGCACTGGTAACGGCGGTGGAAGCCGACGGCGAAACCGTTGCCCTGCGGATCAACCAGACCCACCCGCGCATAGGTGCCGCCTACGTCAGCGGCAAGCAGCCGCGCCGTCGCTGCCGGTGCGGTCGCGCCCGCCTGATCCACCGCCCTGTCGCCCATGCACCTGCCGCCGTCGCCTGCCTTCGGGAAGGATCGCCCCGTCCGGCGACCCCGCGGCGATTGTAGGCGATGGCGCCACGCCGCCGGACGGCCGGCGCGGTGCTGGATCACGCGGCCCGATAGCGCCGGGTGAAAGTGTCGCAGACCACCCCCATCGCCGTGCGCCAGCGCGCCAGCAGCGCCGGCGTGGCCTCGTCGTCGGTGGCCTCGACCACCTGCAGCAGGCTGTCGATCCAGTAGGGATACAGCGCGGGATCGACCGGCACGCGGCCCGCCTGGCTGTGCACGTCGGCCATGGTCTCGGTGGCGCCCCGCGACATTCCACTGCCGGCCGCATGCAGGATCGCCACGCTGATCCCGCGCCGCAGCGCCATGCGCTGCTTGCTGAAGTCGGTGTCGGCGAACATCGGCGCGATCGCCGGATGGCTGGCCATGAACACCTCGTAGAAACGCTCGATGAAGCGCTTGTCGCGCAGGCAGCGGCCGTAGCTCTGCTGCAAGTCCTCGTACTGGTCGGACATCGCCGGCCGCTCTCCGTGGGGGGAAGCGCGGCATGATCGACGCAGGGGGCCCGGCCGGTGTTGATCTGGCGCAAACCCGCACGCGGCGTGGCACGGTTCGTGATGGCGTTCAACCTTGACCGCGGCATCCGCGGCGACCATCCTGCGCCGTCCCCCTGCAGCATGCCCGCATGAACACCCGCTACAACGCCGCCGACATCGAAGTCCTCTCCGGCCTGGACCCGGTCAAGCGCCGGCCCGGCATGTACACCGACACCAGCCGCCCGAACCATCTGGCGCAGGAGGTCATCGACAACGCAGTGGACGAGGCGCTGGCGGGGCACGCGCGCGGCATCGAAGTGACCCTGCACGCCGACGGCAGCTGCGAAGTGGCCGACGACGGCCGCGGCATGCCGGTGGACATCCATCCGGAGGAGAAGATCCCCGGCGTCGAGCTGATCCTCACCCGCCTGCACGCCGGCGGCAAGTTCAGCAACAAGAACTACACCTTCAGCGGCGGCCTGCACGGCGTCGGCGTGAGCGTGGTCAACGCGCTGTCGACGCGGGTCGACGTGTTCATCAAGCGCGACGGCAGCGAATACCACATGGCCTTCGCCGATGGCGACCGCGCTTCCGCCCTGTCGGTGGTCGGCAGCGTCGGCAGGAAGAACACCGGCACGCGGCTGCGTTTCTGGCCCGATCCCAAATACTTCGACACGCCGAAGTTCAACCTGCGCGCGCTCAAGCACCTGCTGCGCGCCAAGGCCGTGCTGTGCCCCGGCCTGACCGTCAGCCTGTTCGACGAGGCCAGCGGCGAGCGCCTGCAGTGGCATTACGAGGACGGCCTGCGCGATTACCTGAAGGGCGAGCTGGACGGCCGCGAGCTGCTGCCGCCGGAGCTGTTCGTGGGCAGCCTGAAAAAGGACACCGAGGTGGTGGACTGGGCGGTGGCCTGGCTGCCGGAAGGCGAGCTGGTGCAGGAAAGCTACGTCAACCTGATTCCTACCGCCCAGCACGGCACCCACGTCAACGGCCTGCGCAGCGGCTTCACCGATGCGCTGCGCGAGTTCTGCGACTTCCGCAACCTGCTGCCGCGCGGCGTCAAGCTGGCGCCGGAAGACGTGTGGGACCGCGTCGCCTTCGTGCTGTCGCTGAAGATGACCGACCCGCAGTTCAGCGGCCAGACCAAGGAACGCCTGTCCTCGCGGCAGGCCGCGGGCTTCGTCGAGGGCGCCGCGCACGACGCCTTCAGCCTCTGGCTCAACGCCAACACCGAGTTAGGCGAGAAGATCGCGCAGCTGGCCATCGAGCGAGCGTCGGCGCGGCTCAAGACCGAGAAGCAGATCGTCCGCAAGAAGGTGACGCAGGGCCCGGCGCTGCCCGGCAAGCTGGCCGACTGCATTTCGCAGGACCTGTCGCGCACCGAGCTGTTCCTGGTCGAGGGCAACTCCGCCGGCGGCAGCGCCAAGCAGGCGCGCGACAAGGATTTCCAGGCCATCCTGCCGCTGCGCGGCAAGATCCTGAATACCTGGGAAGTCGCCTCCGGGCAGGTGCTGGGTTCGCAGGAAGTGCACGACCTCGCCGTCGCCATCGGCTGCGACCCCGGCAAGGACGAGATCGACGACCTGCGCTACGGCAAGATCGTGATCCTGGCCGACGCCGATTCCGACGGCCTGCACATCGCCACCCTGCTCAGCGCGCTGTTCCTGCGCCACTTCCCCGCGCTGGTGCGCGCCGGCCACGTGTTCGTGGCGATGCCGCCGCTGTTCCGGGTGGACGTGGGCAAGCAGGTGTTCTATGCGCTGGACGAGGAGGAAAAGCGCCTGCTGCTGGAGAAGATCCAGCGCGAGAAGCTCAAGGGCCAGGTCCACGTGACCCGCTTCAAGGGCCTGGGCGAGATGAACCCGCAGCAGCTGCGCGAATCCACCATGCACGTGGACACGCGCCGGCTGGTGCAACTCACCGTGGACGACGACGCGGCCACCCGCGCGCTGATGGACATGCTGCTGGCCAAGAAGCGCGCCTCCGACCGCAAGAGCTGGCTGGAGCAGAAGGGCGACCTGGCCACGCTGGAAGTCTGACCTGGCGATTCGCTGCCGCCGGCCGTGCCGGCGGCATCCGTTCATCCGGCAACGAGTGATTTTCCGGGGCGCGACTTCAGCGCAAGGGCGGCCAGCCGTGTTGCCGGCCCGAGAAACCCGACCGTCCGCGGCTGCGCCGCCCAACGCGGCCCCTGGCGCAGGGCTCTAGGAGAACCAGCCGGAAACCCAGCGCACCACGCCGTGGAAGCGCGCGGCCAGCCAGTCCGCGGTGGCGTGCAGTTCGGACGGGAACAACCGGCCCAGCAGCCAGTAGACCAGCCAGGCCGCGGCGGCGAGGATCGCCAGCCCCAGCAGCTGCATGCGGAAGTCGGCGCGGGCCTTGCTCGTGGTCATCATCCGTCTCCTGCGCCGATCCCCGGCCGGCGCTCGATAGTGCACCGGCCGCGGCCAACAGGCCACCGGGGCTCAGGCGAAACGCGCGGGATCGAACGGCGCCGGGTCCACGCAGGGCGTGCGGCCGGCGATCATGTCGGCCAGCAGCTGGCCGGTGCTGGCGCTCATGCTCACCCCCATCATGCCGTGGCCGACCGCCATCCACAGGTGCGGATGGCCGGGCGCGCGGCCGATCAGCGGGATGTCGTCGCGGCTCATCGGCCGCCAGCCGCACCACTTCTCGCGCACTTCCGGGCCGACCGGGTGGTGCAGGAACTGCGCCGCGCCGCGCTCAAGCGCGCCCAGGCGCTTTTCATTGAGGCTGTCGTCGAAACCCGTGAACTCCATCGTGCTGCCCAGCCGGTAGCCGCTGCCCCACGCGGTCACGCAGACCGAGGGCTCGTAGAGGATGACCGGCCGCTTGGGCGCCAGCGGCGGCGAGCTGTAGGTGATCGAGTAGCCCTTGCCGGGCTGGATCGTCTTGCGCAGCCACGGCAGGCCCACCGCCGAGGCGATCCGCGGCGACCACGCGCCAGTCGCCAGGATCACGTCGCGGGCGCGCAGCGGTCCCTGCGCAGTGGTGGCCAGCACGCCCTGTGCGCCGGACTCGAGCGATTGCAGCGCGCAGTGCTCGACGATCCGGCCGCCACGCTCGCGCACGACCCGGGCCAGTTCGGCCACGTAGCGGTCCGGGCGCAGCGCGGCATCGCCGCGGAAGCACATCGCGCCGGCCAGGCCCGGCTTGAAGGCCGGATCGCGCGCCTCGTAGTCCCTGCCTTCCACGACCTCCACGTCCACGCCCAGCTCGTTCAGCAGCGGCACGTCGCCCAGTTCGCGGTCCATGTCGCGGCGGGTCTTGAACACGTAGTCCTCGCCGGTTTCGGCGAACTCGCAGTCCAGCGCATAGCGCTCCACCCACTGCTGGATGCGCTGGCGCGAATCCGACAGCAGGGTGTACTTGGCGCGGGCGCTGGCCACGTAGTCGCGGTGGTTGCAGCGCTGCATGAAGCCCAGCATCCAGCGCAGGGTATCGGGGTCCAGGGTCGGCTTGATGTAGAGCGGCGCGTCAGGGGTGAACATCCAGCGCGCGGCGCGCAACAGGGTGTTCGGGCCGGCCAGCGGCGGCGCGTGGCTGGGCGTGAGCGTGCCGCAGTTGCCGTGGGAAGCGCCGGCGCCGACCTTGCCGGCGTCGATCACCGTCACTTCGCGGCCATCATCGAGCAGCGCCAACGCAGTGGCGAGTCCGGACACGCCGGCGCCGACCACGAGGCAATCGATGGATTGTTCGGCGATGGCTGCGCTCACGATGGTCGATGTCCACTGGAAAGATCGCCCATTATCGCGCGCCGGCGCCGGCGAAGCAGTCCCATGCCCGTGCTTGACGGAATGGCGTCATGCACCGGCGGGAAAAACGCGAACGGCCCGCGAGCGGGCCGTTGCGATCACCAATCCCGGAAACAGCCCCCCGAGTCAGGGGGCGATTCGCGCCGCAGGCGCGAATGGGGGTGTGGAAGCACCCGGCGGGGCCCGAAGTTCGCAAGGCGAACTTTGGGGAGTTTCCGGGTGCAACCCGGAAACCGCCGTCAGGGGGCGATTCGTGCCGCAGGCACCAATGGGGGCCTGGCAGCGAACTGCGGGGGCCAAGGTTCGCGTGGCAAATCTTGGGATCGATTCATGCCCAGCATGAATCAATGCTGGTGGCCGCCCTCGCCGTGCACGTGGCCGTGCGCGATCTCTTCCTCGCTGGCCTCGCGCACCTCGACGATCTCGATGTCGAACTCCAGGTCCTTGCCGGCCATCGGGTGGTTCAGGTCCACGTCGACCACGCTCATGCCCACCTTCTCGATGGTCACCGCGCGCGGGCCGAAATTGGTGTTCAGCACCACCTGCATGCCCGGCGCCAGCTTCTGTTCGCCGAAATGCTTCTTGGGGATGCGCTGGGTCAGGCCGTCGCGGCGCTCGCCGTAGGCGTCGGCGGCGGTGACGGCGGCCTTGAAGCTGTCGCCGGCCTCATGGCCATCCATCGCCTTTTCCAGGCCGGGGATGATCTGCCCGCGGCCGAACAGGATGGCCAGCGGCTCGCCCACGGCCTTCGAGCTTTCCAGCTGTTCCTTGCCGGCTTCGGCCACGGCGTAGTGGAAACGGACAACGCGGTCTTTTTCGATCTTCATGATGTGCCTGCCAATCGGTTGGGCGCTTGCCGCAGCATGCAGTTGCGACAACACTGCGCGGGATGGAACCAGCCGACTGCATCCAGCGACCGGGCGCGCATTATCGACGCTGCGCCGCGCCAGCGCCATTGCCGGCGCTCCTGGCAGCCGTACTGCTGGCCATGGCGCTGTCCGGCTGCGGGGGTGGCGAAGCGGTCCGCAACCCGCCGCCGCGGGAGGCCGCGCGCGACTGGCCCACCGTGGCGCCGGCCGACCCGGCCAGGGCCAACGCGGTGCTGATGCGCGCCATCAGCCTGGTCGGCACGCCCTACCGCTATGGCGGCAATACCCCGGAGAGCGGCTTCGACTGCAGCGGCCTGGTCGGCTACGTGTTCCGCGACATGCTGAACCTGCAGCTGCCGCGCACCACCCGGGAACTGGCGGCCCTGCAGGGGCCGCGCATCCGGCCGGAGCGGCTGGCAGGAGGCGACCTGGTGTTCTTCGGCAGCGGCGGGCAGGTCAGCCACGTCGGCATCTACGTCGGCCAAGGCCGCTTCGTCCATGCGCCCAGCAGCGGCGGGACGGTCCGGCTGGATTCCCTGGACGGACACTGGTGGATCGACCATTACACGGGGGCCAAGAGGCTGCTGGAGTGAAACGTGATATCCGTCACGAAATCTCGCATCCCGATGATGGATATGTGAATTCTCGCCTATTCATCTTTCACCATCTAACGCTTTCTGAACTTCCTGACCCGTCATCGCGGGCATAGTCGCCCCTGTTTTTGCTTCGTGATGACCGCGTGAAGACAGCAAACCTGCCCCACGGCCATTCCGCACCGCGCTCCCGCCGCGCGCTCCGACTGGTCCTTGCCCTCGCCCTCGTGGCGGGCAGCCTGCCGGCACTGGCCATGAATCCCGCGATTTCAAAGGCCGACACCGCACCGCAAGCAGCGGCTGCGCTAACCCCGGCCACCGCGCTGGCCCTGCCCGCCCCCGCCGCCATCGCCACCCCCGATACCGCGCCGCTGGCCACCCAGCTGGCCATCCTGCAGAAGGCCAAGGACGCGCCGACCAGCCCATCGCTGGTCAAGACCGTGCTGCAGCGCGCGTTCTCCCTGCTCGGGACGCCCTATCGCTGGGGCGGCAGTTCGCCGGAGAGCGGCTTCGACTGCAGTGGCCTGGTCGGCTACGTGTTCCGCACCATCGGCATCGACCTGCCGCGCGTCTCCCGCGCGATGGCCGACGAAGGCACCAAGGTGGCAAGCCGCGACGCGCTGGCCGAGGGCGACCTGGTGTTCTTCGGCAAGCGCGGCCACATCGACCACGTCGGCATCTATGTCGGCGAAGGCAAGTTCGTGCACGCGCCGCGCACCGGCCGCGACGTCACCGTCTCCAGCCTGACCAACGGCTACTGGGCGCAGAAGTATCTCGAGGCGCGGCGCCTGGCCACCGGCAGCTGAGCCGGCACGCCACGAACCGCACCGATGACGCCGCCTGCGGGCGGCGTCACTGTTTGCGAGCGTCGGCGGCAGCCATCCGGTAGCGCGCCACCGCCTGTTCCACGTCGCGGCCCAGCGCCATCACCTGCTGCGCGTACTCCGCCAGCTTGCGGTCCTCCTCGCTGCGCGGCTGCCACGCGGGCACCGGTACAGGTGCGCCTTCCGGAGCGTCCAGCGCCACGAACACGATGACGCAGTGGGTGCACAGGCGTGCGTCGGCCTCGTCGGCCCGCGGATCGCGCGCACGCACGTCCACCGCGAAATGCATGGACGTGGTCCCGGTATGGATCAGCGTGGCCTGCACCGCGACCAGGTCGCCGATCCGGATCGGCGCCACGAAGCGGATGCCGCCTACCGCCACGGTGACGCTGTAGTGGCCGCTCCAGCCGACCGCGGCGGCGTAGCCGGCCTGGTCGATCCAGCGCATCACCTGCCCGCCGTGGACCTTGCCGCCGAAGTTCACGTCCGACGGCTCGGCAAGGAACCCCATGCTCAACTGGCGCTGGCGTCCGCTCATGGAAGGCTCCGGAAGCGCGCCGGGTGCGGCGGCGGCACCAAGACTAACGGAACCGATGCCACATATGGTCGGCTGCATCCGCCGCGCCTCTCGCCTTGCGCCCGCCCCCCGGACCGGCATGCGCGGGCCAGCAGGCATGGGCCGGTGCGCCAGCGCCGGGCGGATCAGGGAAAACCCTGATTCTTCTCCCGCTGCGCAGGACTCGCGAAGCAGCGGGCTAGTATCCAGCGGACACGACGGCGTGCGTCGTGGACAGCGCTCCTCCTGCCGGCACGAAGCGGCCATTGCCATGCAGTCGTGCCGGCACGTGCCCGACACCCCAAGGGGAAACATGAGGATTCAGATACGCGCAGCCGTCCTGTCGATGGCACTGTTGTCGACGGCCGCCTGCTCCCATCTGTCCGCGCAAGGGGCCGATCCCGCGAAGGACGAGCGCATCCAACCGGCGGCAAGCGGCAACGAACGCGCCGCCCGGCACGCAGCCTTCGAGGACGCGTTGCGAGCCGCCGGCATCCCCGGGGCGCAGCTGGTCCACTTGCGGCACGGCGAGGGCGAAACCTATCTCCACGGCGTACTGAACGCCGACACCGGGGCAAGGGTCACCGAACAGACGACGTTCCAGGCTGCATCGCTGTCGAAAGTCGTCGCCGCCTACATCACGCTCAGGTTCGCGGCTGCAGGGAAGATCGACCTTGACGCACCGCTGTGGAATTACTGGCATTCGCCCAGGACCAAGGACAACGCGCTTGCCCGCGGGATCACCGCCCGCATGGTGTTGAACCACACCACCGGCCTGCCGAACTGGCAGATCTCGCCTTCGAACCCGGCTATCGACGGCACGCCGCTGGAGAGCAGCTTTGCGCCCGGCACGCGCTTCGCCTATTCCGGCGAAGGCTTCTACCTGCTGCAGCGGACCCTCGAGCACATCGCCGGTTCGAGCTGGGACGCATTGGCGGAGCAGGAAGTCTTTTCGCGGTTCGACATGCCCAGCAGCAGTTTCCTGACCAAGCACGCATCCGACCCGCGCAATGCGTCGGGCCACGAACAGGACGGGACGCCCCGAGCGGAGCGGGTGTTCGCGTGGGAGAACACGGCATGGACGCTGGTGACCACCGCCCGCGACTACGCCAACTTCATCCAGCGCGCGCTGTACAAGGGCGAAGGCCTGGAGCCGGCAACCCGCTCGATGATGTTCTCGCCGTCCAGCAACGCCGACAACGCGTCGTCGCCCAATCCGGCCGACCCCTTCATCGCCTGGGGCCTGGGGGTGGGCCTGCAGGATGCGGATGGCCGGCGGCTGGCCTGGCACTGGGGCGACAATCCCGGCTTCAAGGCCTTCTTCGCGCTCGATCCATCCACCGGCGAAAGCCTGGTGCTGTTCACCAACAGCGAGAACGGGCCGGCCACCTACAAGCAGGTGCTGCGGCTGTTCATGGGCGATGGCAGCTATCCGGCGCTCGACTGGATCAACGGCCAGGAATGACACCCGGCCTGCGGCGCTGGAACCGGCGAACCCCAAGGGCGGCCGGTTCCGCCCGGCCTGCCGCGATCTCAGCCCCAGAGCGCAGGCGCGGGCAGTGACATGCGTCCCTGCCGATAGACGATGCCCCCGGGCCAGTCCTCCGACTGCAGCCAGGGGCCGTCGAGATCGCAGACCTCGCATTGCTGCGCCAGCACCATGCCCGGCGCGACCGAAACGGAACCGCCCAGCATGCAGCCGACCATCAGCCGGAATCCTGATGCGCGCGCCGCCTCTGCCAACCGCAGTGCGGCGGTCAATCCACCGACCTTGTCCAGCTTGATGTTGACGAACTGATAGCGCCCCACCAGCTGCGGCAGGTCGTCCTCGGTGGACAGCGACTCGTCGGCGCACAGCGGGATCGGCCCGGCGTAGTCGCCAAGCCCCGCGTCGGTGCCGGCGGCCAGCGGCTGTTCGAGCAGATCCACCGCACAGGGCTGCAGCTGCGGCGCGTACTCGCGCAGCTCGTCCAGCGTCCACGACTGGTTGGCATCGACGATCAAGTGCGCGTCCGGCGCGCCGCGCCGCACCGCGGCCACCGCTTCCAGCGGCGAGCCGGGGCCGACCTTCACCTTGATCCAGGAAAAGGCCGCGCGTTCGCGCGCCGCCGCTTCGTAATCGGCGATGCCGCGGATGCCGATGGTCACGGCGCTGTCGATCGGCCGCCAGCCGGGCGCACCCGCGCGCTGCCAGACCGGTACGCCGGTGCGCTTGGCTTCCATATCCCACAACGCCGCATCGACGGCGTGCCGCGCACCGCCGGCGGGCAGCAGGTGCAGCAGCTGCTGGCGGTCGCAGCCGGCCTCGATCGCCGCGCGCACCGCTTCGATCTGCGCCGCCATCGTCTCCTGGGTTTCGCCGTGGTAGGGCACGCCGCAGGCTTCGCCGCGACCGACCTTGCCGTCCTCCTCCAGCTCGACGATGACGACCCGCGCCTCGCTGCGCACGCCACGCGAGATGGCGAAAGGTTCCTTCAGTTTCCAGGCGTGCGGCCTGACCAGCAGCTTGCGCGTCATGTCTTCCCTCGGCAGCGTGGCATCACTGGCCCACCGCTCAATCCAGCAGGGCCGCAACCGCACGCTCCAGCGGCGTGCGCATCGGGTCGAACGCCGGCACGCCCAGCACCCGTTCGGCCTGCGCCAGCGCTTCCTGCGCCGCCGCATCGTCCAGGGCAGACGTGTTCAGGCTGACCCCGGCGAGGCGGGCGCCGGGATTGGTCATCCGCGCCATGCGCAGGTACAGATCGCGCGCATCCTCCAGGCCCGGCAGCGGATAGTCAGGCCAGCTGACGATGTGCGTGCGCGACGGGTCGTGGCAGAGGATCAGCGCATCCGGCTGCGAGCCATGCAGCAGGCCCAGGGTGACGCCGGCATAGGCTGGATGGAACAGCGAGCCCTGGCCTTCGATGAGGTCCCAATGGTCGGACGCGGCCGCGGGCGAGATGCACTCGGCCGCACCGGCGATGAAGTCGGCGATGACCGCGTCGACCGCGATGCCGGCGCCCGCGATCATGATCCCGGTTTGCCCGGTGGCGCGGAAATCGGCGTCGATCCCCTGCTCGCGCATCGCCTTGGCCAGCGCCAGTGCGGTGTATTTCTTGCCCAGTGCGCAGTCGGTGCCGACCATCGCCGCGCGCTTGCCGCTGCGGCGTTTGCCGGTGGCGCGCGGCAGGTTGTCGGGCGGGCGGCGCACGTCCACCAGCCTGACGCCCGCCGCGGCGGCGGCCCGCGCCAGGCCCGGCACCGATTCCAGCGGCGTGTGGAGCCCGCTGACGATGTCCAGGCCCGCCTGCGCTGCGGCGACCAGCACCGGCGCCCAGTGCGCGGGGATGCGCCCGCCCACGGGGGTGACGCCGATCAGCAGCGAGCGGGCGCCAGCCGCAGCGGCCGCGACCGGCGCCAGTTCGGGCAGGCCCAGGTCCACGCTGCCACCGGGCATGCGCGTCTGGCCCAGGCAATGGGCCGGCGCCCAGTCGCGCAGGCCCAGCGCGGTCTTGGCCTTCAGCGGATTGGTTTCCTCGCCCAGGAACAGCACATAGGGCGTCTGCAAAACCACCGTGTTCAACGACTGGTCCACGAATCTGTCCTCCATTGCCGCGGCCGCAGGTCCGCGTCCGCCATTCGCGCACCATTCGACCACAGCCGCCCGCCGCCGGAATCGGAGAAAACCCGCATGTTCCCGCCACCCGCCTTGCCGCCCCCTTGGGCCGGTGCTACAAGTTCGCGCGCACGACGCCACGCACCACCGCCGAGACATGCCGCGCGCCTTCCGCCAAGGGACGAAATGCTGATACCCGATGCCTGCAACGCCCTCGCCCATGCGGACACGCTGGCAGTGGCGCGTGCCAACCTGGTGAAGGCCGCCGACCTGGACGCACTTTGGGCATCCTGCGCCGCGCTCATCACCAGCGCCCTGCCCTGCCACTCCTGCAGCCTGCTGTTCGACATCCAGGGATTCCATCCCCTGCAGGGCAGGCACCACCTGCCGGAAAGCGGCGGCAATGCCGCGCGACTGGCCACCAGCCTGGATGTCGCCGCCCCCTATCTGACCGCGAACCCGCGGGTGCGCTGGTACACCTTTTCGCAGATCGCTTCGCAGGATGCCGCTGCGCGCGCGCGCCTGGAAGCACAGGACCAGACGCCCGGCTGGCACGAATTCATCCATCTTGCGTTCTGGGACGCCACCCGGCTGGAAGCGGTGCTGAGCATCCGCATCCGCGCCGGCCACACGGCGCTGTCGGACGGCGAAACCGCTTTCCTGATGGACCTGTACCCCCTGCTGGATGCCAGCCTGCAGCGCATCCGCACGCTGGAGCGCGAACGCGCGCGCAGCCACGCATTCGAAACCCTGCTGCATGAGTTCCCGCTGCCGGCGGTGCTGGTGGACGGCGACCTGGTGCCGAGCTGGATGTCGCTGGAAGCAAGCCGCCTGTGCCGTCGCTGGAGCGAGGATGCCGAAGCGAGCGGACGGCTTCCGCGCACGATCGAAACGCCATTGCGCCAGTGGCTGGAAGACGCGTCCGCGTGCCCGCAATCCCCCGGCAACAGGGCGACGCTGGCGCTCCAGCACCCGCGGCGTCCCGACCTGCGCCTGCGCCTGGAAATCAGCTCGGCGCCGGGCCGTTCCTCCCGTTCCGCCCAGCACCTGCTGATCCTCGCCGATGGCGGCCCTGCGGCGGCGGTCGACGCCACCTCGCCACGGGTCGTGCCGCTGCTGAAGTCGCTGTCACCGAGCGAGCGCAAGGTGGCGGCGCTGGTCGCCGCCGGGCTCCGCAACGGGGACATCGCGCAGCAGCTGTGCCGTTCGCGCAAGACCATCGAAAGCCAGGTCAGCTCGATCTTCCGCAAGCTCGATGTCGCCAACCGCACCCAGTTGGCGCGGCTGCTCGGCTGAACAGCCTCAGCGCGCGGGCGCCTGCACCGCCCCGGCCCGGCGCAACGCCTGCAGCACCGGCGCCAGCGGCAGCGCGGCGGCGTTGCCGCGGTGCCCGCGGACGCTGGTGGCGCGGAACAGCGAATTCACGATCGCTTCCTCGGTCGCCTCGGCAGTGGCCTGGAACAGCGGCGTGATCGCTTCGCCGGCAACGCTGCGCGCCGGCTGCACGGCCACCTCTGGATCACGACGGTTTTCCTTCGCGGTGGAAAAGGCGATGACGTAATCGCCGGACCCGTTCGACATCACCGAGCCGGTGCGGGCCAGGCCCACCAGCGCACGCCGGGCCAGCCGCTGCAGGCCGGCAGCGTCCAGCGGGGCATCGGTGGCCACCACGATCATGATGCTGCCATCGCCGGTGCTCGGCGGCGGCGCCTTGAGGCTTTGCGCCTGTGCCGCCGGGTCGGGCAGCTGCTTCCATACCGGCACGCCGGCGATGGTGAGGTCGCCACCGAAATTGCTTTGCACCAGCACCCCGACCGTATAGCCGCCGTCCGCCTGCGCGAGCCGGCGCGAACTGGTGCCGATGCCGCCCTTCCAGCCGAACGCCACCGTGCCGGCACCGGCGCCGATGCTGCCTTCGGCGACCGCACCGGTCGACAGCGTGGTCAAGGCCTGTTCGACCAGCGCCGGGGTCAGCGGGCGCGCGCGGATGTCGCTGAGATAGCCATCGTTGGTTTCGCCGACCACCGGATTGATCGAGCGGACGTTCTCCATGCCGGGCTGGCGCAGCAGCCAGTCCGCCGCGGCGTCGGCGACCTTCCACGTGCCCAGGGTCCCGGTCAGCAGGATCGGCGTTTCCAGTTCGCCGAGCTCCTGCACCTGGGTGATCCCGACCAGCTTGCCGAAGCCATTGCCGACCACGATCGCCGCCGGCACCCGCTGGCGGAACATGTTGCCGGCGTGCGGCACGATCGCGGTGACGCCGGTATGCAGGCGCGTGCCTTCGGTCAGGGTGGCGTGGCCCACCCCGACGCCTTCCACGTCGGTGATCGCGTTGTGCGGGCCCGGCGCCATGCTGCCGATGATCACGCCGGCGGCGCGCGCGCGCGGCCGCTGCTCGCCGGCAGCGGCGGGCGCCATCGCGGCCGGCAGGAGCAGCAGGAGCAGGACAAGGAATCCGGGTTTCATCGATGCATCGCCTCCAGTCGGAAAAGCGCGGAACCGCCGGGCGGATCGCCGCGCAGGACGGGCGGCGCCATGGCCACGCCCGTCCCCGGATGCTGCCCGCCGCGCCGCGCCGGCGCATCGGGGGAAACCCTGCTTTCCTCCAGTCGGCTGCCCCGGCACGCGCTGCGCGCCCGGGCCCAACCCTTGCGGGCAGGTAGGTCCTAGAACGGGATGTCGTCGTCGAACGGCACGTCGTCGAACGCCGGCTTGGCCGGCGCCTGCGCGGGCTCGCGACGCTGCGCCGGGGCGCTGCGCTGCGGGCGGTCGCCGCCGCCGTAGCCGCCACCGCCTCCACGCTGGTAACCGCCGCCTTCACCGCCGCCGCGCTGCTGGTAGCCGCCGCCACCTTCGCCGCCACCGCGCTGGCCGTCGCCGCTGCCGATCATCTGCATCTCGTCGGCCACGATGTCGGTGGTGTAGTGCTTGACCCCGTCCTTCTCGTAGGAGCCGTATTCCAGGCGTCCCTCGATATAGACCTGGCGGCCCTTCTTCAGGTACTCACCGGCGATCTCGCCGAGCTTGCCGAACAGCTTGACCCGGTGCCACTCGGTCTTCTCCTGCTGGTTGCCGTCGCGGTCCTTGCGCACGCTGGTGGTGGCCACGCTCAGCGTGGTGATCGCCATCCCGCCCTGGGTGTACTTCACGTCGGGATCGTTGCCGAGGTTGCCGACCAGGATCACTTTGTTCACGCCGCGTGCCATGTGCTGCCTCGCTCTTGTCTCGTCTCGCCCGGGGTGGACGATGGCATCCGAGTATAACGGCCGGCAGCCGGCCGACGCCGCGCCGGGGGGTCGGAAAACACCCCCACCGCTTATACTTCGGCATTCCCCGCCGATGCCACCCATGACCGCTCCCGACCTCGCGCACGCCGCGCCCGACCTCAAGGCGATCCAGGCCCTGGCCGCGCCCGACATGACCGCGATGGACGCGCTGATCCGCCGCCGGCTGGCCTCGGACGTGGTGCTGGTCAACCAGATCGCGGAGTACATCGTGGGCGCCGGCGGCAAGCGGCTGCGGCCGATGCTGCTGCTGCTGGCGACGGGCGCGCTGGGCGACGGGGACGGCAAGGGCATCGGCGCCGACGCGCACCAGCTGGCGGCGGTGGTGGAATTCATCCATACCTCCACCCTGCTGCACGACGACGTGGTCGACGAATCCGACCTGCGCCGCGGCCGCAAGACCGCGAATGCCGTCTGGGGCAACGCGGCGTCCGTGCTGGTCGGCGACTTCCTGTACTCGCGCAGCTTCCAGCTGATGGTGGAACTGGGGCGGATGGACGTGCAGAAGATCCTGGCCGACACCACCAACCTGATCGCCGAGGGCGAGGTGCTGCAGCTGCTGCACGTGCGCAACCCGGACACCGACGAAGCCGCCTACCTGCGGGTGATCGAGCGCAAGACCGCGATCCTGTTCGCCGCCGCCACCCGCTTGGGCGCGCTGCTGGCCGGCGCCGACGCCGCCACCCAGCAGGCGCTGCACGACTACGGCCTGCGCCTGGGCTACGCCTTCCAGATCGCCGACGACGTGCTGGACTACGCTTCCGACGCCGCCATCCTGGGCAAGAACCTCGGCGACGACCTGGCCGAAGGCAAGATGACCCTGCCGCTGATCCACGCGATGGCGCACAGCGACGACGGCGTGCGCGCCGAGCTGCGACGGATCGTGGAAGACGGCGACCTCGACGGCCTGGCCGCGGTGCAGGCGGCGATCGCCCGCTGCGGCAGCCTGGACTACAGCCGCGCGCGGGCCATGGCCTACGCCGACGCCGCCGATGCCGCGCTGGCGGCGCTGCCCGGCAATGCCTACGTGGATGCGCTGCGCGGGCTGGCGCGGTATTCGGTCAGCCGCGACCACTGAACTGGCCGCGGCGCCGAACGCCCAAGCGCCCCGCTACAGCGCGAACCGCTCGCGGAAGAAGTCCGCCATCATCCGGTAGGCGCGCTTCGCCGCGCGCTCGTCGTAGCGACAGTTGCTGGCGGGATCGCTGCCGGCCGACGGCTCGGCGAAGCAGTGCGCCGCGCCGCTGAAATCGACGAACTGCCAGTCGGCGCCGGCGCCATCCATCTCCTGTTCGAAGGCGGCGATATCGCTGTCGGGTACCGCCTTGTCGTCGGCGCCGTTGAGCACCAGCACCGGCGTCTTCACCGCGGTGGCGGTGGCCGATTTTGCGCCCGGCGCCAGCCCGCCGTGCACGCTGACCACGCCGGCGAGATCCGCGCCGCTGCGCGCCAGCTCCAGCACGGTGGAGCCGCCGAAGCAGAACCCGAACGCGCCGATCCGCGCGGCATCCAGCGGCGCGTTGCCGGCCTGCGCCTTCAAGGTCGCCACCGCGCCTTCGATGCGGGCGCGCAGCGCGCCGCGGTCCTCGCCGCGGAGGCCACCGGCCAGCTTGCCGGCTTCGCCCGCGTTGGCGGGCTGGCGGCCCTTGCCGTACACGTCGGCCACCAGCACCACGTAATCGGCCCCGGCCACCGCCTTGGCGCGCGCCACCGCATCGTCGGTGACGCCCATCCAGTTCGGCACCATCACCAGCCCGGGCCGCTTCGCCGCCGAGGCATCGTCATAGACCACGTAGCCGCTGAAACGGTCCTTGCCCACCGTCCATTCGACGGGCTTGGCCTGCATGGCGGCGAATGCGGGCAAGGCGGCAAACGAAAGCGCGAGGGCGAGCAATGGGCGGCGCATGGCGGGACTCCGGGAAGATGATCCGCGCACGCTACGCGAATCCGGTTCAGCTTCCGTGAAGTTTTTTCCGCGCCTGCCCCGCAGTCGGGCCGGCCGCGCCGAATCGCCTGCGCCTGCGGGCGGGGCCTGATCCGCTGCCGGCGCGCCCCGCGTCGAGTGGCTGGCGCGGGGGGCGGCAGCGGAACGACCCGCGAACGCTCAGGCGATGCCCATGCCCCGGATGCCGGAAATCGCGTCGGGATCGAAGCCGGCCAGCCGGGCGAAGTGGCGGCCGCGCTCCACGTAGTTGCGGTACGGCCCGAAGCTGGGGGCGCCGGGCGAGAGCAGCACCACGCCGCCGTCGGGCAGGGCCGAGCGCGCTTTGTCCATCGCATCGGCCAGATCGCCCGCGGTCTCCAGCACGAAACCGGCCTGCGCCGCCACGGGCATCAGCAGCGCGTGGATGCGCGGCCCGTTCTGGCCCATCGTGATGACCGCCTTGGGCGCGCGCGCGCGCAGCGCGTCGGCGAACTCGTCCCAGGGCAGGCCGCGGTCGTGGCCACCGACCAGCACCGCGACCTCGCGGCCGGCATACAGGTCCAGCGCCGCCTGCGTGGCCATCGGCGTGGTGCTGATGGAATCGTTGACGTAGAGGATGCCGTCCTTTTCGCCCAGCGGCTGCAGCCGGTTGGGCAACGGCTGGAATGTCGCCGCATGCGGGGCAAGGGCCACCGCGTCGAGGCCGAACGCCTCCAGCGCGGTCAGCACCGCGCACAGGTTGCTGCGGTTGTGGCGGCCGGGCAGCGGCAGTGCGGTGGTGTCCATCACCAGAGTGTCGCCGCGACACAGCGCATCGCCGCGCAGGTGCCAGCCGCGCCCATCGCCGTACCAATGAATCTCGCTGTCCGGCAGCTGCAGTTTCGCCAGCAGCGGGTCGGCGGCGTTGAGCACGGCGATGCGCGGCTTTGCCTGCGTCACCAGCGCCAGCTTGTCGGCGATGTAGCGCGCCTCGCTGCCGTGCCAGTCCAGGTGCTCCGGGTGCAGGTTGGTGACGATGGCGATGCGCGGGCGTGCGCCGGAAGCGGCAACATCGTCGGTCTGGTAGCTGGACAGCTCGATGGCCCAGGCATCGGCATGGCCGTCCAGCAATTCCAGCAGCGGCACGCCGATGTTGCCGCACAGGGCGGTGCGCAGCCCCGCTGCACGCAGCAGGTGCGCCAGCAGCGAGGACGTGGTGCTCTTGCCCTTGGTGCCGGTCACGCAGATGGCATTGGCCACCTCGCCCGCTGCATCGGCGCGCTCGGCGAACCACAGCGCGGTGCCGCCGATGAAGCGGGTGCCCTGCTGCGCAGCATACGCGGCTTCGGGCTTGTACGGGCTGATGCCGGGGGACTTCACCACCACGTTGAATGCGGCGAGGCGCTCGCCGGTGGCGGCATGCTCGATGGACAGCAGCGGGTCGCCCAGCGCCGCCACGTCCGCCGCTTCGGTTTCGCTGCAGAACAGCGTCAATGGCTGCGCGGGCAATCGCGTGCGTAGTGCCGCATGCGCGGCGCGGCCTTCGTGGCCCCAACCCCACAGCGCCACGCGGCGGCCGGCCAGATCGGCGATGCGCAGCCGCTCAGGCAGCGAAGCGGGCACGCAGGCGCTCCCACAGCGCGGCGGGGATGCGGTGCTCCGCGTCCAACGCAAGCAGCGGCTCGATGGCCAGCACGGCCGCGTCCAGCTGCGGCGCGATCTGGCGGGCGAAGCGCTGCACCACCGCGTCCTCGCGCCAGTCCGGGCGCCGCGCCAGCGCGGCCATCGCCGCGCGCGACTCGCGGCCTTCGCCCACGCATTCGAACGGCTTGTGGTCGCCGTATTCCAGCAGCGCGTCGAAACCCGGGATCTGCGCCGGATCGTCCAGCAGGTTGCGGCCGACGATGCCGACCAGCCGCAGCTTCGGCATGAACGGCGCCAGCGCCAGGAACACGAAATGGCACTTCGGGCAGACTCCGCACCAGCGGCTGGTGGGGCGCTCGCCGAGGATGTGGAAGTTGCGGTTGCAGCTGGAGAAATGCGCGTCGTAGCGGTCCGTCTTCGCGAACTGCCGCGCCACCGCCAGCTCGCTCAGCGGCCGCAGCAGCGAGTAGTAGTGCAGGTCGGCGGCCACGTGCGACTGCAGGTAGTCGCCGAACGCCGATTCGAACGCCCAGCCCTTGGACCACTGGTGGTTGACCTCGCCGGTGCCGGGGATCAGCGAGCCGTAGCTGGCCGAGCGCTCGTTGGAGAACACCACCTGGTCCACGCCCAGCACCACCGCGGCGAAGGCCATGATCGCCGAGTTCACCGCGGTCACCGGGATGTGGCCGTTCCACGCGCCCTGGCGGTTGAATTCGAACAGCTGCGGCGCCAGCTGGCGGCCGATGTTGAGCGTGGGCAGGCCGGTGTGCGCGGCGCAGGCGGCGATCAGCTGCGAGCCGCCGATCCAGGTCACCGTCTGGGCGATGCCCTCGGCGCGCAGCGCCTCGATGCTGACCAGCGAATCCTTGCCGCCGCCAATGGCGACCAGCGCGTGCTCGCGCAGGCCGAGCCCGGGTGCGGGCAGCGAGGGCGCGGCGTCAGCCGGAAAGCGGATCCTGCCGCGCAGGTCCAGCCCGTTGCGGTAGGCGAATTCGCCCAGCCCGTTGCGGTAGACGCTCTCCAGCAGCGCGGCGGTGTCGACGTCGATGGCGTAATCGTCGAGGCGGATCTCGCCCGGCACCGCCGCCTTGTAGTAGCTCACGCCGGCGATCAGGTGCAGCAGGCGCAGCGCGCGCAGCGCAGCGGCGGCACGCGCTTCGTCCAGCGCGAACGGCGCGCCCGGCACGGTGACCGTCTCGGTCAGTTCCGGGCCGTCGTCGAAGGCATACACCAATTGCGCCACGCCGGTCTGCGCGTCGAAGGCGCAGCGGACGAAGCGGAACGTGCGGATGGTGTCGCGGTTGAAAATCCAGTCGGTCATGGTTGCTCGATAGCTTTGCTGCGCGGTTCAACCCGCGTCCGGAAGGACGGCTTCCGCCGGCAGCGCCCGCAGATTGTAGGCGCTGGCCATGCTGAAGCCGTAGGCGCCGGCATCGGCGATCAGCATGACGTCGTCCGGCGCGGTGGCGGCGGGCAGCTTGACCCGGTGGCCGAACACGTCGCTGGACTCGCAGATCGGCCCGACCACGTCGAAATCGCGCTGCGCGCCATCGTCCAGCCGCGACAGGTTGTGGATGTCGTGCCACGCGTCGTACAGCGCCGGGCGGATCAGCGCGTTCATGCCGGCGTCCAGCCCGACCCGCAGCACCTCGTCCTTCTCCACCACCTGCGTTGCGCGCGCCAGCAGCACGCCGGCTTCGGCCACCAGGAAGCGCCCGGGCTCGATCGCCAGCTGGAAGGCCGGATGCACCGCCTTGATCGCGGCCAGCCCCGCCGCCCAGGTGTCGAGGTCGAAGGGCTCGTCGTCGTCGGTGTAGGGAATCGGCAGGCCGCCGCCGATGTCCAGCACTTCCACGCTGCCGATGCGGCGGGCGAAGCCGGCCAGCTCGTCCACCACTTCCTGCCAGTGGCCGATGGTTTCGATGCCGCTGCCCAGGTGCGCGTGCAGGCCGGTGATGCGCACGTCCAGCGCGCGCGCCAGATCCACGAATTCGTCCACCCGCTGCGCCGGCAGCCCGAACTTGGCCTCCTTGCCGCCGGTGTTGACCTTCTCGTGGTGGCCATCGCCATGGCCCAGGTCGATCCGCAGCCACAGCGTGCGGCCGCGGAACACCTCCGGCCAGCGCTGCAGCAGCTCGACGTTGTCCACCGTCACCGTGACGCCGCGCGCCAGCGCCGCCTGGTATTCGCCGATCGGGGCGAAGCTGGGGGTGAACAGCACGCGCTGCGGGTCGAAATCGGGCAGCGCTTCGAACACGCGTTCGATCTCGCCCAGCGACACGCATTCCAGCCCGAACCCCTCGTCCGCCAGCGTGCGCAGGATGTCCGGGTGCGGGTTGGCCTTGACCGCGAAATAGCGCCGGTCCACCGCGGCTATCGCCTTCAGCTGGGCGGCGCGGGCGCGCACCGTGGGCAGGTGGTAGGCGTAGCGCGGCGTGCCCTGCTGTGCCAGGTGCAGCAGGGCTTCGCGCTCGGCGGGGGCCTGCCACCACGGCGCCGTGCGCGGGCGGAACGTGCCTTCTATCTCGCGCCAGCGCGGGCCGAACACGCCGGCCTCGTGCACCGGCATCGCGCCGGAGTCGATCAGTGCTTCGTGCAGCTTGGGCAGCATGCCGTCGGCGGCGGCCTCGTCCACCACGAAGGTCAGGTTGAGGTCGTTGGACGACTGCGAGATCAGGTGAACGTTCTCGCGCCCGAACATCGCCCACACGTCCTGCAGCTTGTGCAGCAGCGAACGCATGCCGCGCCCGACCAGGGTGATGGCCGCGCAGGGCGCGATCACCTTGACCCGGCAGACCTGCGCCAGGTCCGCCGACAGCCGCGCCAGCACGTCGGTGGAGATCAGGTTCTCCGACGGGTCCAGCGATACCGTGACGTTGGTTTCGGCCGAACCGATCAGGTCCACCGACAGCCCGTGCTGCTTGAACAGCGCGAACACGTCGGCGAGGAAGCCGACCTGCTGCCACATGCCGATGCCTTCCATCGACACCAGCACGATGCCGTTGCGGCGGCTGATCGCCTTCACCCCCGGCACCGCCGCGGCGGCGTCGTCGATGCTGGTGCCGGGCAGGTGCGGGCGCTCGGTATCGAGGATGGCCATCGGCACGCCGGCGTTGCGGCAGGGCCGCAGCGAGCGCGGGTGCAGCACCTTGGCGCCGGTGGTGGCGATCTCCTGCGCTTCGTAATAGTCCAGCCGGGTCAGCAGGCGCGCGTCCGGCACCTCGCGCGGATTGGCGCTGAACATGCCGGGCACGTCGGTCCAGATCTCCACCCGGCGGGCGCCGAGCAGCGCGCCGAAATAGGCGGCCGAGGTATCCGAACCGCCGCGCCCGAGGATCGCGGTGCCGCCGTCCTGGTGGCGGGAGATGAAGCCCTGGGTGATCAGCAGGCGGGTGGGCTGCGAGGCGAAATGCACGCGCCAGTCGGCGCTGCCCTGCCAGCGACAGTTCACCGACAGCCGCTGCGACCATGCGCTCTGGTTGGGCTGCGGCGGCAGCGCATCGAGCCAGTCGCGCGCATCCATCCAGCCGATGTCCAGCCCTTGCGAACGCAGGTAGGCCGCACCGATGGTGGACGAGAGCAACTCGCCCTGCCCCAGCACCTCGGCCTGCCAGTCCAGGGTGCGCGCGGCCGCGCGCGGATCGGCCAGCAGGGCGTGCACCGCGGCCAGCCGTTCACCCAGCACCGCGCCTGCATCGAGGTCCAGACCGGCGACGAACTCGCGGTGGCGCGCGTCGAGTTTGGCGATGCGTTCCGCGCTGTCCGCGGCGCCATCGGCAATCGCGGTCAGTTCGTTGGTGACGCCGGACAGCGCCGACACCACCACCAGCACCCGCGCGTCGAAGTCGCGCGCGCGCGCCGCCGCCAGCTTCCCGATATTGTCCCAGCGCGTGCGTTTCGAGACCGAGGTGCCCCCGAACTTGAGGACAAGCCAGCGATCGTCGGACGCGGGGGAGGAAGGGGACATGGGTCCTGGTCGGGAAAGGGGGAAAGATGCCGCTCGCGCGGGCCTGCGGCATTCTAGCGGCCTCTTCCGCCACCATGACGCATCGCAACATGGCACGTCGTTATATGCAGCTGGACGTTTTCGCCGCCCGCTCCGGCCTGGGCAACCCGCTGGGCGTGGTGCTGGACGCGGCGGATCTCGACGGCGCTTCGATGCAGGCGCTGGCCGCATGGCTGAACCTGTCGGAGACGGTGTTCTTCCTGCCCCCCGATGCCGGCGCCGACTACCGCATCCGCATCTTCACCCCCGGCAGCGAACTGCCGTTCGCCGGCCACCCCAGCGTGGGCGCGGCGTGGGCGGCGGCGCAGCTGGGCTTGGCGCAGCCACGCGCGGGCGCGCTGGTGCAGCAGTGCGGCGCCGGGCTGCTGCCGGTGCGGATCGAAGCGGAAGCCGGACGCCTGCTGCCGTTCGTGCGCAGTCCGCGTGCGCGCGAGCTGGCCCGCCACGAGGGGGCGCTGCCGGCGGGGCTGGAGGCGCTGGCCGCTCCGGGCATCGCCGCCGCGCTGTGGGATAACGGCCCGCGCTGGTGGCTGGTGGAGGCCGCATCGGCCGCCCGGTTGCGCAGCCTGCGCCCGGACTTCGCCGGGATCGCCGCATGGAGCAACGCCACCGCGTCCACTGGCGTGGCCGTGTTCGCCTTCGAGGACGGCGCCGACCACCAGCTGGCGGTGCGCGCGTTCTGCCCCGGCGATGCCGTGAACGTGCCGGAAGACCCGGTCACCGGCAGCGCCAATGCCGCCATCGCCGCCTGCCTGCACCGTCAGGGCCGGTTGCCGGGCGGCGGCAACGCCTATGTGGCCAGCCAGGGCCGCGAGCTCGGCCGCGATGGCCGGGTGGCGGTCCGCGTGGACACCGAGGGCGAGGTCTGGATCGGCGGCCAGGTGCAGCAGGTGATCGCCGGCACGCTGGACTGGTAACCTGCGCGGCCCTTCCGACGGCCTTCCCCCATGCCGCGCCGCTACGTGCAACTCGATGTATTCGCCTCCCGTCCCGGCGACGGCAACCCGCTGGCGGTGGTGCTGGACGCGCAGGGGCTGGACGATGCCACCATGCAGGCCATCGCGCGCTGGACGCGGCTGCCGGAAACCACCTTCGTGTTCCCGCCCACCATGCCGGACGCGACCCACGCCCTCCGCATCTTCAGCCCGCGCCGCGAGGTGCCGTTCGCCGGCCATCCCAGCGTCGGCACCGCCTATGCGCTGCTGGATGCGGGCCTGGTGTCGCCGCGTGATGGCGTGCTGGTGCAGGAAGGCATCGCCGGCAACCTGCCGCTGCGCGTGCACGGCGAGGGGGCCGCGCGCACGGTGGCGGTACGCACGCCGCGCGCGCGCGCGCAGGAAATCGCCGCGCCCGACGACGCCCGCCTGACCGCCGCGCTGGCCGGACTGGAGCTGGGCGCACTGCCGCCGGTGCTGATGGACGGCGGCCGCCGCTGGTGGCTGGTGGAACTTGCCAGCGAGGCGCATCTGCGCAGCGTCAAGCCGAACTGGGATGCCATCGCCGCGCTGGCCGAAGCCAGCGACAGCATGGGCCTGTTCGTCTATGCGCGCAGCACGGATCCGGTCTACTACTACGCGGTGCGCGCCTTCGTCGGTGCACCGGCACGCTTCGAGGATGCTGCTTCCGGCGCCGCCAACGCCACCCTTGCGGCGTGGCTGGCCGAACGCGGCGCCCTGCCCGGCGGCGACGGCTTCTACCGGGTCAGCCAGGGCCGCGAAGTGGGCCACGACGCCATCATCGAACTCACCGTGGATGCCGACGGCGAAGTCTGGTCCGGTGGCCGCGCGGCGCGCGTGGTGACCGGCGAACTGGAGTGGCCGGACGCCTGACGCTTCAGCTCCTGTAGGAGCACCGCAGGGGCGCGATGCTCTTTGCGAGGATGTTCAAAAGCGTTCGCGCCCCTGCGGTGGACTCCTGCGGGGATATTGCGAAAGCGTTCGCGCCCGTTCCGTGCGCTCCTACAAGGATGTTGGGAATACACTCGCTCTCTGCGGTGCGCTCCTGCGGGGTTTGCGGACAGGCTGTGAGATTTCCCGCGTTAGTGCGAATCATGGAATCGAGAGGCGCGAAGGCCGCGCCGGGGATTCCATGGATACCATCGCCCGCATGACCACCGACGATGCCCGCGCCGCCTTCGGCACGCTGCTGCAGCGCCACGCCGGGATCGTGTTCAAGATCGCCGGCGGCTACGCGCGCGGCGCCGAGGACCGCGCCGATCTTGCGCAGGAAATCGCCGCGCAGCTCTGGCACGCCTGGCCGAAATACGACCCCGCGCGCAGCGCCAGCACCTGGATGTACCGGATCGCGCTGAACGTGGCGATCAGCCACCTGCGCCAGCAGGAACTGCGGCGCCGGCACGATGCCCTGCCGCTGGACGATGCCCTGCACAACGTGGCGGATGCGAATGCCCTCGATCCGGAACAGGCGCAGCACCTGCGCCTGCTGCAGGCTTTCATCGCCCGCCAGCCGCCGCTGGAGCGCGCCCTGCTGCTGCTCTACCTCGACGACCGCCCGCAGCGCGAGATCGCCGAGATCCTCGGCATCAGCGAAAGCAATGTCTCCACCAAGATCGGGCGGCTGAAACAGCGCATCCGCGACGCTTTCTGAGCAACGACCAGGCCCACGACGATGGATACCACCATGGAACTCGACGACTTCAAATCCGCCTGGCAGGCGCTGGACGCGCGGCTGGCCCGCCACGACCGGCTGCAGCTGGAACTGCTGCGCGAACATCGGCTGCACCAGGCCCGCCGCAACCTGCGCCCGCTGCACGTGGGCCTGCTGCTGCAGCTGCTGCTCGGGATCGGGCTGGTGGCGCTGGGCGTGGCCTGCTGGACGCGCAACCTCGATGCCGGCGGCCTGCTTGCTGGAGGCATCGCCCTGCACGCTTTCGGCGTCCTCAATATCGCCTTCGCCGGCATCCTCACCGCGCTGGCCGCCGGGATCGATCTCGCTTCGCCCGTGCTGGCCATCCAGAAACGGCTGCGCCTGCTGCTGCGGCTGCAGACGCTGAACTCCAACCTGTGCGGCGCGCCGTGGTGGATCATGTGGGTGGTGGTGGTGATCGGGTTCGCAGGCCTGTCGCCACAGCCGGCCGCGGCGGGCACGCCGGCCTGGATCTGGATCAGCCTGGGCATCGGCGTGGCCGGCACGCTGGCGACCTGGGCGTGGGCGGCACGCGCCGCGGGCAGGCCCGACGGCCTGCATGCGCGCATCGACGACGGCACCGGCGGCATCCGCCGCAGCCTGCACCTGCTCGATGACCTCGAGCAGTTCGGGCGCGATTGACCTGCCGCCTGCGATCACCCGGAAACGGAACCGGCCGCAATCGCGGCCGGTTCCATTGCGGGCTTGCGGAACGTGCCGCGGCCTTCGCGTGATTACTTCGCCTTGACCGGCGCCAGCCGCAGGTCCTGGAAGTCGAAGCTGAAGTCGGTCAGCGGCGAGATCGGCTCCATCCGCAGCTCGCGGATGTTGCCATCCGGGTCCAGCGCGAAGTTGACGAAGGCATCGGCGTTCAGGCCGCGGTCGCGCCAGCGCACGATGAAGCTGTCGTGCTGCCAGTGCTCGATGTCGCCCAGCAGCTCGGCGGTCTTGCTGAACTGCATCTCCAGTCCCTTCCCACCCTGGCGGATCACGACGTCGCCATACCACGGGTCTCGGTAGGTGCCGGCGTACTTCGCCAGCGGCAGCGACGGCCTGCTGGTGGCGTCGCGCGCGGCGACGTGCTTCTGCCAGTCCTCGTCGGCGTTGCCCTGCGCCTTGGCGAACGCGGCGGCATACCCCTTCAGCCAGTCATTGCCGGACTTGCCCAGCATCATGTCCAGCGCTTCGTAGGTGATCGCGTTGAAGGCCACGCCCACCTCGGCGCTGGTCAGCACCACCACGCCCAGCTTCTGCTCCGGCACCAGGGTCAGCCGCGACACCTGGCCCGGCCAGCCGCCGGTGTGCCAGACCAGCTTATTGCCGGCATAGTCGGACAGCTGCCAGCCCTGCCCGTAGCCGACGAAGTTGGCCGCCGCCGGCACCAGTTCCGGGATCGACGGCTTGCCCGACGGAATCGGCGTCAGCACCGTCCACATCTCGCGCTGGCGCTGCTCGGAGAACAGCCGCCTGGCTTTGTCGCCTTCGCCGGAAATCACGCCGCCGGCCAGCTGCACGTTCATCCACTTGGCCAGGTCATGCACGCTGGAATAGATGCCGCCGGCGCCCGACACGTTGCGCCAGCTGGTTACGCCGACCGGGCGCAGGTCCTTGAAGTCGAACTTGGCGTGGCCGGTGGCGACGTTGTCGCCGGGCTTGAGCCCGTCGCTGTTGTAGCGCGTCTCCTTCATGCCCAGCGGATCGAAGATGCGGGTTTCCAGGAACTTCTGGAACGACATGCCGGATGCGGCTTCCACCACCAGCCCGGCGACGCCGAACAGGATGTTGTCGTAGGCGTACTGCTCGCGGAAACCGCCGGTCAGCGGCACGTCCTTCAGCCGTTCCGCCACCTCGCGCGTGGTGTAGGTGGTGGTGGGCCAGTACAGCAGGTCGCCGGCGCCGAGACTCAACCCGCTGCGGTGCGCCAGCAGGTCGCGGATGCGCATCTCGCGGGTCACGTAGGCATCGCTCATCCGGAACCACGGCAGGTGGTCGATGACCCGGTCGGTGGTGGCAAGCTTGCCCTCGTCCTGCAGCATGTTCAGCGCCGCCGCGGTGAACGCCTTGGTGTTGGAAGCGATGGCGAACATGGTGTGTTCGTCCACTTTCGCCGGCTTGCCCATCTCGCGCACGCCGTAGCCGCGCGCCAGCACCACCTGCCCGTCCTTGACGATGGCCACCGCCACGCCGGGCACGTCGAACTGCTTGCGCACCGCTTCGACGTAGGCATCGAAGCGGGCCAGCCGCGCGACGTCCGGCAGCGGCGCGGCCAGCGGCGCGCGCGTGTCGTCGATCAGGAACGGCCGCGAGACGGTCCGCTCGGCCTGCTGCGCCGACACCGGCGCGGCGATGGCAAGGGTCAGGGCCAGGGCGACGGCCAGCGGAGCAATGCGCATGACGGGGCTTCCTCGGGGATCGAAAGCGCCGAGTATGCCGGCGCGGGTGGCCCGGCGCGATCCGCCATCGGTCATGCGCGCTATGCTGCGGCGATGGACATGTTCGATGACGGCGTCGGTGCGATCGACGGCATCCGGGTCGGCATCGGCGGCTGGACCTTCGCGCCGTGGCGGGCCAACTTCTACCCGCAGGGCCTGGTGCAGCGGCGCGAGCTGGAGTACGCCAGCCGCCAGCTCAGCTGCATCGAGATCAACGGCACCTACTACGGCACGCAGAAGCCCGCGACCTATGCGAAATGGCGCGATGAAACGCCGCCCGGCTTCATGTTCTCGGCCAAGGCGCCGAAGCGGATCATGTAGGCGCACGCGCTGGAGAAGACCGGACCGCAGATCGAGGACTTCGTCGGCGTCGGCGCGGATAGGCACAGGCGGTCCGCCGCCCGCGATAATGCGCGGATGCGAACTCCCGACACCACCCGCGCGCTCTGGCAGATCCACTTCTGCGTGCTGCTCTGGGGCTTCACCGCCATCCTCGGAAAGCTCATTTCGCTCCCGGCGCTGCCGCTGGTGTGGTGGCGGATGCTGATCGTGGTGGCCGCGCTGGCGCTGCTGCCCAAGGTCTGGCGCCGGCTGCGCGCGATGCCCACGGGCAGCCGCTGGGCCTACGCCGGGATCGGTGTACTGGTCGCCCTGCACTGGCTGACGTTCTACGGCGCGATCAAGCTGGCCAACGCGTCGGTTGCCGCCACCTGCATCGCGTTCGCCACCCCGATGACCGCGCTGATCGAACCACTGCTGACCCGGCAGAAGTTCCAACCGCGCGACCTGCTGCTGGGCCTGGCTTCGCTGCCGGGCATCTGGCTGGTGGTGGGCGGCGTGCCCGCCGGCATGCACGCGGGGATCGTGGCCGGCGTGGCCTCGGCCGCGCTGGTGGCGCTGTTCGGCACCCTCAACAAGCGCATGGTCGACGGCGGCGATCCGCTCACCGTGACCGCGCTGGAACTGGGCGCGGGCACCCTGATGTTGACCCTGCTGGCGCCGCTGATGCCGCTGCTCGTTCCGGCCTTCGCCGGCCCGCTGCTGGTGCTGCCGTCCACCACCGACGCGCTGTGGCTGGTGCTGCTGGCGCTGGCCTGCACACTGCTGCCATTCGCGCTTTGCCTGGTGGCGCTGCGCCACCTGTCGGCGTTCACCGCGCAGCTGTCGGTAAACCTGGAACCGGTCTACGCCATCGTGCTGGCGGCCATCCTGTTCAACGAGCAGCAGGAGCTGTCGCCGCGCTTTTACCTGGGCGTGGCCATCATCCTCGGCGTGGTGTTCGCGCAGGGCCTGCTGGCAGGGCGTCGCCAGCCGGCGCACGTGGAGCAGATCGGCGTGAGCGAATCCCACCACCTCGCCGACTGAAACCGCATCCCACCGCATCGTCCAAGGAGCGCCACCCATGCAGGTAACCGAGACCATCGATTTCGAACTGGACCGCGAACACATCGAGCTGAACCAGCTGCTGAAGCTTGCCGGCCTGTGCGACTCCGGCGGCGCCGGCAAGCAGCTGGTCGCCAGCGGCGCGGTGCGCGTGGACGGCGTACCCGAGCAGCGCAAGACTGCGAAGATCCATGCCGGCCAGCGGGTGCAGGTGGGCGACGTCGAAATCCACGTGGGCGGAGCGGGCGCATGACGATGCTGGCCTTGGCGGTGCTGGTGGTCCTGGCCGCCTGGGCGGTGCTGGCCTACAACCGGCTGGTGCGGCTGCGCAACCAGACCCGCACGGCCTGGGCGGACATTGACGTGCAGCTGCAGCGCCGCCACGACCTGGTGCCGCAGCTGGTGACGGTGGCGCAGGCCTACGCCGCGCACGAACGCGCCACGCTGGAAGCGGTCACCGAACTCCGCGCGCAGGCGCAGGCGGCGCACGGCGCGGCCCGGCAAGGGCAGGCCGAAGCGGCGCTGGAGCAGGCGCTGGGCCGGCTGATCGCGCTGCGCGAGGCCTATCCCGACCTGAAGGCGAACCAGACCTTCGCCCAGCTCTCGTCCGCGCTGGTGGACGTGGAGGAACACCTGCAGTACGCCCGCCGCTTCTACAACGGCGCGGTGCGCGACTACAACGACGCCGGCCAGCGTTTCCCGGCGATGCTGGTGGCGCGTGGCTTCGGCTTCGACGCGGCCGAATTCTTCCAGGCCGAGAGCGACAGCCGCGCCGCGCCCAAGCTGGAGCTGGCGCCGTGATCCGCGCGCTGCTGCTGACCGCGCTTGCGCTGCTGTCGGTACTGCCACTGCAGTTGCGGGCACAGGAACGCATCCTGTCCTACGACAGCACGGTGGCGGTGAACGCCGACGGCAGCATGGACGTGGAGGAACGCATCCGCGTGCGCGCCGAGGGCCAGGCGATCCGCCGCGGCATCACGCGCGACTTTCCCACCCGCTACAAGGACCGCCACGGCAACCGCGTAGTCGTCGATTTCACGGTGAAAGACGTGCTGCGCGACGGCCGGCCGGAGCCGTGGTTCACCGAGCGCAAGGCCAACGGCGTGCGCCTGAATACCGGCAACGACGACTTCCTGCCGGTGCCAGCGGACTACACCTACACCCTGCGCTACCGCACCAGCCGCCAGCTGGGCTTTTTTGCCGACCACGACGAGCTGTACTGGAACGCGATCGGCACCGGCAGCGTGTTTTCGATCGAGCGCGGCAGCGTGGACGTGCACCTGCCGCGCACCGTCGCCACCAGCGAATTGCGCGCCGAGGGTTACACCGGTACGCAGCGCGCGCAGGGCCAAGGCTTCGCCGCCTCGCTACCGGCACCGGGAATGGCGCACTGGCAGCTGACGCGGCCGCTGGCGCCGCAGGAAGGCCTGACCATCGTGCTCTCCTTCCCCAAGGGCGTGGTGGCCGCGCCCACCGCCGCACAGCGCGCATGGTGGCTGCTGCGCGACAACCGCGGCGTGCTGGTGGCGCTGGGCGCGCTGCTGGCCATGCTGGGCTTCATGCTGCGCCGCTGGCGCCAGGTGGGGCGCGACCCCGCGCCAGGCATCATCATCGCGCGCTACCAGCCGCCCGAGGGCTATTCGCCGGCGGCGCTGCGCTTCATCCGCCGGATGAGCAGCGACACCCGCTGCATCACCGCCGACCTGCTGGCGCTGGCGGTGGCAGGTCACCTGCGCATCGAGCGCGAGAAGGGGCTGCTGAAGGACGACTGGACCCTGCACCACCTGCCCGGTGGCGACGTGGCGGCGCTGGCGGACTCACCGCGGGCGCTGCTGGCCGGACTGTTCCGCGACGGCGACACGCTCGAACTCAAGAACAGCAACCACGCCCTGCTGCAGGCGGCCATCGCGGCGCAGACCAAGGTCATGGAAAAGGCCTACGCCGGGCGCATGTTCCAGCGCAATTACGGCAGCCTGGGGATCGCCTTCGCGATCGGCGCGATCGGCCTGGCGCTGGCGGCGGCGGCGTCGGGGGGCGGCGGCATCGTGCTGATCGCCGTCATCGGCGTGCTGATGCTGGCGGCAGTGATCGCCTTCGCCTTTCTGGTGCCGGCACCGACCGCTGAAGGCCGCAAGCTGCTGGACGAGATCGAGGGCCTGAAGCTGTACCTGGGCGTGGCCGAACGCGACGAGCTGGCGCGCATGCCCGGCCCGGAGGCGCCGCCGGCGCTGGACGCGCAGCGGTACCAGCTGCTGCTGCCGTACGCGCTGGCGCTGGACGTGGAAGCGGCGTGGACGGAGAAGTTCACCACTGCGGTCGGCGCCGCGGCGGCGGAAGCGGCCACCGCGAACATCGGCTGGTACCGCGGCGGCAACCTGAGCAGCCTGAACCAGCTCACCAGCAGCCTGGGCAGCAGCCTCGGTTCGCAGATCGCTTCGGCATCGTCCCCGCCCGGCAGTTCGTCTGGCAGTGGCGGTGGCGGTTTCTCCGGCGGCGGAGGCGGCGGAGGAGGAGGAGGAGGTCGCTGAGGCCGGCCCGGCCGTTCCAACCTGCAGCTTCCACACCGGCGCGGATCAGGGGTGAGCCACCGTGGCGTCGTCGCCGGCGCCATGCTCGGTCGTATCCGGCGTGGCAGTGCCGGGCTCGCCGCCCCCCGTTCCATCCGCCGGTGCCGGTTCCGCAGGCATCGCCAGGACCGCGCCATCCAGTTCCGCCATCGGGCTCTCGATCGGGCATCGCGGGTCCGGGAAGCCATAGCTCGTGCGCAGTGCCAGGCCACAGGCGTTGATGTCGGCCACGTCCTGACGGGCCGCGTCGGCGGGTTCCACGCACTGCGCCTCGTAGGCGCGACGGAAGCTGTCGCGGCGGCGCAGGAACTCGGTGCCGCAGCGGCGCGCCAGACGGATGCGGTCGAGGTCGTCCTCCACCGCGTTGGAGCCGGACAGGCCGAAGTTCTCCAGTTCCTGGTCGGTGAGGATGTGCAGGGTGCGGTTGGGCACCGTGGTCATGAGGTCGTAGACCTCGGCGGAGGCGCCGTTGCGCTCCAGGTAGTTGCGCAGGTCGTCGCTGATCCTGCGCAGCTCCTCGCCCAGCTCCTTACGCGAGGTGGCGGTGGAGCGCAGCCGGATCATCCGGTGGATGCCCACCGGCCCCACGATCACGCGCATGTCGCCCGCCGCCAGCAGCAGCACGCAGGCGCTGTGGCAGACCGAATCGCCACGCACCCAGATGGTCCAGTCGTTTTCGCCAATGGCATCGCCGGCACGCATGGCCGACTCCACGCTGCCACCGCCGGAGTCGATGTCGAGGATGCGCTTGCCGATGCCAAGGTCGCCCGCAACCTTGCCGGCGCGCTCGGCCAGCGCGGCGAAGCTTTGGGTCATCTTGCCCTTGTAGCGCAGCCGCATCAGGCCGGTGGCGCGGCAATCCTGCATGACGTCGCGCAGGTCGATGTAGGCCAACGACAGCACCGGCCGCCCATCGCCCTGACGATAGCCGGCGCTGCAGTCCACCCAGGCATCGCCGGCCTCCAATCGCACCGGGGACCAGTCGATCTCACCCTGCGCTTTGCGCTGGACCACCGGTGCCGGCGCCTCCATCGGCCCGGTGCTGGCGCTGGTCTGGTCGGGAGCGGGCGCGCGGCTGCACGCGGGGAGCAGCAGCAGGGACAGCGCGGGAAGCAGCCAGCGGAGCGGCATCGAAGCATCGGGCGTGGGGATATGCCCTCAGTCTAGGGGGTTGGCTGCCCGCCTGGATAACCCCCGCATGAATCCCGCGGACGCCCTGGAGTCGTGCCGTGCCCGGAGAACCGCCTCCCACCAGCGTGCTGCCCGCGGAACGCTGCGTGGTTGGCACTGGGCGCTTGGCGACGGTTAGGATGGTGCCCGACCACTTCGCTCCGGGATTTCCAGGATGAGACACGCCCCGCACAAGGCGCATCGCGGCACTGAACGATGGGGCATCCGCATGGCCGTGCTCGCGGGCGCCGGGCTGCTGGCCCTGGCGGCGCAGGCCACGGAGGTCCGGATCACGGTGCGCGCCGGCGGCAAGGCGGTCATCGATGCGGTAGCGAGCCTGCATTCGGCATCGGCCGCCGCGGCCGCGACGCCGGAAGCCGCGGTGATCGACCAGCGCAACTCGCAGTTCACGCCGCGGGTGACGGTCATCACCACCGGCACGCGCGTGCGCTTCCCGAACAGCGACAACGTGCGCCACCAGGTGTATTCGTTCTCGCCGGCCAAGCGCTTCGACCTGCCCCTCTACAGCGGGCGCGCCGCACCGCCGGTGACGTTCGAAACGCCCGGCGTGGTGGTCCTTGGCTGCAACATCCATGACTTGATGCTGGCCTACGTGGTGGTGGTCGATTCCCCGTACCACGCGATCACCGGGGCGGACGGGCAAGCGCGCATGAGCGCCCCTGGCGGCACCTACACGCTGCGCGTCTGGCATCCCGACATCCGCGACAACCAGCCCGTGGAGCGCAAGATCACCTTGGCCGGGGCTACCGCAGACGCCATCGTCGATCTCGACCTGGCGCCGCAAAAGGCACCGGTGGCGCCCGCCGACGACAAGCTGCGCGCGCTGCAGGAGAAATTCCGGCGGCTGAAGGAGCAGCGCTGACCATGCCCGGGCGGGGACGCCTCAGCTTCGGCGCCAGGCTCGTGATCGCGCTGGTGGCCATCCTGCTGCTGATGCAGGCAGCGACGCTGCTGATCATCGACGTCGCGGTCGATCGCGCGGTGAACCGCCAGCTGGCCGCGCGCCTGGACGTGGGCGACCGCGTCTGGCACCAGCTGCAGGTGGACCGCGGCAACGAATTGACTCAGGCGGTGTCGGCCCTGGCGTCGGACTTCGCGTTCCGCGAGGCGGTGGCCACCGGCGATGCGAATACCGTGCTGTCCGCGCTGCTCAACCACGGCCGGCGGATCGGCGCCGACGCCTCCCTGCTGCTGGCGGGCGACGGCAGCGTGCTGGCCGGCACCTTGGACGGCGACCCCGCCGGACAGGCCAAGGCCTTGGCGCCGCTGCTGGCGGAAGCCAGCGCACGCGGCGATAGCGCCGGCGTCGCCGTGCTGGACGACGCACCGTATTCGCTGGCGATCGTGCCGGTGATGGCGCCGCAGCGGATCGGCTGGGTGGCGATGGGCAAGCGCTTCGGGGCCCAGGCGACCCGCGACTACCGCACGCTCACGGGCCTGGACGCCGCCATCGTGGTGGCCGACGCGGGCCGCTGGCGACTGGTGGGCACCAGCCTTGCCCCCGAACAGGCAAAGGCGCTGGCGGGAATGGCGGACGTGCCGCACCAAGCACGGACGGAGGCGCTGGCCGGGCGCAACTTCCACCTGCGCATGACCACCGCCGACCCGGCCCGTGCCGGCGCCGTCGACGTGGTCCTGCTGGCCGACGTGGACGACGCGATGCAGCCGTACCAGCGCCTGAAGCAACAGATCCTGCTGCTGGCCACAGTGGCCGCGGCGCTGGTGCTGCTGGTGTCGGTGCTGGTCGGCCGCAGCGTCGCGCGCCCGGTGGCCCGGCTGGCCGCGGCGACGCGCAGGATCGCGAGCGGCGACTACGCCGAACCGCTGCCCGTGATCGGCAACGACGAGTTCGCCGACCTCGCCGGCGCGTTCAACCGGATGCAGGACGGCATCGCCGAACGCGAGGTGCAGATCCGCTACCAGGCCCAGCACGACAGCCTGACCGGCCTGCCCAACCGCATGTACGCGTTGGCGCAGCTGGAACGCCTGCTGGGCCGCCACGACCGCGCGGGGCTGTCGTGCGCGGTGCTGATGATCGACCTCGACCGCTTCAAGGAAATCAACGACACGCTGGGCCATGCCTTCGGTGACAGCGTGCTGGAACTGGTCGCGCAGCGCTTGCGCAAAGCGATCCGCAGTGGCGATCTGCTGGCGCGCCTGGGCGGCGACGAGTTCCTGGTGCTGATCGAATCCACCGACGAGGCCAGTGCCAGCGAGCGCGCGTGGGCGATCGTCAGGAGCCTGGAGTCACCGCTGGTCGTGGCGGAGCGGCAGGCACAGGTCAGCATCGGCGCCAGCATCGGCCTCGCGCTCTACCCCGCGCACGCGGCCACCCCCGACGCCCTGCTGAGGCGCGCCGACATCGCCATGTACGAAGCGAAGCAGGCGCACCAACGCGTGGCCGTCTACCAGGCCGGCCGGGACGAGTCCCACCTGCGCCAGGTCCGCCTGATCGGCGACCTGCGCAAGGCCCGCGAACGCGGCGAATTCAAAGTCGTCTACCAGCCCAAGGTGGACCTGCGCACGCAGCGGCCGGCCCACGCCGAAGCGCTGCTGCGCTGGCGCCATCCGGAACTCGGCCCGATCCCGCCGGACGAGTTCATCCCCCTGGCCGAGCACTGCGGGCTGATTCACGAGATCACCCGCTTCGTGCTCGGCGTCGGCTTGGCGCAGGTGTCGGCCTGGCGCGCCGACGGGCTGGCGATCGGGCTGGCCGTCAACCTGTCGCCGATGGACCTGCTGGACGCGCAGCTGGCGCAGACCGTTGCCGAGCTGCTGCGCACCCACGGCGTCGCGCCGGGTGACCTGGTCTTGGAAATCACCGAAGGCACGGTGATGCGCGACGTGAAGGCCGCGATGGCCACGATGCACGCCCTGCGCGACGTCGGCGTGCGGCTATCGATCGACGACTTCGGCACCGGCCATTCCTCGCTGGCGCACCTGCGCAGCCTGCCGGTGGACGAGATCAAGATCGACAAGAGCTTCGTGATGCACCTGGACCACCACCCCGAGGACACCGTGATCGTCCGGTCGGCGATCGAGATCGGCCACAACATGGGGCTGCTGGTGATCGCCGAAGGCGTGGAGCAGCAAGGGTCCCTGGACATCCTGCGCGGCCTGCGCTGCGACATGGTGCAGGGCTACCTGTTCTCCCGACCGCTGCCGGCGGAGGACTTCCGCCAGTGGCACGCCGCGTACGAAACCGACAGGATCTCCGCATCCCACCAGGACGAGCCCGCCGCATGACCGTTTCCCACCTCTTCACGCAAAAGCGTGCAGCAGCGCTTGTCCTGGCGCTGTCGCTGGCGTTGCCCTGCGTGGCCAGCGCCGGCGACGGCCGCCTGCTGGCCACCGGCGGCGCCACCCAGGTCGAAGGCAGCGCGGGCGGCGGCATCGTGCCGTGGGCCGTGCTGTCCGGCTACGGCACGGCCGGCCAGCACGGCGGGACCGCCTTCGCCACCCGCGTGGACACCGGGGATTACGCACTGACCAGCTACGGCGCCGCGTACGCGTGGGACAACCGCCTGGAACTGTCCTACGCGCGCCAGCGCTTCGAACTGGGCGAACTGCAGCGGCGCCTGTCCCTGCCCACTGGGCGCTTCGATGCGGAGGTGGTCGGCGCCAAGCTGCGGCTGGGCGGCGATCTCGTGTACACCACCATGCCGCAGGTCGCACTGGGGGTGCAGTACAAGCGCCAGCTGGATTTCGCGATCCCACGGGCGGTGGGCGCACGGGACGACCGCGGCATTGACGTCTACCTGTCGGCCAGCAAGCTGTTCCTCGCTGCCGTCGACGACCGCCACATGCTGCTCAACGCCACCGTGCGCAGCACGCGCGCCAACCAGGCCGGCCTGCTGGGCTTCGGTGGCGATCGCAAGGCCGGCCGTTCGCTGGTGCTGGAAACCTCCGCGGCGGTGCTGCTGGACCCGCACTGGGCGGTCGGCGTGGAGTACCGGCAGAAGCCGGACAACCTGGGCTTCGCCCGCGAGGACGACTGGCGCGATGTCTTCGTCGCCTGGTTCCCGAACAAGCACGTCGCCGTGGTCGCGGCCTACGCCGACCTCGGTTCCATCGCCACGTTGGACCGCCAGCGCGGCGCCTACCTCTCCCTGCAGGCCTCCTTCTGATGCACCGCCATCACACCGCAGCCGCCCTCCTGGCCCTGGCCCTGGTCGCCGGCTGCGCCAGCCGCACCGTGCCGTCCTCCACCTATGCCCAGCTTGGCGGTGCCGCGGGGGTGGAAGGCATCGTCGACGACCTGCTGAACGCCATCGTGGACGACGAGCGCATCAACCAGCAGTTCGCGAACGCCGACATCCTTCGGCTGCGGGAAAAACTGATCGAACGGATCTGCGCGGAATCCGACGGCCCCTGCACCTACACCGGTCTGACCATGGAAGAGTCGCACGCCGGCCGCCACATCACCGACGCCCAGTTCAACGCGCTGGTCGAGGATCTGATCCAGGTGATGACCGCCCGCGGGATCCCGGTCCGTGCGCAGAACCGCCTGCTGCTGCGGCTCGCGCCGATGCACGGCGACATCGTAACGCCCTGAATCCGTCCCCGCCGGGCAGCGGCCGCGGTGATCGCGGCCGCACCTCGACTCCCCGCGCGGTGCCCGCAACTGCGATCATGGGCGGATGACCACCCCCACCACCTTCGCCGACCTCGCCCTCGCTCCCACCCTGCGCGCCGGCCTCGACGCACTCGACTACACCACCCTCACCCCCATCCAGGCGCAGGCGCTGCCAGCGATCCTGGAAGGCCGCGACCTTGTCGCGCAGGCGCCCACCGGCAGCGGCAAGACCGCGGCGTTCGGGCTGGGCCTGCTGCAGCGGATCGACCCCACGGCCGGCGGCACCCAGGCGCTGGTGCTCTGTCCCACCCGCGAGCTTGCCGACCAGGTCGGCAAGCAGCTGCGCAAGCTGGCCACCGGCCTGGCCAACCTGAAGCTGTCGGTCCTGTGCGGCGGCATCCCGCTGGCGCCGCAGCTGGCCTCGCTGGCGCATGCGCCGCAGGTGGTGGTGGGCACGCCGGGGCGGGTGCTGGAGCTGGTGCAGAAGGACGCGCTGGACCTGCGCGGCGTGCGCGTGCTGGTGCTGGACGAGGCCGACCGCATGCTGGACATGGGCTTCGACGAGCCCATCCGCGCGCTGGTGAAGCGCACGCCGAAGGACCGGCAGGGCCTGCTGTTCTCGGCCACCTTCCCCGACGCCATCCGCACGCTGGCCACCGCGATGCTGCGCGATCCCCTGGAAGTCAGCGTGGAGGGCGGCGCCCAGCCAGCCACCATCGAGACGCATTTCTTCGAGGCCGAACCCGCCCGCCGCGCGCCGCAGCTGGCGGCGCTGCTGCTGCAGTTCAACCCGGACTCCACCGTGGTGTTCTGCAACATGCGCAAGGACACCGAGGAAGTGGTGGGTTCGCTGGCCCACTACGGCTTCACCGCGCTGGCGCTGCACGGCGACATGGAACAGCGCGACCGCGAGGAAGTGCTGGTGCGCTTTGCCAACCGCAGCTGCAACGTCCTGGTGGCCAGCGACGTGGCCGCGCGCGGGCTGGACATCGACGACATCGGCGCGGTGGTGAACTTCGAGCTGCCCACGGATGCCGACACCTATCTGCACCGCATCGGCCGCACCGGCCGCGCCGGCCGCCGCGGGCTGGCCTTGAGCCTGGTCGCGCCGGGCGAGCGCAACCGCGCGGTATTGATCGAGGAACGCCAGGGACATCCGCTCCGCTTCGAACGCATCGCCGCGCTGGAAGGCAAGCCGCGCGGCGTGCCGCAGGCGGCGATGGCGACGCTGCGCATCGACGCCGGCCGCACCGACAAGCTGCGCCCCGGCGACATCGTCGGCGCGCTCACCGGCGAGGCCGGGCTGGCCAAGGAGGCCATCGGCAAGATCGACGTCTACCCCACCCGCAGCTACGTGGCCATCGCCCGCGGCCAGGCCGACCGCGCGCTGGAACGCCTGCGTGCCGGCAAAATCAAGGGGCGGCGCTTCCGCATCCATCGGCTCTAGGCGGAAGGTGCACGGCCGACGCCCGGGCTATGGTGCGCTCGATACCGGCACGGCATGCCGCGGCAGCGCCAGCGAAATGGCTGCCGCCAGCGCGACGAACAGCGTCGATATCGCCAGGCATGCGCCCAGTCCCGCCAGCTGGAACACCCAGCCGGACAGCACCGTGCCCAGCAGGCGGCCCAGCGCGTTTGCCATGTAGTAGAAGCCCACGTCCAGCGATACGCCGTCCTCGCTGGCATAGCTGACGATCAGGTAGCTGTGCAGCGACGAATTGATCGCGAACAGCACGCCGAACACCATCAGCCCGACGACCAGGATGGGCGCAGCCGGGTAGTCACGCGCCAGCAGCAGCGCCATCGCCGCCGGAACGATCGCCAGCGGCGTCGCCCAGCCGAACGCCGTCCGGCCGTCGGGGACTTCCCCGCCACGCCGGGTGGTGACGTACGGCGCCAGCGACTGCACCAGCCCGTAACCGATCACCCACGCGGCCAGGAACCCGCCCACCTGCCAGAAATCCCAACCCAGCGACTGCGCCAGGAACACCGGCAGGGCGACCACGAACCACACGTCCCGTGCGCCGAACAGGAACAGCCGCGCCGCCGACAGCAGGTTGATCGCGCGGCTCTTGGACAGCAGGTCGCGGAACCTCGGTTTGTGCTTCGCCTTGCCCATGTCGCGCTTGAGCAGGGCCAGGCTCGACACCCACACCAGCGCAAGCGCGATGGCCATGGCGGCAACCGAGGCCTTGAACCCGATCACGCTCAGCAGCGCGCCCCCGAGGAAGAACCCGATTCCCTTCAGCGCATTCTTGGAGCCGGTAAGCGCGGCCACCCAGCGGTACAGCGTGCCCTGCGCCTCGCCCGGCACCAGCAGCTTGATGCTGCCCTTGGCGCTCATCTTGTTGAGGTCCTTGGCGATGCCGGACAGCGCCTGCGCCGCCATCACCCACGGCACCGTCAGCAGCGCCGATGGCACCAGCAACATCGACAGGGCCACCACCTGCATCGCCAGCCCGAGGTTCATCGTGCGGTTGAGGCCCAGGCGCGCGCCCAGCCAGCCGCCGACGAGGTTGGTGATGACGCCGAAGATCTCGTAGAACAGGAACAGCATCGCCACCTGCAGCGGCGAATAGCCCAGCTGGTGGAAGTGCAGCACCACCAGCATGCGCAACGCGCCGTCGGTCAGGGTGAACGCCCAGTAGTTGCCGGTGACCAGCAGGTACTGGCGGACGTCCGGCGACAGGCGCGCAAGCATCGGCTCAGCCCGCCCTGCCAACCAGCCGCACCAGCTCGGCGGTGCGGTTCACATAGCCCCACTCGTTGTCGTACCAGGCGTAGAGCTTCACCTGGGTGCCGTTGACCACCATGGTGGACAGCGCATCGATGATGCTGGAGCGTGGATCGGTCTGGAAATCGATCGACACCAGCGGGCGGGTTTCATAGCCCAGCACGCCCTTGAGCGCGCCTTCGGCCGCAACCTGCAACAGCCGGTTGACCTCCTCCACCGTGGTCGCGCGCTCCACCTCGAACACGCAGTCGGTCAGCGAGGCATTGGTCAGCGGGACGCGCACCGCGTGGCCGTCCAGGCGCCCGCGCAACTCCGGGAAGATCTCGGCGATCGCGGTGGCCGAGCCGGTCGAGGTCGGGATCAGGCTGCTGCCGCAGGCGCGCGCGCGGCGCAGGTCTTTGTGCGGCGCATCGACGATCACCTGCGTGTTGGTCAGGCTGTGGATGGTGGTCAGGCTGCCATGGCGGATCCCCAACCCCTCGTGGATCACCTTGACCACCGGCGCCAGGCAGTTGGTGGTGCACGAGGCCGCGGACACGATGCGGTGCCGCGCGGGATCGAAGCGCTCGTGGTTCACGCCCATGACCACGTCCAGGGCGCCGGCAGCCTTGACCGGCGCGGTCACGACCACCCGCTGCACGCCCTGGTCGAGGTACGGCTGCAACACGTCCGGCTTGCGGAATTTGCCCGAGGCTTCGATCACCACGTCGCAACCCGACCAGTCGGTGGCGGCGATATCCTTGTTGCGGCTGACCGGAATGCGCGCGCCATCGACAAGCAGCGCATCCCCATCGGCGGTCGCTTCGCGGTCCCAGCGCCCGTGCACGGAATCGAAGTTCAGCAGGTGCGCCAGCGTCGCCGCATCGCCAGCCGGGTCGTTGATCTGCACGAAATGCAGGCCGGGGTTGCCCCAGGCCGCACGCAGGGTGAGGCGGCCCATGCGGCCGAAACCGTTGATGCCGACGCGGATGCTCATGGAAGGATTCCGTTGATGGAAGGGGCAATGGAGGTGCGAACGCTAGGTGGCCGCCTTACCCGCCGCCTTCCGCACCCGCTTCCCGGCCGTGGGCTTGCACACGGCAAGGGACTGGCCGCCGCAGCAGTTGCGGGTGAGGAAGGCGATGAGCTCGGCCATCCGCTGGAAGTCGGCGCTGTAGCGGATGAAGCGGCCCAGCGGTTCGCCGCGGATCAGCCCGGCGGCGCTCAGTTCCTTCAGGTGGAACGACAGCGTGGCCCCCGGCAGCGACAGCGCCTCGGCGATATCGCCCGCCTTGCGGCCTTCCGGCCCCGCCTCGACCAGCAGCCGGAACACCGACAGCCGGGTGGCCTGCCCCAGTGCCGCCAGAGCAAGGGTTGCATCTTTTATTTCCATTTTTCTAGAATATTGGAATAAACGAATCCTAGCAATCCGCCATGACAGAAATGCGACAACCCGACACTGCACCGCCAGCCACGGGCATCGCCGCGCCAGGCCGGCCGGGATCGCGCCGCGCCGCAGCCTCCACACGCCTCCCGGCCGATGCGGCCACCTCCGGACGCAGCCCAACCCCCGCATCCGAAACGACGGGCAGCGACTGCGGCAAGTGGGCGGGCGATGCGATCGCGACCCCCACCAGCGAGCGCCTGAACGCCGCCTGCTTCTGCGTGGGACTGGACGCAAACGCGCTGCGCGGGGCGATCGAAGCGGCCAGCCCCCAACCCGGATTTCTGGCGCTGCTGCAGGAGCGTTGCCCCTACGCGTTTGCGGCGCACCCGGTGTTCGTTGCTGCGCAACAGGCGGCCCGGATCTCCGCGCTGGTCGATGCCATCGAATCGGTGGTGGCGCTGCCCGCCTACCAGGCCGAAGTGCTGGCGCGCGCGCCTGCCATCGCGCGCCACCAGCCGGGCGCAAGCGGCGTGTTCTTCGGCTACGACTTCCATGTCGGCAGCACCGGCATGGGCCTCATCGAAATCAACACCAATGCCGGCGGCGGCATGCTCAACGCCCTGCTTGCCCGCGCCCAGCGCGCGTGCTGTGCGCCGGTGGAAGGCCTGCTGCCGGCGGCGGCCACGGTGCACGCCTTCGAGGCCGGCATCGTGGCCATGTTCCGCAACGAATGGGCGCTGAGCGGAAGACCCGGGCCGCTGCGCACCATCGCCATCGTGGACGAGAACCCTGAAGCGCAATACCTGTACCCGGAGTTCCTGCTGTTCAGGCAGTTGTTCGAGGCCAACGGGCTGCGCGCATTGATTGCCGCACCGGAGGACCTGCAGCTTCGCGACGGCGTGCTGTATTGCGGCACGCAGGCGCTCGATCTGGTCTACAACAGGCTGACCGATTTCTACTTCGAGGGCGAGGCCAGCGCAGTCCTGCGCGAGGCGTACCTGTCCGACGCTGCGGTGGTGACGCCGCATCCCCGCGCGCATGCGCTGTATGCGGACAAGCGCAACCTCGCCCTGCTTTCCGATCCCGACCAGCTGCGCCGTCTCGGCGTCCCCGAGGCCACGCAGGCCGTGCTGCTGGCCCACATCCCGCGTACCGAGGTGGTGGCGGCGGGCAACGCAGACCGCCTGTGGGGCGAGCGCAGGCAGCTGTTCTTCAAACCGTTCGCGGGGTTCGGCAGCCGCGCCGCCTACCGCGGCGACAAGCTGACCCGGCGCGTCTGGCAGGAAATCACCGGTGGGGGCTACATCGCGCAGGCGCTGGTCGCGCCCGGCGAGCGCATGCTGTCGGAGCGCGATGCCGCGCAGGCGCTGAAGTTCGACCTGCGCGAATACGTCTACCGGGGGCAGGTGCAGTGGACCGCGGCCAGGCTGTACCAGGGGCAGACCACCAACTTCCGCACCCCCGGCGGCGGGTTTGCCCCGGTCTACCAGATCCCCGCCGCGGGCCCCAAGGCGCTGGAGGCGCTGCTGCCTCTGGCGGCGTGCGCCGCTGCAAGCGGCTGACCGGCGGCGACGCGCTCAGCCCTCCCCGGCGGCGATCTCCCGCAGCGCGCGTTCGAACACCTCCGGCGGCTGTCCGCCGGAAATCAGGTGCTTCCGCTCCACGATCACCGCCGGCACGCTGCTGATGCCCAGGCCCTGGAAGAACTTCTCCGCATCGCGCACGGCATCGGCGAACTCGCCGTCCGCCAGCACCGCGCCTGCGCGCTCCGGATCAAGGCCGACGCCGGCGGCCACTTCGGCGAGCACCGCGCGGTCGCTGATGTCGCGGCCTTCGCTGAAGTTGGCCACCAGCAGCGCGCGCTTGAGCGGCAGCTGACGCTCCGGCGCTTCCGCGGCCGCCCAGTGCAGCAGGCGGTGGGCATCGAAGGTGTTCCAGGTGCGGCTGCGGGCATTGAAGTCGAAGCTGAAGCCCAGCTCCGCGCCGCGATCGCGGATACGCGCCTGGTTCTCGGCCAGCTGCGCGTCGCTCATGCCGTACTTGCGCTTCAGGTTCTCGGCCACGTCCATGCCGCCGGCCGGCATGTTCGGGTCCAGCTCGAACGGATGGAAATGGATCTCCGCCTCCACCTCGCCCTGCAGCTGGCGCAGCGCCTGCTCCAGCGAGGCCAGGCCCACCGCGCACCACGGGCAGACCACGTCGGACACGAAATCGATGCGCAGCTTGGTCATGTCGAAACCTCTGGACGGAAGACGTGCAGAGTGCCACGCCGACACCATCGCTTCATCCGCTGCGCTGCAACGCAGCGTCGCGACTCAACCGCCGGCGCCTACCCACCGCCGCAGCGTCTGCGCGAAGCCTGCGCCCTGCGCAGGGTCCACAGCGAGGTAGAAATCGGGCTCGATCAGCTCCGCCTCCATCAGCAGCCAGCGGCCATCGGCATCCGGCAGCATGTCGATGCGCGCGTACAGCAGTGGCTCGCCAACCGCCCGCAGAACCTGTTCCGCCAACGCCAGCGCGCCGGCCGGTGGCGCAGCCACCAGCGCGTACTGCCCGCCGAACTCCTCCTGGATGCGGAACTCGCCGGCCAGCGGCCGCTTGTTCACCACGTGGCTGAGACGGCCATCGAAATACAGCAGCGAGGTTTCGCCCTGCGTCCCGATGGTCGGCAGATAGGGCTGCAGCAGCATCGGCATCGGCTCCATCGCGTCGATGACGTCTCCACGCCGCAGCCGCCGCGTCTTCCACGCGCCGCCTGAGATCGCCGGCTTGGCGATCAGCTCGTCCGCGCCGCTGTCGGCGAACGCCTGCTCCACCGCCGCCTGCGACAGCGCGTCCACGAACGCGGTGGGCGGGATCGCCACGCCTTGCGCCGCCAGCTCGCGCAGGTAGCGCTTGTCGGTATTCCACGCCAGCACCCTGGCCGGGTTGGCCAGCGGCAGGCCTTCGCGCTGCCAGGTTGCGCAGGCCCGCTGCCAGCGCGCGGCGTCGTGGTGGTAGCCCCACGCCAGCAGCGGCAGTACGCAAGCGTAGCCGCGCAATGCGGAAACATCGTCCACATGCGCCGTCCACGGCGTCGGCATGGCGTCGATGCCGGCGCCGTCCAGCGCGCGCTGGAGGCGCGCCAGCACCTTCGGCCACAGGTCGGGATAGGCGACTTCCGCGGGGTCGGGAGTGAGGATGGCGACGCGGGTCATGCCCTCAGGCCAGCCAGCACTTCCGAAACATTCAGGCCAAGCTCCAGCTGCAGGCGCACGTACTCGCGCTCCTTGCGCGACAGCGGGCGCCCCATCTCCACGCGCACGTCCTCCGCCTGCAGGATGCGCATGATGCGCGGCAGGGCCGAACCGATGGCGTCGGGGCCATAGCCGGCCTCGCGCAGGGCGGCCTTGATCAGGGTTTCAACGTCCATGGCACATCCGAGGGTCTGCAAACCACGCATTGTGCGCCCTGCGCGGGGACACCGGCGCGGGCCCGGAGTTTCCCGCAGCGGGGCTCACAGCATCGGCAGCTTCAGGCCTTGCTCCCGCGCGCAGTCCCTGGCGATCTCGTAGCCCGCATCCGCATGGCGCATGACGCCGGTGCCGGGGTCGTTCCACAGCACGCGGGCGATGCGCCTGTCCGCTTCCGCCGAGCCATCGCAGACGATCACCACGCCGCTGTGCTGGGAATAGCCCATGCCGACGCCGCCGCCGTGGTGCAGGCTCACCCACGTCGCGCCGCCAGCGACGTTGAGCATGGCGTTGAGCAGCGGCCAGTCGGAAACGGCATCGCTGCCATCGCGCATCGATTCGGTTTCGCGGTTCGGCGAAGCCACGCTGCCGCTGTCCAGATGGTCGCGGCCGATCACTACCGGCGCCTTCAGCTCGCCATTGCGCACCATCTCGTTGAACGCGAGGCCCAGCTTGTGGCGCAGGCCCAGGCCCACCCAGCAGATGCGCGCCGGCAGGCCCTGGAAGCTGATCCGCTCGCGCGCCATGTCCAGCCAGCGGTGCAGGTGGGCGTCGTCGGGGATCAGCTCCTTCACCTTGGCGTCGGTCCTGTAGATGTCTTCCGGATCGCCCGAAAGCGCCACCCAACGGAACGGGCCGATACCGCGGCAGAACAGCGGGCGCACATAGGCGGGCACGAAGCCGGGGAAGGCGAACGCGTGCTCGCAGCCGACGTCGAACGCCATCTGGCGGATGTTGTTGCCGTAGTCCACGGTAGGGATGCCCTGTGCGTGGAAGGCCAGCATCGCCTCCACGTGGACGCGCATCGACTGCTTGGCCGCGTCGCGCACCTGTTCCGGGTTCGCCTGCTGCTCCGCCAGCCACTGCTCCACCGTCCAGCCGATCGGCAGGTAACCGTGCACCGGGTCGTGCGCGCTGGTCTGGTCGGTGACGCAGTCCGGGCGCACGCCGCGGCGCACCAGCTCCGGCAGGATCTCGGCGGCATTGCCCAACAGCGCGATGGACTTGGCTTCGCCCGCCTGCGTGTACTTCGTGATGCGCGCCAGCGCGTCGTCGAGGTCGGTGGCCTGCTCATCGACGTAGCGGGTCTTCAGGCGGAAGTCGATGCTGCTCTGGCGGCATTCGATGGTGAGGCTGCTCATCCCGGCCAGCGATGCGGCCAGCGGCTGCGCGCCACCCATGCCGCCCAGACCGGCGGTCAACAGCCACTTGCCCGTGAGGTTGCCGCCGTAGTGCTGGCGGCCCATCTCCACGAAGGTCTCGTACGTGCCTTGCACGATGCCCTGGCTGCCGATGTAGATCCAGCTGCCGGCGGTCATCTGGCCGTACATCATCAAACCCTTCTTGTCGAGTTCGTTGAAGTGCTCCCAGTTGGCCCAATGCGGCACCAGGTTGGAGTTGGCGATCAGCACGCGCGGCGCGCCGGCATGGGTCGGGAACACGCCGACCGGCTTGCCCGACTGCACCAGCAGGGTTTCGTCGTCGCCCAGCGTCTTCAGGGTTTCCAGGATCCTGTCGTAGCAGTCCCAGTCGCGCGCGGCGCGGCCGATGCCGCCGTACACCACCAGCGAGGCCGGATCCTCCGCCACTTCCGCATCCAGGTTGTTCTGCAGCATCCGGAACGGCGCTTCGGTCAGCCAGCTCCTGCAGTTGAGCTGGTTGCCGCGGGGTGCGCGGATCGAACGGGACGGGTCAAAGCGGTTGCTGGCGGTCATGGGCGCTCCAACGGCGAAACGGGAATGACCAAAAGTCTGCGCCGGCCGGCCCCGCCCCGCCAGCGCATCAGGACAGGATTCGCCCTGTTTCCGCCATGGTTTGCATGATTTGCAGCGCTTTGTTTACGCTGTAAACATGGCTCGGCCCGATACCGCGATGCGCATCCTCAATGCCGCCCGCGCACTGTTCGAACGCGAAGGCGCCGGCAGTGTGAGCATGCGCAGGGTAGCGGAAGCGGTGGGCATCACTGCGACGGCGATCTATCGCCACTTCCCCAACCGTGAGGCGCTGCTGGAGAAAATCAGCGACGACAGCTTCGACGAGATCGCCCGCCACTGGAACGCGCACCGCCAGGCCCGGGATCCGATCGCGCGGCTGCTGGCGACCCAGCAGATCTATCTCGACTACGCGCTGGCCTATCCGCACCTGTTCGACCACGCCTTCCTCGCCCGCCGCCGCAATGCGCGGCGGTTCCCCGAAGACTTCATCGCCGCGCAATCGCCCACTGCCAACGTGATGCACGAAGCGGTGCTGGAGGCGCAGGCCAGCGGCCAGCTGCGCGCGGGCGATGCGTGGGGGCTGACGATGACGGTATGGGCGCACGCGCACGGCTTGATCGCGTTGCAGCGCGCCGGGCGTTTCAGCTTCGATGAAGCCGGTTTCCGCGCCTTCTTCACTACTTCCCTGCACCATCTGCTGGACGGACTGCGCGCCTGACCGCGCGATCAACCGCCATCCGGCTTCGCTATCATCCGGAGGATGCAAATCCTCCTCCGAACCGGGCTGCTGGCCTTCGCCCTGCTGGCCTCCGCCTGCGCGACCCGATCCCCTTCGACAGCCGCGGCCGCAGCGCAACCGGCCACCCTGCTGCTGGTGTCCGTGGACGGCCTGCGGCCTGCCGACGTCACTCCCGCCCAGATGCCCGTGCTCGATGCGCTGGGCAACGCCAACGTGCGCGCGGAAGGCATGCGCCCTTCCTATCCCAGCCTCACCTTTCCCAACCACTACACGCTGGTCACCGGGCGGCGGCCGGACCACCACGGCATCATCCACAACAGCATGGAAGACGCCCGACTCGGCGAGTTCCGCCTGAGCAACCGCGGTGCGGTGGGCAACGGCGACTGGTGGCAGGGAGGCGCGCCGGTATGGACCAGCGTACAGCGCGCCGGCCTGCGCGCGGCCACCATGTTCTGGCCCGGCAGCGAGGCCGAGATCGATGGGGTGCGGCCGTGGCGCTGGCGTGCCTACGACGGCGCGATCGGCAATGCCGATCGGGTGGCCCAGGTGCTGGAATGGCTGCGCCTGCCTGCTGCCGAGCGGCCACGCTTCGTCACCCTGTACTTCGACGTGGTCGACCACGTCAGCCACGATCACGGCCCCGGTTCCGCCCAGGCCCGTGCGGCGCGCGCCGACGTGGATGCAGCGCTGGGGCAGCTGCTGGATGGCCTGCGCGATGCGCGGCAGCTCCAAACCACCAACCTGGTCATCGTCTCCGACCACGGGTTCGAAGCGGTCCCGCCGGACCACAGCATCGCGGTCGACGACATGGCCCCGCGCGAGCTCGCGCAGGCGGTCAGCGTGGGCCAGGTGATCGGCTTCATGCCGCGCGCCGGCAAGACCGCCGACGCCGAGCGCGTGCTGTTGGGGCAACACGCGCAGTACCGGTGCTGGCGCAAGGGCGAACTGCCCGCGCGCTGGCATTATGGCCACCATCCGCGCATCCCGCCCATCCTTTGTCAGATGGCACCGGGCTGGGACGCCCTGTTCGCGGAGGCACACGCAGCGCGCCAGCAGCTGGAACACGCGCGGGGCTCGCACGGCTACGATCCGGAACTGCCGTCGATGCGCGCGACCTTCATCGCCGCCGGGCCGGCGTTCCGGTCCGGCACGCGATTGCCGGTGTTCGACAACGTCGACGTCTATCCGCTGCTGATGCGCCTGCTGGCGCTGCCGGCGGAGGACAACGACGGCGACATCTCCCCGCTGCTGCCGGCGCTGGAGCCAGCGCGGTGATCCTTTGCCGCCGGATCGACAGCCCGGTCGGGCCGCTGATGCTGGCGGCGGATGCCAGCGGCCTGCGCCACATCGAGTTCCGCCACAACCGCCATCCCGCCAACCGGGCCGACTGGCACGGCGGCGACAACGAAGTGCTGCAGGCCGCCGAGGCGCAGCTTGGCGAGTATTTCGCCGGCAAGCGCCAGCGCTTCGATCTGCCGCTGGCGCCGCAAGGCACCGACTTCCAGCTGCGCGTCTGGTGGGAACTGGCGCGAATCCCGTTCGGCGACACCATCAGCTACGCGCAGCTGGCGCAGCGGCTGGACAACCCCAACGGCACCCGCGCGGTGGGCGCAGCCAACGGCCGCAACCCGCTGCCGATCGTGCTGCCCTGCCACCGCGTGATCGGCGCCGACGGCGCGCTGACTGGCTTCGGCGGCGGCCTGCCGGTCAAGGAAGCACTGCTGCGGCTGGAAGGCGCGCTGCCGCCGGCCGCCGACCTGTTCGGCCACGCCGCGGCCACCGGCAGCCTCCTCTAGAACCGCCTGCGCGGCGGCAACCAGCGCCGCCAGCCGCGCGTCATTGCGCGCGCGCGACCTTCATCGCGGCATGCGCCACCCGGTGGATCAGGCGCGCGCCGACACGTGCGGTGACGTTGTCGCGATCCAGCGGCGGCGACAGTTCGGCCACGTCCATCAGCTTCAGCTTGCCGGTCGCGGCCACGGCGTCCAGCAGCGGCTCCACGACCTCCATCGGCACCCCACGCGCGGCAGGCGCGCTGACGCCGGGCGCCATCGCGTGCGGCAGGCCGTCGATGTCGATGGTCAGGTAGATCGCATCCGCGTCGGCCAACCTGTCTTCCAGTTCCGCCAATCGCTGCGGCAGCTCGAGCAGGCCGAGCTCGTCGTCGCGCACGTAGTGCACGCCCAGCGCGTCGGCGGTATCGAACAGCACGCGGGTGTTGGCGGCGGCGCTGATGCCGTAGGCCAGGTAGTCCAGCGGCAGGCCCAGCGCGCGCGCATGCTCGATCGCCTGCAGGAACGGCGTGCCGGAGCTGCCCTGCTCCTGCCGGCGCAGGTCGAAATGGGCGTCGATGTTGACGATGGCCACGCGTGGCCGGCGCGCGCGCAGATGCCCTGCCAGGCCAAGGTAGCTGGCGAATGCGATCTCGTGGCCGCCGCCCAATCCCACCGCCAGGTGGCCGGCGTCCAGCAGCGCCGCCATCGCTTCGGCGTAGCGCGCCTGTGCGGCTTCCAGATCGCCATCCCCGCAGGCCACGGTGCCGGCATCGTACAGCGGCACCTCGTCCAGCACCGGCAGGTTGGACAGCATGCGGCGCAGGGCCGCCGGGCCTTCCGCCGCGCCCACCCGGCCCTGATTGCGGCGCACGCCCTCGTCGCAGGCGAACCCCAGCAGCGCCACCCCGGGCGCACTTCCAGGCCGCGGCGCGCGCACCCACTGGTGCCAGCGGCGGTTTGCCGCGTCCTCGGGCAGGTCGATGCGGCCGCTCCAGCCTTCGATGGCGTTCATGCCGGCAACTCGCAGGCGGTGACGGGGTGCATGGCGGACTCCTGAGGATTCGATGCCCCATTCTAGGAAACGCGGCGGCGCGACGCCGGAATCCACCGCCGCCGATGCGTCGACGCGTTTGCGATAATCCCCGGCCGCACGCGCATCACGGAGTCGTCGCCATGCCGGCCCATCGCTGGGACCTGCTGCTCACCCACGCCACGCTGGCGACGCTGGACGGCGAAACGCCGTTCGGACTGCTGGAAAACGCCGCGCTGGCGATCGCGGATGGCCGCATCGCCTGGCTGGGATCGATGGACGCGCTGCCCAGGCAGGCCAGCATCGGCCGCAGCGAAGATCTCGGCGGCCGCCTGCTCACCCCCGCGCTGGTCGACTGCCACACCCACCTGGTGTTCGCCGGCAACCGCGCCAACGAATTCGACATGCGCCTGAACGGTGCCAGCTACGAGGAGATCGCGCGCGCGGGCGGCGGCATCCGTTCCAGCGTGTCGGCGCTCCGGCAGGCCGACGAGGACGAGCTGCTGCGACAGTCGCTGCCGCGCGCCCGCGCGCTGCTGCGCGACGGCGTGGCCACGCTGGAGATCAAGTCCGGCTATGGCCTAGACCTCGACAACGAGCGCAAGATGCTGCGCGTCGCGCGACGCATCGGCCAGCTGCTGGGCATCGACGTGCGCACCACCTATCTGGCCGCGCACGCGCTGCCACCGGAGTACCGCGACGACCCGGATGGCTACATCGATGCGGTGGTCGACTGGCTGCCGCAGCTGCACGCGGAAGGGCTGGTGGACGCGGTCGACGCGTTCTGCGAAAGCATCGGTTTCTCGCCCGCGCAGACGCGGCGCGTGTTCGAGGCCGCGCGCGCGCTGGACCTGCCGGTGAAGCTGCATGCCGACCAGCTCAGCGACCTCGGCGGCGCGGCGTTGGCGGCGGAGTTCGGCGGGCTGTCCGCCGACCATGTCGAATACACCGGCGAAGACGGCGTGCGCGCGATGGCGGCGCGCGGCACGGTGGCGGTACTGCTGCCCGGCGCCTTCCACGTGCTCCGGGAGACGAAGCTGCCGCCGATCGCCCTGCTCCGCCAACACGGCGTGCCGATGGCGGTGGCCACCGACTGCAATCCGGGCACCTCGCCGCTGCTGTCGCTGCGGCAGGCGATGCAGCTGGCCTGCACGCACTTCCGGCTGACCCCGGAAGAGGCGCTGCGCGGCGCCACCGTCAATGCCGCGCGCGCGCTGGGACTGGCCGATCGCGGCGTCCTGCGCGCGGGACTGCGCGCCGACCTGGTGGCCTGGGAGGTCGCCCATCCCGCCGAACTGTGCTATTGGCTTGGCGGTCAACTGGCCGCGCGCGTCTACGCCGCCGGCCTGCCACTTTCCTGACCCGGAGATCCCGATGCGCCTCACCCTGCTTGCCGCCGCCTGCCTGCTGTCCGCCCCTGTCGTGGTCTATGCCCAGGCGACCGACGCCGCGCGCAGGCTGGCGCAGGACGCGATCATCGTCGACACCCATATCGATGCGCCCGGCGTGCTGGTCGACAAATGGGCCGACCTTGCCGACGCGCACCAGGACCGCGAGTTCGACTATCCGAAGGCGCGCGCGGGCGGGCTGGACGTGGCGTTCATGTCGATCTACACCTCCCCGCGGCAGGACGCCGACGGCAGCGCCTGGCAGGCGGCCAACGCGATGATCGACGGCGTCGAGGCGCTGGTGCAGCGGCATCCCGACAAGTTCGCCATCCTGACCTCGCCGAAGGACGCCGAGCGCCTGCTGGAAGGCGACCGCGTGCTGCTGCCGCTGGGCATGGAGAACGGCGCCCCGCTGGGGGACAAGCTGGAGAACGTGCAGTTCTTCTTCGATCGCGGCGTGCGCTACATCACCCTGGCCCACAGCGCGGCCAACCGGCTGGCCGACTCCTCCTACGCCGCCGAGAAGAAGTGGAACGGGCTGAGCCCGCTCGGCCGCCAGGTGGTGGCGGAAATGAACCGGCTCGGCATCATGGTCGACGTCTCGCACCTGGGCGATGCCTCGGCGCTGGAAGCGATCCGGCTGAGCAAGGTGCCGGTGATCGCCAGCCACTCGGCGTTCCGTCATTTCACCCCTGGCTTCGAGCGCAACATCAGCGACGAGATCGCCAAGGCGGTGGCGGCGCGCGGCGGCGTGGTGCAGGTGCCGTTCGGCACCGCGTTCATCAACCCCGACAGCGCCGCCGACCTGCAGGCGCAGTTCCGCGCGCGGGTGGCGTTCGACCAGCGCAACGCCGAGCTGAAAGCGCAGGGCAAGCCGCAGGAAGATCGTGCCGCGTTCGAGAAGGCATGGGAAGAAGCGCATCCGGTGCGCAGCAGCACCCTTGCTCAGGTGCTGGACCAGATCGACTACGGGGTGAAACTGCTCGGCGTCGACCACGTCGGCATCGGCTCGGATTTCGACGGCGTGGGCGGCGAGCTGGCCAACGAACTCAAGACCGTGGCCGACTTCCCCAACCTGGTGGCCGGCCTGCAGGCGCGCGGCTATTCCGATGCCGACATCCGCAAGATCCTCGGCGGCAACCTGCTGCGCGCCTGGGCGGCCATCGAGGCCGGCGCCGGGAAGTAATCCTGCGGCCCCGGCGCCCGCCCAAACGGGCGCCGGCCCTGAAACGCGAAAACCCCGCCAAGGCGGGGTTTTCGTTGCCACGGCAGCGCCGGGATCAGGCAGCGGTCTTCTTGACCGCCTTCTTCGCCACGCTCTTGCCAGCAGCCTTCTTCGCGACCGGCGCAGCGGCGGTGCCGGCGGCCTTGGTCACGGTCTTCAGTCGCGCGTTGCCGTAGCTGGCGTTGTAGCGCTTGCCCTTGGCGGTCTTGCGGTCGCCCTTGCCCATCGTGTTGCTCCTGGATCGATACGTGTCGGTGGATCGCGCCGCGCGCGAGAACCGGGGATTCTAGCACGCGCCCGGGATCGCGAGCGGCGACCGGGGGCGCCCTCGCCGCGGCTCAATGCGAATGCGCGCAAGTCGCGTCGTGGACATGGCCATGGGTCAGGCGCAGATTGGCCAGGTGGGCCAACCCCACCAGGGTGCCGCCGAAGGTCATCACCACCGCGTGCATCACCACCGAGTGATGCAGCGGCGGGTACAGGACCGCCAGCCACAGCGCTCCCAGGCCCGGCAGCAGCAGACCCAGCGCGCGCATCGCGCGATGGCGGCGGTAGCTCCAGGCCAGCACCGCCAGGCCGAACAGGCTGGCGAAAGTCACGAACGCCGCCTCGAAGCCGTCGTCCAGCCACAGCGCCACCCCCAGCGACGGCAGCAGTGCCACCGCCAGCGGGATCAGCGCGCAGTGGATGGCGCAGATCAGCGAACCGGTGGCACCGATCCGGTCCAGCAACAGGTGCAGGCGTGGGTTCATCGTGGCATGACGTCCGGCAGGGGAGGCTCCATTTGTTATGTTATAACATATTTACCATCTTCACATCTTCACACAATCCCATGGCCGGCACCTCTCCCACCCTGCCCCGCGCCGCACTTGCCGCTGCACTGGCATTGGCGCTGTCCCCCGCCGCCAACGCTGCCGACGCGCCCCAGCAGGCGCGGCATGACAGCATGCCCAAGGATCTTGCCGCGGTGGAAGTGCACGCCACGCCGCTGGCGGATACCGCGGAGAACCTGACCGCGCCGGTGGAAGTGCTGGCCGGCAGCAAGCTGGACGAAGCCAAGGCCGGCACGCTGGGCGAAACGGTGGCCGGCCTGCCGGGCGTGCAGACCTCCAACTTCGGTCCCGGCGTGGGCCGGCCGATCATCCGCGGCCTGGACGGCGCGCGCGTGCAGGTGTTGAGCGATGGGTTGGGCTCCGGCGACGTGTCCACGGTCAGCGTCGACCATGCGGTGAGCATCGAACCCTTCCTTGCCGAGCAGATCGAAGTGCTCAAGGGGCCGGCCACGTTGCTCTACGGCAGCGGCGCGATCGGCGGCGCGGTCAACGTGGTCGATGGCCGGATCCCGGTGGTCCGTCCTGATGCCCCGCTGTCCGGGCGCGCCGAACTCCGCCACGACGGCGTCAGCGACGGCACGACCGGCATGGTCCGCATCGACGGTGGCAGCGGCAGTTTCGCCTTCCATTTCGACGCCCTCCACCGCGAAGCCGGCGACTACCGCATCCCCGGTTTCGCCGAGAGCGCCGAGCACCGCGCCGAAACCGGCGAAACCCCGTCGCCGGACGACGCCGGCCGCCTCGACAACAGCGCCGTGCGCACCGACAGCGCCGCGCTCGGGCTCTCGTGGATCGGCGAGCGCGGCTTCCTGGGCGCAGCCTACAGCCTTTACAACACCCGCTACGGCATCCCCGGTGGCCACGCGCACGCGCCTGGCGCGGACGACCATGACGACCACGGGCACGACGACGACGCGCCCGGCGAGGACCACGGCCACGAGGAAGGCGGTCCGGTCCGGATCGGCATGGACCAGCGCCGCACCGAGCTCCGCGGCGGGCTGGACGACCTCGGTCCGTTCGCCTCGCTGCGGGTCAAGTACGCCGATACCGACTACACCCACACCGAATTCGAGGGCGATGCGATCGGCACCGTGTTCAACAACCGCGGCCGCGAGGCGCGGGTGGAACTGGTCCACCGGCCGCTAGCCGGCTGGAACGGCGCGTTCGGCCTGCAGGCCAGCCAGCGCGACTTCACCGCCGTCGGCGACGAGGCGTTCGTCCCCGGCACGGCATCCGACGACACCGGCCTGTTCTGGATCGGCAAGCGCGCGTTCGGGCCGCTGCAGCTGGACCTGGGCCTGCGCCACGACCGCAACCACGTCGACGTGGACGGCGCCGCATCGGCCGCGCCGGACCGCGATTTCAGCACCACCAGCCTGTCCGCGGGGCTGGGCTGGAACGTCAACGACGCGCTGCACTTCAACCTCGGACTGGATCGCGCGCAGCGCGCGCCGACCGCGGAAGAGCTGTATTCGTCCGGCCTGCACGTCGCCACCGGCAGCCATGAGCTGGGCGACACCGGGTTGGGCGTCGAAACCGCCAACCGCGCCGAACTGGGCATGCATCTGCACCATGGCCCGTTCGAGCTGCAGCTGTCCGGCTGGCACGCCCGCTACGACGACTTCGTCTATCTGGCCAACACCGACCTTGCCGTGGACGGCGCCCCGCTGCGCCTGTGGCGCCAGGACGACGCCCGCCTGACCGGCTTCGAGGCCAAGCTGGATTGGGACATCGTCGACAACGGCAGCGGCCTCTGGTCGCTGGGCGTGTTCGCGGACACGGTGCGCGGGCGGCGGGCGGCCCCTGCCGGCACCACCGTGGCGGTGCCGGTGGAGGTGCCGCACGGCGATCACAGCCACATCGAGCAGGCGCAGGTTGCCGCTGGCGGCAACCTGCCGCGGATCGCCCCCTCCCGCACCGGCGCCCGCCTGCGCTGGGAACGCGATGCCTGGCGCGCCAGCGTCGGCGCGGTGCGCCATGCCCGCCAGGACAAGGTGGCGGCGTTCGAGCGCCCCACGCCCGGCTATACCCTGGTCGATGCCCATCTGGCCTGGCACGTGGATACGGCCGGTGGGCGCGAGTGGGAGGTGTTCCTGGACGCCAGCAACCTCACTGACCGCGAGGCGCGCCCGCACACCTCGTTCCTGAAGGACGTGGTGCCGCTGCAGGGCCGCAACATCGCCCTCGGCGTGCGGATGTTCTTCTGAAGGATGCGCCTGCGCGTCGGCTGCGCGCCGGCGGCGACGTCAGCCGGCGTCTCCGTCCGCGCAGCGCGCGCACAGGCCGTGCACTTCCAGCGTCTGCGCCTGCGGTGCGAAACCCAGCGCACGCGCCGCCGCGTCCAGGGTCGCCACGATGCTGGCATCCTCCAGCTCGGTGGCGGAATGGCAGCGGTTGCAGATCAGGAACGGCACCGAATGCTGGGCGGCATTGGGGTGGTGGCAGGCCACGAAGGCGTTGATCGACTCCAGCTTGTGGATGAAGCCGTTGGCCAGCAGGAAATCCAGCGCGCGGTAGACGGTGGGCGGCGCCACGTTGGCGCCGTCGTCGCCGGCGCGGAACCGGTCCAGCAGGTCGTAGGCCTTGATCGGCTGCCCGGCCTGCGCGATCAGCGCCAGCACCCGTGCGCGCTGGGGGGTCAGGCGCAGCCCGCGTTCGCCGCAGGCGCGCTCCACCGCGGCCACGAAGGCGTCGGCGTCGTCGACATGATGGTGGGGATCGGTACACGCATGCGGATGGCCCATGCCCGGATGATGCGGGCTGGAATGCCGGAGCTCAAGCCACCGCGCGCCTGCCTACCCGCATGCCGCGCGCCCGCCCCCGTTCAGGCGATGCGGGCAAGGGCCGCGTCGATCCGCGCCAGCGCTTCCCCCCGCCCGCACAGGTAGACGGTCCAGCCGATGTCCGGGCTGACCTGGGTGCCGGTGATCGCCACCCGCATCGGCTGCGCGATCTTGCCCATGCCGATGCCCTGCGCCTCGGCGGTGGCCTTGAGCGCCTCGCCGATGGCTTCGGGCGTCCAGTCGGCCAGCGCGGCGATGCGCGCGCGCGCCTCCTCGAGCGCGCCGCGCGCTTCGGGCTTGAGGTGCTTGGCGACGGCGGCCTCGTCGTAGGTCGTGAGCGGCGCGAACCACACCGCCGACTTCTCCGCGATTTCCTTGAGGGTTTGCGCGCGCTCGCGCAGGGCGATGACGAGCTCGGCGGGCCTGGGGCCTTTCGCCAGGTCGTAACCGGCCTGCTCCAGGTGCCAGGCCAGGTGCTTCGCCACAGCCTCCGGAGCGTCCGACTTCAGGTACTGCTGGTTCAGCCAGCCCAGCTTGGCCGGATCCAGGCGCGACGCCTTCGCGTTCACGTCGGCCAGGTCGAACAGCGCCTGCATCTCCGCGATCGAGAAGACTTCCTGGTCGCCATGCGACCAGCCCAGGCGAACGAGATAGTTCAGCAACGCGTGCGGCAGGTAGCCGGCGTCGCGGTACTGCATCACGTCGGCCGCGCCGGTGCGCTTGGACAGCTTGGCACCGTGCTCGTCGAGGATCATCGGCAGGTGCGCGAAATGCGGCACCGGCGCGCCAAGGGCCTTGTAGATGTTGATCTGGCGCGGGGTGTTGTTGACGTGGTCGTCGCCGCGCACCACGTCGGTGATGCGCATGTCGATGTCGTCCACCACCACCGCGAAGTTGTAGGTGGCGTAGCCGTCGCTGCGGAAGATGACCAGATCGTCGAGTTCGGAATTCGCGATCTCGATGCGGCCCTTGACCTTGTCCTCCCAGGCCACCACGCCATCGGTGGGGTTCCTGAAGCGGATGACGCGGTTGGGGTCGTCGCGCCAGCCGGCGTTGGCGTCGCGATAGGCGCCGTTGTACCGCGGTTTCTCGCCCGCGGCCATCGCCGCCTCGCGCATCGCCTCCAGTTCTTCCTTCGACTCGTAGGCGTAATAGGCGTGACCGGAGGCGACCAGCTGTTCGGCGACTTCCTTGTATCGGTCGAGGCGATGGGTCTGGTAAATCGGGCCCTCGTCGTAGTCCAGACCCAGCCAGTCCATCGCCTGCAGGATGGCGTCGATGGCCGCCTGCGTGCTGCGCTCGCGGTCGGTGTCCTCGATGCGCAGGATGAACTGCCCGCCCTTGCGGCGCGCCTCCAGCCAGCAGTACAGCGCGGTGCGCGCGCCGCCGATGTGCAGATAGCCGGTGGGGGACGGGGCGAAGCGGGTGCGGACGGTCATGGGGACATCGGAAGCGGGGAAACGCGCATTTTACGCCGTCGGCCAGCCAACCCGCCTGCATGCGGAAACGGCGCGGTTCCCCGCGCCGTTTCCTTCCTGCCGCAGCCGCGTTGCTTACCAGCCGATGCCGTAGCCAACGCCGGCAGAGGATTCCCCGCCACTGAACGCGCCACCGACGGTGAACGCCGCCTTGTCGCCGATCGCGCGCTGGTAGCCGATCGACACCGCGGTCCTGCCGTTCTGCGCCCCCACGCCCACCGCCATGCGGTTCACGGTGCGGATTCCCGCCGCACTCGCCGTCATCTGCGCCATGGCCGTCTGCATGGCGCCACTGCGGTCGATGCGCCGGTCGGTCTGTGCGAAGCGGCGATCCGTCTGCTGCTGGAATTGCGTGAAGGAATCGTTCCACGCCGCGAACTTCTGGTCGGTGTACGCATTCGCCGCCTGCAATGTCGACGCCGCCTTGGTATCGGCATATCCCTTCGATGCAGTCAGCGTGGCCGCGTCACCGGCATCGGCATAGGCGCCCGCAGTAGTCAGCACCACGGCATCGCCCGCGTCCGCATACTGCTGCGCCGCATCCAACGTGGCCACATCGCCCGCATCCACATAGGCCATGTCCGTGCCGGTCGTCCCTGCCGGGCCTTGTGGGCCGGCGGGGCCCTGCGGACCGGCAGGACCTGCGGGGCCTTGCGGGCCAGCCGGCCCCTGCGAGCCGCCCACGCTTCCCGCCAATGCGGTCAGCTGCGAGTCCACCGCTGCGAACGCCGATGCGACATCGTGATAGTTGCTGCCCTGAATATTGAACGTCGGTGCGGTGAATACCCCGCCCACCCAGCTCGCGCCGCCGCCGAAAGCCGCCACAAGACCCGAGAAATCGGCGAAGCCGCCGGCCCCCGCGATCGCCGCATTCAACTGCCGGACGTTCACCGCATCCGTGTCCTGCGTGCCGTCCGCCAGGTGGATGATCTGGTGCTCGCCGCCGGCCTGGCCGACGGACACGGCGAAGTCGCGGTCGGCAATGGCCTCGTAGCCGATGGCGACGCCGCCGATGTTCAGCGCCTGCGCGTTGTAGCCGAGCACGCTGCTGTAGTCGGCCGAGGCGATGTTGCCGAAGCCGAGCGCCGTGGCTCCCTTGCCGGAAACGGAGCTGCCGACGCCGAACACGCTGCTGTAGTCGCCGGACGCGGCCACGCCTGCACCAACGGCCACCGCGCTTTCGGCACTGGTGTGCGCGGTCTCGCCCACGTCGATCGTCCCATTGGTGTTGGCGTCATACCATGCCGACACCGCCAGGCTGCCGAGCCCTTCGGCCTTGCCCTTCACGCCCAAGGCGCTGCTGCCGATCCCGTTGGCAACGTTCTCGTAGCCGAAGGCGCTGCTCGCATAGGCATTGGCGGCGTTGGAAAATCCGAACGCACTGCTCCTGGGCTGATAGGCGCTGTTGGAATAGCCGAACGCGCTGGCGAAATCGCCCGCGACGACATTGCCGAACCCGAACGCCGAACCGGCAATTCCGCTGGCGTTGTTGGTCACGCCGACCGCACTCGCATAGTCGCCGCCCGCGGTCACGCCGGCACCGACGGCCACCGCGCTGATGCCACCGGCCAGTGCGGTCTCGCCCGCGTCGACGGTGCCGTTGAGGTCGCCGTCGTACCAGGCAGACACCGCCAGGCTGCCATCGCCATTGGCCGCACCCCTGTAGCCGAGGGCGCTGCTGCTGACGCCAACGGCGACGTTGCGGTAGCCGAAGGCGCTGCTTGAGGCACCGAAGACCATATTGACGTAACCGAACGCGCTGCTGGACTGCCCGGCGGCCAAATTGCCGACACCGAACGCGCTGGCGTCGATAGCCCTGGCCGTATTGTTGAAGCCGAACGCATTGCTGCCGCTCGCACTGGCATTGTTCTGGAAACCGAACGCGCTCGAGGCGGAGGCACCGCAGGTCGTGTTGTTCGCGGGCGTGGTGCCGTCGGCATAGGTTCCGTTCTCGGAGCCCTGGTCAGTGCTGCCCCCCACCGGGTTCCCATTGCTGTCCACGCAGGACTGGTCCGCGGCCAGCGCCGGCATTGCGATGGCACCCAGCAACGCAAGGGCCAGCAGGGAAATGGCCGGGTTGCGGCGGCGGGAGGGACTTTTCTGCAAGGACATGGCGAACTCCGTGGACTGTGGGTCATGGCCGCGCGGGATGCGAGCCGGTTCGCCTAGTTCGCAAAACGGCGAAGAATGCGGACGTTCCCGCATCGCCATGTCTTCCAGAGCCTTGCCGGTGGCGCCACATGCCGGCTTGCTCTACCGTCCCCTCTCATATCCCGATGGGCATGCCATATGCCCGCCCCCCAGGCGAGGAGCGCCATGGCTGCACCCCCGGATTGGAACGAGATCGAATCCCTGTTCGACGCCGCGTGGGAGTTGCCAGCGGGCGAGCGTGGCGAATGGCTGCGCGTGCACTGCGCGGACGAGCCGACACGGCGCGAGGTGGAGCGCCTGCTGGCCGCCGCGGATGCCAGCACCGGGTTCCTTGAGGGCGCCGCCGAGGCGGCGTCCGCGCTGCCGGCGCTGGGCCCGGGCGACATCGCCGGCGCGTGGCGGGTGGTGCGTCCGCTCGGTCGCGGCGGCATGGGCGAAGTGCATGAAGTCGAACGCGCCGACGGCGAATACCGCCAGCGCGCCGCGCTCAAGCGCATCGCCCACGCGCGCGAGGGCGACTGGCAGCGCTTCCGCAACGAGCGCCGCATCCTGGCGATGCTGGAGCATCCCGGCATCGCCCGCATGATCGACGGCGGCCTGTTGCCCGACGGCCAGCCTTACATGGTGATGGAGTACGTGGACGGGCTGCCGATCGACCGCTGGTGCCGGCAGCGCCGGGCAGCGCCGCGCGAACGCATCCGGCTGGTGCTGCAAGCCTGCGAGGCGGTCGCCCATGCCCATGCGCGGTTGGTCGTGCACCGCGACATCAAGCCGTCCAACCTGCTGGTGGACGCGGATGGCCGGGTGCGGCTGATCGATTTCGGCGTGGCCGACCTGTCCGGCGCGGGCGGCGAGGCGCATGCCCGCGTGCCGCTGTCGCCGGGCTATGCCGCACCCGAGCAGTTGGACGAACAGGGCGAAGTGGGCGTGGCCGCCGACATCCATGCGATGGCGGCGGTGTTGCACGCGCTGCTGTGTGGGCACCCGCCGCACGGACAGGACGACCCGCCCACCGCACTGCTGCTGGCGCGCGGCCTGCGACAAGAGCCGCCGCGCCTGCGCGACGACTCCGCCGCATGCGCGGCGCTGCGCGGCGACAAGGCGCTGCTGCATGACCTGGATGCCGTGCTGGCGGTGGCGCTGCGACGCGACCCGGCGCAGCGGCAGCGCAGCATGGATGCCTTCGCGGACGAGCTGGCGCGCGCGCTGGACGGCCGCCCGGTGCAGGCGCGCGCGGGCGAACCGCGCTACCGGCTGGGCCGCTTCCTGCATGCGCAGCGTTGGGCGGTGGCCGGCGTGGCGGCGGTGATCGCGGCGCTCGCGATCGGGCTGGGCGCATCGCTGTGGCAGGCGCACCAGGCGGCCTTGCAGCGCGACCAGGCCCTGCGTGAAAAGGCGCGGCTGGAGGCGGTGCAGCAAGCGGTGTTCCTGATGTTCCGCAATGCCGGCGAAATGCAGGGTGCCGACGCCACCGCCGGCGAGGTGCTGCGCCACACCGCGCAGCGCGTGGTGGACCGGTTCGCGCGCGACCCCTCGCAGGGCGAGGTGCTGCACACGCTGGGCGAGCTGTATTTCCTGCTCAACGACTACGCCGCGGCGGAACCGCTGTTGCAACGCCTGGCCGCTGCCGATCCCGGCCGGCTGGATCCCGCCCTGCTGGCCATCAGTCGCCACGACCTGGCCCAGGTCGTGCTGCGCAATGGCGACCTCGACCGCGCCGCGACGCTGCTGGCGCAGGCGCAGGCGTTCTGGCAGACCGATCCCAAGCGCTGGCGCTCGCGGCTGGTGGAAAGCCGCTTGCTGGAGGCGCAGGTGCTGAAGGCGCATGGCAAAGCCGACGATGCCGTGGCACTGCTGCGACAGGGATTGGAGGAACGCATCGCCCTGAACGGCCCCGACGACCACGAAACCGGCGTGTTCCAGAACAACCTGGGCGTCGCGCTGTTCGGCCTGGGCCATGGCGACGAAGCGCGCGAAGCGTTCCGGGCCGCCGCCGCGATCTGGCGTAAGACCGGCCTGGAAGAAACGCCGGACGCACTCAACACGCTCAACAACTGGGGCGCGATGGAACTTGCCGGCGGTCGCGCGGGCGAGGCCGAGCCGTTGTTGCGGCAGGCCCTGGCATTGCGCCGCCGCTTGTACGGGCCGTCCGCGGCGACCGCCGCGTTGCTCAACAACTACGGCAAGCTGCTGTTGCTGTCGGGGCGCGCCGCCGAATCGCTGCCGGTGTTGTCCGAAGCCGCCACCATGGGCGCGCGCTTCGCCGGGGTGGGCAGCATGCACCACGTCGCCGCGCTCAGCGGCGTGGCCGAGGCGCAGCTGCAGGCCGGCGATGCGACGCGCGCGGAAGCCACCGCACGCGAGGCGCTTGCCGCCGCCGACGCGCGCTTGGGCAAGCGCCATCCGGGCACGGCCTCGCCGCGACTGGCGCTGGCCCGCGTGCATGCGGCGCGTGGCGAGACCCGAGCTGCGCTGGCGCTGCTGGACGAAGTGGACACCATCGCCGCCGCGGCCGGCCCCATCGGCCAGCGCATCGCCGCGCAGAGCGCGCAGGTCCGCGGCAGCCTCAGTCCAGCTGCGCTTCCAGCCGTTGGTACAGCCACGCCCGTGCCTTGATCCAGTCGCGCCGTACGGTGCGGTCGGTGATGTCCAGGATGCGGGCGGTTTCGCGCTCGGAATAGCCGCCGAAGAAGCGGCACTCCACCATCTGCGCCAGCCGCGGGTTGAGCGCGGCCAGTTCGCGCAGCGCTTCGTCCAGCTCGACCAGTTGCTCGTCGCTGGTCCAGAACGGCTCCACGCCCGGATGGTCGTCGAGCGAATCGACGCGCCCGCCGCCACGCTTCTCCGCCAGTCGCCGGCGCGCGTGGTCCACCAATGCCTGCCGCATCGCCAGCGCCGCCGCATGCAGGAAATGCCGCTCATCTTCCCAGCCACCGCCGCGGTGCAGGCGCAGGAAGGCCTCGTTGACCAACGCGGTGGTGCGCAGGGTCTCGCCCGCGGACACGCGCCTGCGCTCGCGGCGCGCGCGCCGACGCAGGTCGTCGAGCAACAGCGGCGCCAACTCCTGCGCGGTCGCCGCCAACCGGCATGCGGAGGCGTCGGAGGTATCGGAAGCGTCGGTGCTGTCCAGGCTGTCGGTCATGCCGTGCGAACCGATCCGAGAGGCAAGGCCGCACCATACCATCGCCGTGACAGCGGGCTTGGCTGTCCGGTTTCGTTGCCGCATCGCGTATCCATCGCGATCCCCGCTCCGTCCCGCAAGAAGATGCCGATATCCATTCCGAATCCTTCCATGCTGCTGTCGTCGATGGCCGCCTGCTGCATCACACTGGCCGCCTGCGTGCCCTCGACCGCCGTGGCACCGCAGACCGAGGCCCGTCCGCAGGCCACCGCTGCCGCGCAGAGCCAATCCGTGCCCATCGCCGCGCCTATTACCGATCCCATCACCAACCCAATCACCGATCCCGGCGCAGGCCCGGACGCTGCGACCGTCGAATCGTCGCCCGATCGCTACCACGGCAACTGGCGCGTGGTCGCCGCGGACGATCTGAACGACGCCGCGCTGATGATGGTCTCCATCCAGAGCAGCGCCGGCGAAGCGCAAGGCAGCGGTGACTACGTGCTGTTGCAGCCGTTCTGCGATGCACTGGCGGACGCACCGATCACCGGCACGTCGGAGTGCGAAGCGATCGGCCTGGGCGCCGCCTTCGACCGCGTCACGGCCGGGCCGGAGCGCATCGTGCTGGCCTTCCACCCAACCGCCGACGGCGCGGAGCACCGACTGGAACTGCACCGCGACGGCGCGAAGCTGGTGGGCGACTACGTGGCCGAGGCCAACGGCGTGCGCCGCGCAGTGGCTGCGGAGCGCACGCCGGACGACCGGCCTTGAGTCGCGGCGCCTACTGCTACTTCCTGCGGTAGCTGACCGGCGTCTCGATGCGGCAGGTCTTCATGCCGGGGATGGACACGATCACCAGCGCCTTGCCGTCGATGCGCTCCGGCGCCGCGACGCGCATCTCGTAGCGGAACACCATCGCGGTCTTGCCGTTGGGCGGCTTCAGCGCGGCGGCATACGCGTTCGGCGCGGTCTTCACCCAGGTCATCCGCGGATTGTCGATGAGCTGGCGGCCGTTGAACGGCTTGCTGAAGGCGATATTGCCGCCGGCCATCGCCGGCATCTGTCGCGCCACCGCCGAGGCCACGCCGGGCAGGCAATCGTGCGCCTTCGGCGTGCCGGTGGTCACCGCCCAGCGACCGTCGCGGGGCTGGATGTCGCCGTCCAGCGACGGCGGGAACAGGGCGATCTCCGGCTGCCCGACGCCGCCGAACGCGCGATGCAGCTCGCCCAGCTGGCGGCGGGTGTCCACGTAGTAGGTCCACTCGCCGTTCTTGTCGCGCGGGAACACCAGGATGGGGTCCTTCGCGCCCTTGGGGTTGCCGATGCCGGGCAGCACCACCTCGACATCGTCCAGGGTGACGTCGGCCAGGTGGCCCCTGCATCCCTGGCCTTGCACGCAGTACGCCATCAGCAGCTTCTCGCCGCGGTTGAGCTGGCCCTGCGGTTCCTGCGCGACGGCCGGCAAGGCGGCCAGCATCGCCAGCAGCATGCCGGCGCATGGGGTCTTCATGTGCGTTTTCATCGAGGTCTCCATGTGGTCAGAATCCGCCCGGGGCGCCGCGCCCGTAGGCACCCATCAGCGCGCTCATGTCCTTGTAGCCGGCACCGGAAAACGTCTGCTGCTTGCGCATCACGTAGCTCAGTTCGAACGTGGCGCCGTCGCCTTCCATCCGCGTGACCAGCTTCTGCACCCCGGCCTTCGGCAACGGCACGATGCCGACGCCCATGTACGACACCGAGTAGAAATCCACCTCGAAATCGGGGTTGGCCAGCCAGACCTTCAACGGCTTGCCGCTGTTCGGATCGACGCCCGCGTATTCCACGGAGCGATAGGGTTTGTTCGACAGGCCGCGGCCGATGTCGCGCACCTTGCCGGTCGGCTTGAAGGTGGTCTCGAACCAGTCGCCGCCCTCGAGCGCGTCGAAGTCGCGCCCCAGCCCGCCGCCTTCCTTGTGCAACGTCATCGCCACACGGCCCATTTCGCTGCTGGTGGTATAGGCGTAGAGGTTCCCGGTGTTGGTGATCACCTGGAAATCCAGCGACGCTTCGTCGGACGCGGCCGATGCCTGCGCCATGCTTTCGATGGCGCCGCGATCCATGCCGATATGGCCCTGGCGGGAGTTCAGCAGGTAGTAGGACTGCACCATTCCCGTCCCCGGCACCAGGGCCTGGTAGCCAAGAACCATGTCGAACGAAAAATTGGTATTGATGCCCGGCGCGGGATGCTTGCCGGCCTTGCTGCCGAGCCGGCGCCGGCGCTCGGCCGCGTCGGGCTTGTTGTCGTCGGCAAACGGATCCAGCAGTTCATCCTTGGGCGTGCCCTTCGATTTGACCGGCAGCAGGTCGTCCTTGCCCGCGCCCTTGGGCTCGACCGGCAGCAGGTCGTCCGCGCCCGCCCCCTTGGGCTTGACCGGCAACAGGTCGCTGTCCGCATCGGTGAGGCGGTCCACCTTCGCCTTGGGCGGGTCCTGGAGCCGTGGCACCTGGAGCATGCCGTAGGCGGCGGCGCCGCCGGCTACCAGCAGTCCAGTGAGCAGCGCGAATCGCATCGTTGTCATCAGCAGGCTCCAGAGAGGGGATGCGTTGGTTACGCAGTCCGCACGGCGAATGCGGACATCGCCGCCCGATGTCCACATTCGTGCCGGATCTGCGTACGTGATCCCGAGCCGGGGCCTGTGCCTCCTGCGCCGTCCATTCCCCTTGGAGCCGAACCATGAAGAAACCCCTCGTCACCGGCCTGCTGGCTGCCGCCACGCTGGCCGCCGCCGGCCTGCATGCCGCCGGGCAGCAGCCACCGAAGACCATGCTGGTGCTGGATGCCTCGGGCTCGATGTGGGGCCAGATCGACGGCAAGCCGAAGATCGCCATCGCCCGCGAAGCGGTGGGCGAGATGCTGGACGGCTGGAAAGGCGGCGACCTGGGCCTGATGGCCTACGGCCACCGCCGCAAGGGCGACTGCGGCGACATCGAGGTGTTGCAGCCCATCGGCCCGAACACCGCGGCCGGCATCCGTCGCCAGGTCAACGCGCTGAATCCCAAGGGCATGACCCCGATCACCGAGGCGGTACGGATGGCGGCCAACCAGCTGCGCTACACCGAACAGAAAGCGACCGTGATCCTGGTCAGCGATGGCGAGGAAACCTGCAACGCCGATCCCTGCGCGCTGGGCAAGGAACTGGAAGCGGCGGGCGTGGACTTCACCGCGCACGTGATCGGCTTCGACATCCAGAAAGGCAGCAAGGCGGATCGCCAACTGCAATGCCTGGCCGCCAACACCGGCGGGCGCTACGTCCATGCGCGCAACGCGGCGGAACTCGACAGGGCCCTGGGTGACGTGGCCAGCACCACCCCCGCAAAGCCCGCCGTGGTGGCGGATGGCAGGCCGGCCAAGGGCTGCCGGCTCTACGACCGCGACAACTACCAGGGCGAAAGCGTGCTGCTGGGCGCGCACGGCTACGACAACGAGATGCCGCCGGGTTGGGACAACCGCGTGCGCTCCCTGAAATGCAGCATGGAGTCGGGCCTGTACCTCTACAACGACAAGGATCGCGAGGGCGACTACCTCATGATCGACAACGGCGCCGAAATGACTGGCCTGGGTGCGGTGGCCAGCTCCTACATCTATTTCGGAGACACGTTGACGGAAGAAGAGGCGGCTGGCGAACAGCCCCAGGCGAGCGTGGCACCACGCCGGCAGCCCCGAACCACCGTGGTCGATGAAAAAGTCCGCCGGCAGGGCCAGCGCCAGCAGCAGCGAACCGAAGACGCGGTGGATCGCGCCACTGATCGTGCCGTCGACAAGGCCACCGACAAGGTGCTGAACAAGCTCTTTGGCGGCTGAGCCAGGTGGCGGCCATACGCAGGATTCCGTTCCGCCTTTTCCCCGGCTGATTGCGGCAGGACGCAGCGTCCTGGGCCGCCGTGCATGCCAAGCCGTATCCCAAACCTGTATCGAGGACTCCGTACGATGAAAACGCGTTTCGTCATCGGCCTGCTGGCCGCTGCCACGTTGACCACTGCCGGCCTGCATGCCGCCGGGCAGCAGCCACCGAAGACCATGCTGGTGCTGGATGCCTCGGGCTCGATGTGGGGCCAGATCGACGGCAAGCCGAAGATCGCCATCGCCCGCGAAGCGGTGGGCGAGATGCTGGACGGCTGGAAAGGCGGCGACCTGGGCCTGATGGCCTACGGCCACCGCCGCAAGGGCGACTGCGGCGACATCGAGGTGTTGCAGCCCATCGGCCCGAACACCGCGGCCGGCATCCGTCGCCAGGTCAACGCGCTGAATCCCAAGGGCATGACCCCGATCACCGAGGCGGTACGGATGGCGGCCAACCAGCTGCGCTACACCGAACAGAAAGCGACCGTGATCCTGGTCAGCGATGGCGAGGAAACCTGCAACGCCGATCCCTGCGCGCTGGGCAAGGAACTGGAAGCGGCGGGCGTGGACTTCACCGCGCACGTGATCGGCTTCGACATCCAGAAAGGCAGCAAGGCGGATCGCCAACTGCAATGCCTGGCCGCCAACACCGGCGGGCGCTACGTCCATGCGCGCAACGCGGCGGAACTCGACAAGGCGTTGGGCGACGTGGCCGCCGCGCCGGCCGCACCGAAGCCGAAGGTGAAGTCCGCGCAGGAATGGCTGCCGGGCTATTCGCTGACCTGGGTGCCCGGCTCGCAGCTGGAAGGCGTGGAAGACGGCGGCGGCACGCGGTCAATGGACTTCCGCACCGACCAGAGCGCGAAGGATTGCCAGGCCGTCTGCTATGCCGACGGGCGGTGCGCCGCCTGGCATTACGAACCCGCGGGCAGCTACTTCATCGACCATCCGCGCTGCGTACTGAAAGGCAAGAGCGCACCGTTGCGGCTGGAAAAGCAAGACGACGGCTGGGTGGCCGGAGTCAAGCCCGGCGTGGAGATCATCCATGCCAACCCGGCCGAATGACGCATCGCCGTTTCCCCATTTCCGACTTCACAGGAGTTTCCCCATGACCCGCCATCGTCCCCTGCTGCTTGCCGCTTCCCTGCCCCTGATCCTGCTTGCCGGTTGCAAGCAGGACGCCGCACCCGCCGCGGGCAACGCCGCCTCCGGCATGCAGGCCGCCATCGAACAGGCCGCGGGCGATGCCGCCGATGCCGGTGCCTTGCCCGGTGGCGACGCACCGCTGCAACCGGGTCAGAGCGTGCAAGGCATGATCGAAGCCGACGTCGGCAAGGGCACCCAGCGCTTCCGCTCGCTGTCCACCAAGGTGGCGGACGACATCGCCGAGCAACTGGACGACAAGCTGGCCACGCGCAAAGGCAGCCAGGCCCTCGAAGACGCCAACCGCAAGCTGGAGAAGCTGGGCACCGGCATGAAGGTGGATGCCGGCGACGTGCGCGACGTGGTGGGCAGCATGGCCGGCAAGACCTTCCACGAGGCCGTCGTCCAGAAGATCGACATCATCCACGTGCTCCAGGTGAACCTGAACGGCAAGGCCGGCGACGGTAGCCAGGTGGAACTCAGCATGCGCTTCGACGACAAGACGTTGGCGCTGGACAGCGCCAGCCTGAACTACCGCCCCAACAGCAAGGCGGTCTTCGATGTCTACAGCAGCAAGACCGTGCAGGTGACTATCGAGCGCTTCGAGCGCACGGCGGACGACACCTACGCCATTGCCGGCACTTTCTCGGCGAAGGATCTGGCGGCATCGTCGATGGCGAAGAAACTGGACAGCAAGATGCTGCCCTCGGCCAGCGGGCGCTTCGACTATGCGTCGTTGCCGTTGAAGGCGATGCCGAAGTTCGGTCGATAAGCCCGGGGGCAGGCACGGCAAACCCTGTTGACGAGAAACGGCGCGGTCATCCGCGCCGTTTCGCATCGCCGGCGCCTGCGATTACAGGTCGAAGCCGAAACCCGCGCCCGCCGACGATTCGCCGCTGGCGAACGAGGCGCCGAGCGAGAACGAGCCGCGATCGCCCACCCGCTTGCCGTAGCCGATCGACACCGCGCCCTGCCCGCCCTGCGAACCGATACCGACCGCGATGCGCCCGCGCGGGCTATTGGCGAGCGCCGCGTTCACCGCCATCTGTGTCATTGCCGTGCCCATCGCGCCGATCCGGTCGATGCGCCTGTCGGTCTGCGCGAAGCGGCGGTCGGTCTGCTGCTGGAACTGCGTGAAAGCATCGTTCCACGCGGCGAACTTGCCGTCGGTGTAGGCATTGGCGGAGGCCAGCGTCGCGGCCGACTTGGCGTCGGCATAGCCCTTCGACGCGGTCAGCGTCGTGGCATCCCCGGCATCGGCATGGGCGTTGGCCGCGACGAGGGTGGACGCATCGCCCGCGGCCATGTCGGTGCGGATCGCGGTTTCGCGCGCATCGGTGTAGCCGTTCGCGGCGGTCAACGTGGCCGCGTCGCCGGCATCCATCTGGCCCTTGTTCACCGCATCCATGCCGTCGGTCGCGTCGGCCACGTTCTTGATCTGGGTGCCGCTTGCGCCATCCAGCGTCACCGTGCCGTGGCTGGCGTCGTCGTACTGCACGCCGTTGGCATTGCTCGTCATCCAGCCGTCGATGGCGGCCAGCGCCGCGCCCACGTTGTTGTAGTTCACGCCCTGGATGGTGTAGCTCGGCGCGGTGAAGAGGCCGCCGGCCCATGCTGCGCCGCCACCGAAAGCGTTAACGATGGCGGTGGGATCGAACGCGCCGCCTGCAATCGCCGCGTTCAACTGCCGGACGTTCACCGCATCGGTGTCGTCGATGCCATCGTCGACATGGATCAGGCGCGCGTTGAAGTCACTGCCATACGCATTGCCGAACACGTTGAGATCGGCGGCGGCATGGCCGAACGACACCACGTTCTCCGCATTTGCAACGGCCTGGTAACCGATCGCCGCGCTGCGCGCCGCAAGCGCCTGCGACGTGAAGCCCATCGCCAGGCTGCGGTCACCGATCGCCTTGTTGCTGTTGCCGAACGCGCTGCTGTACAGGCCGCTGGCGGTATTGACGTAACCGAAGGCATTGCTGCCGTCGCCGATCGCCTTGTTGCCGGTGCCGAAGGCACTGCTCCATATTTTGCTTGCGGTATTGCCGTAACCGTAGGCGTTGCTCTGCTGGCCGCTGGCCGTGTTCATCAGGCCGACGGCGCTGCTCGAGTAGCCGCTGGCGGTCACCGCGCCGCCGATGGCCACCGAGTACGAACCGCTGGCGGTGGCCGCCTCGCCCGCATCGCGAATGTTGTCTCCATTCAAGTCCAACCAGCTGGACACGGCCAGACTGTAGCTGCCGGTGGCTTTGCCATCGAGCCCCAGCGCACTGCTGGCAAAGCCGCTGGCGGTGTTGTTGAAACCGAACGCACTACTGCCGCTACCGCTGGCGGTGTTGAAGTTGCCGAAGGCACTGCTGTTGGAACCGCTGGCGGTGTTCCAGTAACCGAACGCGCCGGCGTTCGATTGGCTCGCCTTGTTGCCGGTGCCGAAGGCACCGGCACTGTTGCCGCTGGCGGTATTGCCTTCGCCGAAGGCACTGCTCAAATCGCCAGCGGCGAAATTGTGCACGCCGAACGCACTGGCATAGTCGCCACTGGCGGTCACGCCCGTGCCCACCGCCACCGAGGACAGGCCGCTAGCGCTCGACAGTTCATCCGCATCCACCATCCCGTCGTCGTTCCAGTCGAACCAGCCACCCAACACCAGGCTGGCCTTGCCCGACGCGGTGCTGCCAAAGCCGAACGCGTTGCTGTAGGCAGTCTTGGCCCAACTGCCCATGCCGAAGGCACTGCTGAAATCTCCAGCGGCGGCATTCCCCACGCCGACCGCGCTGGCATAGTCGCCACTGGCGATCACGCCCGTGCCCACCGCCACCGAGGACAGGCCGTTCGCCATTGACGTTTCATCCGCATCCCTCACGCCATCGAGGTTTTTGTCGAACCAGCCGGACACCACCACGCTGCCCGTCCCCTTGGCCGAGCCAAAGAACCCGAACACACTGCTGTAGTCGCCCGTGGTCGTATTGGCATAGCCGAAGGCGGAAGCGGAAGCGCCGTACGCGACATTGCCGCGGCCGAACGCGTTGCTGCCATCGCCCCAGGCCTGGTTGGCGTTGCCGAAGGCGCTGCTGTCCCTTTGGGCGCTGACGTTGTAGTAACCCACCGCACTGCTTCTTTCGCCGCTGGCGTTGTTCCATGCGCCATAGGCGGATGACGAGAAATTGCAGGTGCTGTTGCTGCTTCCCTGTTCCTGACCCGCATCGGTACCGGCACCCGGCGCCCCTTGCGTCCATGTATCGGTCAGGAAGTCGTAGCTCCAGCAGCCATCGTCTGCCGCGAAGGCCGGCATCGACACCGCGCCCAGCAGCGCCAGCGTGAGCAAGGAAAGCGCCGGCACGCGGCGGCGGGTATTGCGGTGGTGCGTGGACATGACGGACTCCCCGAACGGTAGGTACAGGCCGCGCGGAATGCGGGCCATATCCGTCAATGCGAAGAAGCGGCGCGCGACCCGACATCGCGCGCCCCGGCTTCGCTATCCTGCGCGCGGGCACCCCTTTCGCATGGTCATGGACCACGCCTCCGTCACCCACTGGCTGCAACAGATCCCCAGCGCGGGCGGCGCGGCCCTGGGCCAGGCCTACGCGGCGGTCTATGCCGACCTCAAGCAGGCCGCGCACGCGCAGCTGCGGCGCGGCGGCGGCGAGTTCAACACCACCGCGCTGGTCAACGAGACCTACCTGAAGCTGGCGCGCGATCCCGGTTTCCGCCCGCAGGATCGGCACGCGCTGCTGGCGCTGTCCGCGCGGGCGATGCGGCAGGTGCTGATCGACCACGCCCGCCACCGCAAGGCCGACAAGCGCGGCGGCGACCTCGCGCAGGTCACCCTGCACACCGGCCTGGCCGCCCCCGACAACCCGATCGACGTGCTGCGACTGGATGCGCTGCTGGAACACCTGTCGTCCGCCGACGCCCGCGCCGCTGCGGTGGTGGAACTGCGCTGCTTCGGCGGCTACGCGGAAACCGAGATCGCGAAGATGCTCGACGTCACCGAACGCACCGTGCAGCGCGACTGGCGCAAGGCGCGCGCCTTCCTGATGTCGCAACTGGAGCCCGCACGCGCATGAGTGTGGATCCGGCCCGCCTGCAACAGGCGCTGCAATTGTTCGAGGACGCGCTGGAACGGCCTGCCGACGCGCGCGACGCATGGCTCGCGGACGCCTGCGCCGGAGACGCCGAACTGCTGGCGCACGTGCGGGCGATGCTGGCCGCCGACGCCGCCACCGCGTCCGATCCGATCACGCCGAAACTCGCCGCGCTGCGCGACGACGCGGCCGACGCCGCCGAATTGCCGACCGGCACGCGCATCGGCCCGTGGGAAGTGCGCGGCGTGCTCGGCCGCGGCGGCATGGGCGCGGTGTACCGGGTGGCGCGCGTCGACGGCGCCTACGACCGCGAGGCCGCGCTCAAGCGCATCCGCATCGGCCTGGACAGCCCGCTCGCCCGCCAGCGCTTCCTGCGCGAACGGCAGATCCTCGCCCGCCTGCAGCACCCGCACATCGCCGGCCTGCTCGACGGCGGCGTGGACGACCGCGACGCGCCCTACTTCGTCATGCCGCAGGTCGACGGCGAACGCATCGACCGCTGGTGCGATGCACACGCGCTGGACGTGCGCGCCCGCGTGCGCCTGCTGCTGCAGGTGCTGGACGCGGTGGCATTCGCGCACCGGCAACTGGTGGTGCATCGCGACCTCAAGCCCTCCAACATCGTGGTCGATGCCGGCGGGCACGCGTTCCTGCTGGACTTCGGCATCGCCAAGCTGATGGAGGAGGAAGACGCCGGACAGACCCGCACCGGCGAGCGCGCGTTCACCCCCGAATACGCCTCGCCCGAACAATTGCACGGCGAGCCGGTCTCCACCGCCACCGACCTGTATCAACTCGGCGTGCTGCTGTATGCACTGCTGGCACAGGCGCATCCCTACGGCCTGACCGGCGACACCCCGCTGCGCACCCGGCTGACCCGCATGGATGGCGACCCGCAGCCGCTGTGGGAAGCCGGCCTGCATGCCTCCGCGGAAGACGCCGCGAAGCGCGGCGGCACGCCCGCCGCGCTGGCCAAGCAACTGCGCGGTGACCTGTCCGCCATCGCCCGGCGCTGCCTGGCGTCCGACCCCACGCAACGCTACGGCGGCGTCGATGCGCTGCGCGACGACCTGCTGGCCTGGCTGGACGGCAACCCGGTCTCGGCGCGCGCGCCGACCTGGCGCTATCGCGCCGGCCGCTTCGTCCGCCGCAACACGCTGGCGGTGGGCGCCGCCGCCGCGGTGGTCGTCGCGCTGTGCGCGGGCCTCGGCACCGCGCTGTGGCAGGCGCACGAGGCGCGCCTGCAGGCGCAGCGCGCCGACGTGGTGAACGCCTATCTGGTCGACGTGTTCCGCAGCATCGATCCGGAAGAAGGGCTGGGCCCGGACGCCACGGTGCGACAACTGATCGATGCCGGCGTGGCGCGGCTGGACCACGGCGAACTGCATGGACAGCCGGATGCGGAAGGAAAACTGCGGCTGACGTTGGCTGGCGGCTACATCGCATTGGGCGAATACCCGAAGGCAGGCAGGGAGGTGGCACAGACGCTGGAATTGCTGCCCGCTTCCCAGACCGGCGACATCATGCAGGCGCGGCTGCGCCAATGCGAAATCCTGCAACTGGCCGAGAAGCTGGAAGCAACCGGACAGTGCCTTGATGCCGCGGAAGACTGGCGACGCGCGCATGCCGACACGCTGGCCGAATCCGAGGCAAACGCGGCCTACCTGCAAGTGAAGCGTGCCCAGTTGCTGGGTTACCGCGAGCAATACGATGCGGCCCTGCCGCTCGCCCGCCGCGCCTGGACACTCCTGCGTGGACTGCGCGGCGACAACGACCCGCTGACTCTGAGCGCAAGACTGCAATACGCAGAACTCCTCAGCAGCGGCCCCGGTCAGCAGGCCGAAGCCGCCAGCCACATGCAGGACGTCGTCGCGGGCATCCGCCAGGCCAGGCCGCTCAACGAGTTCAAGCTCGCCAGCGCCCTGCACAACCTGTCCGTCTACCAGGCCCTGGCCGGCCAGAACGAACAGTCCGCCACGACGGAGCAACGCTCGCTGGCAATTCGCCGCCGCATCCTGCCACCGCAGCATCCCTACATCGCGCTCGGCACCGGTCAGCTGGCCCAGCAAATGGACGCATTGGGCCGCAACAAGGAAGCGCTTCCCCTGCACGCCGAAGCGGTTGCCATCTACCGCAGGCAACCACCCGGCCGCGAGAGCGACCTGGGCCGCGAACTCAACAACTGGGGCGTGGCCTGCTACCAGCTCGGCGACATGGCCTGCGCCACCGACAAGATCAACGAAGCCGTGAGCGTCTGGGCCAAGGCCCTGCCGGCCGACAACAGCAACCTGCTGGCCGCGCGCGGCAACCTGGCCGCGCTGTACAGCCGTAGCGGCAACCTGGCCGAAGGCGAGGCGCAATTGCGCAAGGTGGCATCGGTGCTGGAGGCCAAGCTGCGTGCCGCTCCCGGGGCGCAAACGGGTTCTTCGCTGGCGGTTGCGCGCAACGAACTGTCCGCCAACCTGCTGCATCAGGGCCGCACTGCCGAAGCGCTGTCGCTGGCCCGGCGGAACTGGCGGGATCTGCCGGCCGGCGGCGATTCCGCCGAGGAGGCGCCGAGCGTGCTGTGGACGCTGGCGCTGGCCGAACTCGCCAATGGGCTGCCCGCGCCCGCATCTCAGCACGCGCGCATGTCGCTGGAGCGCGCGCATGCATCCTCGCCCGACAGCCGCCGCGAGGCGTTTGCCCTGATGACGCTGGCCCGCGCGCAGCTCGCATCGCACGATGCCGGCGCCGCCGCCGAGCAAGCGCGCAAGGCCATCGCGATGTTCGCCGCCACGATCGGCGACGACCATCGCGACACCGGGCTGGCGCACGGCGTCCTTGCCCGCGCGCTGTTCGCCTCGGGCCGGCGCGCCGACGCGCGCAAGGAACTCGACGCCGCCATCGCCATCCTGTCCGCGAAGGCGGCATGGCTGCCGGAGCTGGCGGAACTGCGCGCGCTGCGCTAAGGCATGCCGCCCTACAATTGCCGCATGACCACGCTCTTCGTCTCCGACCTGCACCTCGACCCGGAACGCCCGGAGATCACCGCGCTGTTCGGCCGTTTCCTCGATGGCGAGGCGCGCGGCGCCGACGCGCTCTACATCCTCGGCGACCTGTTCGAGGCCTGGGTGGGCGATGACGATCCGTCCGACGCCGGCACGTTCGTCGCCGACCGCCTGCGCGCGCTGGCCGATGCCGGCGTGCCGACCTATTTCATCCGCGGCAACCGCGACTTCCTGCTCGGCGAAGCCTATGCCGCGCGCAGCGGCATGATCCTGCTCGACGATCCCACCGTCGTGGACCTCTACGGCAAGCCCACCCTGCTCCTGCACGGCGACCTGCTGTGCACCGACGATGCCGCCTACCAGCAGTTCCGCGCGCAGACCCGCGACCCGCAGTGGCAGGCGCAATTCCTCGCGCAGCCGCTGGCGGCGCGATTGGCCTTCGCGGCGCAGGCACGCGCGGCCAGCAAGGCGCGCTACGGCGAGCTGGCGGCCAAGGGCATGGCGGAAACCATCGGCGATGTGGCCCCGGCCACCGTGCAGGACTGGTTCACCCGCTTCGACGTGCAACGGATGATCCACGGGCACACGCACCGTCCCGCGATCCACGACGAAAGCGACGGCCGCACCCGCATCGTGCTGGGCGACTGGTACGAGCAGGGCTCGGCGCTGCGGATCGGTGCCGGCGTGACCGACCTCGCCTCGCTGACGCAGGCTTAATCCCGGGAAGCGGCGGCGGGGTCCGCATCGGCGCAGCCGCGGTAGCGCGCACCGTCGATCTCGAAATCGGCCCGGTACGCATAGCGCCGATCCGACATGCCGTCGCTGCATTCACCGCGCACCAGCCGCAGGGCGAACGGCCTGCCGCGGTCCTCGCCGCGGAACTGCAGCGCTCCCTCCTCGCGCTCGACGCTCCCGGCCAGCTTCCGGCCCGCGGGGTCCGTGGGCGTGGCAAACAGCAGCGTCATGCCCTCGATGCGCACGCTCCAGAAGGGCTCGGTGCCGACGACATGCCAGCGCGCTGGCGCCCCGCCCGCTGCCGGTGCAGAAGGCGGGGCCGGTCCGGCGCGGTGGGCGGACACGGCCTGCGTCGGCGGCGGCGAGCCGGTGCAGGCGGCAAGCAATACGCACAGGACCGTCATCACCCCACCGCCCCGGCGCGCGCAGCCCCTCGTCGCGTTGCGTGCATGTTTCATCGGCGGTCCGCGCATCCCCGGTAGACGGTTTCGCCGTAAGTGAGGATCGCCTCGAACTCGCGGTTACCCCGGCCGTCCTCGCCACTGGCCAGATTGCACGGCGCCTTCGCATCCAGGGTGAGGGTGTATTCGACCGCCCCATCCTTGCCGCTGTAGATCTCGAAACTACCGTCCTTGCTGTGGCGGGCGGTAACCGTGACATAACCGCGGTCGGTACGGCGGTGTTCCGGCACGTCGATCTTCAGCGTCTCGCCCTCGCCCTCCACCCGCCACGCCGGGGAAAACCCGTTGGCATGGAAATGCAGGGTGGCCGGCGTGGCGAGCGGCGGCGCATCCGCCTCGGGCGGCGGGTCCCCGCGCATCGCCGCTGCCGTGGATTCGGGCTGCTGCACCGGCGACGGCGCCACCGCCTGCGGCACATCCTGATCGGCGGGCCGGTTGCAGGCGGTGCTGGTGGCAGCGAATGCGACCAGCAGGAACAGGCGGGCGATGGGCATGGCGGCTCCGTCCAGCGAATGTCCACCCGGACTCTGCCTGCGCGGGGGTGACGGGCAGGTCAATGCCCCGGCGCGTCCGCCTGCGCCAGCAGGCTTTCCAGCTCCTCGGCATCGAACCCCGCCTGCAGCCGCGCTTCGGTGTTGAACGGCTTGTGCAGCACGCCGCTGGCGTAGTCGCGCAGCAGCTCGCGGAAGCGCGCGCGAGGCTCGATGCCCGCGCGCGCGCAGTACCAGCGATACCAGCGCGAGCCTGCGGCGACGTGCGCCACTTCCTCGCGCAGGATGACCTCCAGGATGCCGACCGTGGCCAGGTCGCCCAGCCCGCGCAGCTTCACGATCATCCCCGGCGTGACGTCGAGCCCACGCGCCTCCAGCACCCGCGGCACCAGCGCCATCCGCGCCAGGCCGTCGTGCGCGGTCTTCTCCGCCATTTCCCACAGGCCGTTGTGGGCGTCGAAATCGCCGTAGTCGCGGCCGAGATCGCGCAGCCGCTCGCGCAGCAGGTTGAAGTGGCGCGCCTCGTCGCCGGCCACCGCCACCCAGTCCGCGTAGAACGCGGCCGGCATGCCGCGAAACCGGTAGACCGCATCCCAGGCCAAGTCCATCGCGTTGAACTCGATATGGGCGACGGCGTGGATGAATGCTGCACGGCCTTCATCGGTGCCGAAGCCGCGGCGCGGCAGGTCGCGCGGATGCACCAGCACCGGGCGCGCGGGCCGGCCCGGCATGCGGATCGGCGCGGGCGGCGGCGCGTCGTCATCGACCACCAACTCGCCGCGTGCAAACGCGGCGGCCATCGCCAGCGTCAACGCGGGTTTGTCGTCCGCAGTGGCGGCGTCGAGGCAGGCGCGGGCGGCGGTGAAGAGACTGGTCATGGGAACTGAGGCTTACCGCAGGGGGAGTGACCGGGTGCGTTTCAAGTCGCTCCCCGATACTCGCTTGGTTGAAACGCACCCGGTCACTCCCCCACCCGACACTCTCGCGAGGCGATGGAGGGCAGGCCCCGCAACCAAGCGAGTATCGGGGAGCGGCTTGCGGGGCCTGCCCTCCATCGCCCTCCCGGGAATCCCGTGGGCGGTTAGCCGGCTCTCCGCTTCTTCTTCGCCTCGTCCGAGCGCTGCTGCTGGATACGCTCGAAGTAATCGGCATCGATCCCGGTCACGTATTCGCCGTTGAAGCACGAACTGTCGAACTTGCGCCCCGGGAACTTCGGCCCGGCAACCGCCACTTCCAGGTCGGCCAGGTCCTGGTAGACCAGCCAGTCGCAGCCCAGCAGCTGCTCGATCTCCTTCTCGCTGCGGCCGTGCGCCACCAGCTCCTCGCGCGACGGCATGTCGATGCCGTACACGTTGGGGTGGCGGACCGGCGGCGCCGCCGAGGCCAGGTAGACCTTTTTCGCGCCCGCATCGCGCGCCATCTGCACGATCTGCTGGCTGGTGGTGCCGCGCACGATGGAATCGTCCACCAGCAGCACCACGCGGTTGCGGAATTCCAGCGGGATCGGGTTGAGCTTGCGCTTCACCGACTTCGCCCGCTCGCCTTGCCCCGGCATGATGAAGGTGCGGCCGACGTAGCGGTTCTTGATGAAGCCCTCGCGGTACTTCACGCCCAGCACGTTGGCGATCTCCAGCGCGGAGTCTCGGCTGGTGTCGGGGATCGGGATGACCACGTCGATGTCGTGGCCCGGCCGCTCGCGCAGGATCTTCTCGCCCAGCGTCACGCCCATGCGCATGCGCGCCTTGTGCACCGAGATTTCCTCGATCATCGAATCGGGCCGGGCGAAATACACGTACTCGAAGATGCAGGTGGCATGCGGCGCGGCGGGCGCGCATTCGCGCGCGAACAGCTCGCCATCGTTGGTGATGATGATGCCCTCGCCGGGCGCGACGTCGCGCACGCGCTCGAAGCCCAGCACGTCCAGCGCCACCGACTCGGAGGCGACGATGTACTCGTCGCGCGCCGCACCGCTGCGCTTGCCCAGCACCAGCGGCCGGATCCCGTGAGGGTCGCGGAACGCCACCAGACCAAGGCCCAGCACCGTGCAGACCACGGCGTAGCCGCCCTTCACCCGGCGGTTGACGCCTTCCAGCGCGGCGAACACCGCGTCCGGCGTCAGCGCGCGCTGGGTGTCCAGCTCGTGCGCGAACACGTTGAGCAGCACTTCCGAATCGGATCCGGTGTTGACGTTGCGGCGATCCTGCTCGAACACCTCGCGGCGCAGCGCTTCGGCGTTGGTCAGGTTGCCGTTGTGCGCCAGCGCGATGCCGAACGGCGAGTTGACGTAGAACGGCTGCGCCTCGTCGCTGCCTTCGCTGCCGGCGGTCGGGTAGCGGCAGTGGGCGATGCCGACCTGTCCTTCCAGCAGCGCCATCGACTTCGCGTCGAACACGTCGCGCACCAGCCCGTTGCCCTTGTGCACGCGCAGGTGCGAGCCGTGCACGGTGGCGATGCCGGCCGCGTCCTGGCCGCGGTGCTGGAGCATGGTCAGCCCGTCATACAACAACCCGGCCACTTCGCTCTGGCCGACGATACCCACGATGCCGCACATGCTTGGGACTTCCTGTTGGTTGGGCTCAGGGATGCGGACGGACCATGCCGTCCCTGCCTGCAGCCTTGAGTTTTGCCTTCAGCGCATCGGCCTCGGCGCGGGTCATCACCGGCCCCACCCGCACCCGGGTGAGGGTGCCGTTCGGGCCGGGCACGGAATCGGTGAACGCATTGAAACCGGCCTTGCGCAGCGCATCGCGCTGGGCCAGCGCATCCGGCGCCGAAGCGAACGCACCGATCTGCACCACGAAACCGGTGCCGGCGGGATTGGCCGGCTTCGCCGGCTGCGGCTCGGGCTTGGCTGCCGGCGCGACGGCGGGCTTGGCCGGCTCGGACTTGGCTGGCTCGATCTTGGGCAGCGGTTTGGCTTCGATCTTCGGTTGCGCCGGCGCGGGCTTGGTCGCCGCCGGAGCGGTGGGCGCAGCGGGAGTCGCCGTGGCTGCGGCGTCCAGCGCCACCACTTTGGCCTCCACGTCGCTGCGCACCTGGCCGGCGCGCAGGCGCGCCGATTCGGCAGTGGCGCGGTCGGCGAACGGCCCGATGCGCACGCGCTGCGCCTGGCGATCGCCCAGCGCCACCGCTTCGCGATAGCCCGGCAGGCCGGCCGCAGACAGCGCCGCAATCACCTTGTCCGCATCGCCGGCGCTGGCATAGCTGCCGAAGCTCACCGCAAAGTCGCCGGCCGCGACCGCTGCCAGCGGCGCCGCATCGGCCGCCGGCGGCGGGGCCGCGTCCGGCACCGAATCGGGCATGCCGGAGACGCTGCCGGCCGGTGCCGCAGCTGGAGCGACCAGCGGCAGGTCCTGGGTCACGGTGCCGTCGGGCCCCTTCGGCTCCGGCGGCACCCGCAGGGACACATCGGAAACGCCACTGTCGGGCGCGGGCCCCTTGACCAGCAGCGGCAGGAAGATCACGGCCAGCGCAACCAGCACGGCGGCGCCGACCAGGCGCTGTTTCAGCGACGTATCCATCGACATTCCGTGGAGCCAGGCGCAGTGGGAGGACGATTATACCGGCATGCCGGCGGCGGTCAGTCCGACGCGTTCAGGTGGCGCAGCGCTTCCGAAGCGGCGTGGAACGAACCGAACGCAAGCACGCGGCCGTCCGGCGCTGCCTGCGCCAGCGCGGCCGCCAGGGCGTCTGCAACATCGGCGTGGCGGGTACCCCCGGCCGCCACCGTGCCCGCCAGGCGCTGGGCCAATGCCGCCGCATCGCTGCCGCGCGGACCGGCATCCAGCGAGCCGGCCAACAGCCAGCCGTCCACCGTGTCGACCAGTGCGGTCGCCACGCCGGCGGCGTCCTTGTCGGCGAGCGCAGCGTACACGGCCAGGGTGCGCCGCCTCGGCTGGGCACGCAGCCAATCGGCCAGCGCAGCGGCGGCCTGCGGGTTATGACCGACGTCGACGACAACTTCCACGCCGCCACGCTTGAACCGCTGCAGCCGGCCCGCCACTGCGGCATCGGCCACGCCGCGCGCCAGCGCTTCATCCTCCAGCGGGAGGTCCAGCGCACGCAGCGCGGCGATCGCGCAGGCGGCATTGCGCAGCTGCACCGGCGCGCCCTGCGCCTGCATCGGCAGCGGCAGCACGATCTCGTAGCCGACTTCGCACCAGCGCCACTGGCCGCCATCGACCGGTTCGGCGAAGAAGTCGTTGGCGATCCGCCAGGCCGGCGCACCGATGGCGTAGGCGTGGCGCAGCACGCTGGCCGGCGGATCATCGTCGCCCAGCACCAGCGGCTTGAACGGCCGCGCGATGCCGGCCTTCTCGAAGCCGATCGCCTCGATGTCGCCGCCCAGCCAGTCCTGATGATCCAGATCGACGGTGGTGACGATCGCGGCATCGGCATCGACAAGGTTCACCGCGTCCAGCCGCCCGCCCAGGCCGACCTCCAGTACTGCGAGATCCAGCGCCTCGCGCTGGAACAGCCACAGCGCGCACAGCGTGCCGTATTCGAAATAGGTCAGTGCGATGTCGCCGCGCGCGGCCTCCACCGCTTCGAAGCCGGCGACCAGCGCCGCATCATCGGCATCGCGCCCGTCGATGCGCACGCGCTCGTTGTAGCGGTGCAGATGCGGGGAGGTGTAGGCACCGACGCGCAGCCCCTGCGCGCGGGCGATGGCCTCGGCGAAGGCGACCGTCGAGCCCTTGCCGTTGGTGCCGCCGACGATGAGCGTTTTTCTCGCCGGCTTGCCCAGGCCCATGCGCGCGGCGACTGCGCGCACGCGGTCGAGGCCCATGGCGATGTTGTTCGGGTGCTGGCACTCGATGAACTCGAGCCAGTCGGATAAGGAGTGAGGCATGGCACTCATTTTAAGCGCGCCACCGCGCCGAAACCCTACCGCCCGCAGGCTTCGCCGCTTAGGCTCCGCATCCGGCTCCGATGCGCGACCGCGCGCCATCCCTGGCGCGCTCGAAGTCTGCGGGCGGTAGGGCTCCGGCGCTGCACTTCGGCATCACAGCGCCCGGTGCTTCGCCTCGCCGAAGAACGGGGTGTGGTGGGCGCAATCGTTGAGGCGCACCACTTCCAGCGCGTCGACGCGGTCGCCCTGCAGCAGGTTGAGCGTGGTCGGCGCCTGCCGGAACGTCCACAGCCGCGACAGCGGCAGGCCCAGCACACGACACAGCAGCACGCGGTTGACCGCGTCGTGGGCGACGATGAGCAGCGTGTCGTCCGCACCGAGGCCGTCGCAGGCGCGCTCCAGCGCCGGCCAGGCCCGGTCCAGCACGCCCTGCAGCGATTCGCCGCCCGCCCCCGGCATCAGCACCGTCTCCGGCGCATCGCGCCAGTCGCGCAGGCGCTCGGGATCGCGCGCGGCGATCTCGCTGGCCAGCAGGCCTTCCCACTCGCCGTGGCCGATTTCCAGCAGGCCCTCGTCGAACACCAGCCGCGGTGCCCGTGCCGCGCCCAGCGCCAGCTGCGCGGTGCGGGTGGCGCGCGCCAGCGGCGACGCCACTGCACGGTCGATGCGCAGGTCCTTCAACCGCTCGCCCAGCGCGGTGGCCTGGGCGATGCCGAGGTCCGAGAGGGGGATATCGACCTGGCCCTGGTAGCGGCCTTCGGCGTTCCACGGCGTTTCGCCGTGGCGGGCAAGCAGGATCTTCATGTGCAGCGGGCTCACCGTTTGTGCAGCGCACCATGCTAGCAGGTTGCACGCGGTTTACACGCTGCGCGGTAGGCTCGGGTTCCCACAGACAGGAGTCCGGGACATGCAGGCCAAGGGCGAATTCGAAGTCACCCGCATACCACAGGAAGAACTGGAGATCGGCGAGGGCGCGACCATCGGCCACTCCCGCTTCGACAAGCGTTTCCGCGGTCCGCTGGATGCCGTCAGCGTGGTGCACATGCTGGCGCTGATGTCGCCCGTGCAGGGATCCGGCGCCTACGTGGCGATCGAGCGCATCGAAGGCACCCTGGACGGCCGCCGCGGCAGCTTCTTCGTCCAGCACAGCGGCACGATGGATCGCGGCCGACCGTCGCTGGAGGTCACGGTGATCCCCGACTCCGGCACCGGCGAACTGGAAGGCCTGCACGGACGCATCGGCATCGACATCACCGACGGCAAGCACTCCTACACGTTCGATTACGACTTCCGCGACGCGTGAGGATCGCGCAAAGGAAAACGCCGGCGCGAGGCCGGCGTTTTCCGTTCTGACTCGAGGCGCTTACTTCTTCGGCGCCACGCCCAGTTCCTGCAGCAGCTGCGGCGCCGGCATGACTTCCTGCATGATCCAGCGCATGTAGCGCTGGTCCACCGAAATCATGCGCGTCATCACCGGCTCGAACACCCAGTTGCTGGCCACGGCTTCCTGGATGCCGTCGAAGGCCAGGCCGACCAGCTTGCCCTGCGCGTCGAGCACCGGCGAACCGGAATTGCCGCCGGTGATGTCGAGGTCGGACAGGAAGTTCACCGGCACCGTGCCCAGGCGCTTGTCGGCCAGGCCGCCGTAGCGCTTGGCGGCGACGGCGTCGAGCAGCGCCTTCGGGTTGTCGAAGGGATCCTTGCCGGTTTCCTTCGCTGCCACCTGCTCCAGCAGTGTGAACGGCTGCTGCACGCTGCCGTCCAGCTTGGTGTAGCCCTTGACGGTGCCGAAGGTGATCCGCAGCGAGGAGTTGGCGTCCGGATACACCGCTTCGCCCTTGCTCTTCTTGTAGTCGGCCATCGCCTGCAGGTACAGCGGGCGCGCCTGCAGTGCGGTGCCGTAGACGGCCTTCGACTTCGTCTCCATCTCCATCAGGGTCGGCATCACCGCCACCGCGTACTGGATGGCGGGATCGCTGCTGGCCTCGAACGCGGCCTTGTCGGCGTTGAACCACTTGAGGCGCTCGTCCAGGCTGCCCAGCTTGCTGCCGTCCAGGCGCGCCAGCGCCTTGTCGGCGGCGGCCTTGTCGCTGCCGCCCAGCCATCCGTCGACGGCAGCGATGTGCTGCTCCGCCGGCAGCGCCACGTAGCGGTCCAGCCAGTACTGCTGCAGCTGGCGGTCCATCGCCGGCACGTAGCGGCGCTCCATCTGCTTCAGGCCGCCCTCGATCACCGGCAGGTCGCGCTGCTGGTAACCGGACTCGCGCTCGGCATCGGGCTTCTGCTTCTCGATGGCGAGGCGGTACAGGCTGACCGCGGTGCCCAGCACGCCGCTGCGGTTGAAGCTGCCCAGCACCAGGTCGCGCTCCTGGGTGCGCTTGGCGTCGTCCACCAGTTTCACCAGCGTGGCATGCGCGGCCAGCGCCGGCTTGCCGGCCTCGCCCTGCGCCCGCAGCCAGCCCAGCACCGCCGCTTCCTCGCGGCGCTTGAAGCCCAGCACGTCGTTGCGGGCGAAGCCTTCCAGCTGGCCATCGAAGTTCTTGCTGGTGTTGTTCCAGCCGGCCATGGTGGCGGCGTACTTCACCGCGATGTCGGGGTTGTCCTTGCCCGCCGCCTCGACCAGCGCGATCTGGTCCTTGAACGCCTTGGAAATTGCCGGGTAGCGCCAGGCCTGGGTGTTCTCGAACTCCGCCGCCAGCGCGTAGCGGTCGGTGCGGCCCGGGTAGCCGGCCACCATCACGAAGTCGCCCGCGCCCAGCGGCTTGTCGGCGATCTTCAGCCAGTGCTTCGGCTGGTAGGGCACGTTGTCCTTCGAGAACGCGGCCGGCTTGCCGTCCTTGCCCACGTAGGCGCGGTAGAACGCGAAATCGCCGGTGTGGCGCGGCCACATCCAGTTGTCGATGTCGCCGCCGAACTTGCCGACACTGCCGGGCGGCGCATAGGCCAGGCGCACGTCCTTGATCTCGAGGTTCTTGAACAGGCGGTAGGTGTTGCCGCCCATGAAGCTGTAGACGCGGCAGCGGTAGCCGGCATCGGCCTCGCAGGCGCTGGTGGTCTGCTTCTCGAAAGCTTCCAGCGCGTCGGCGCGGGCGACCGGGTCGCTGCCCGCCGCCGCCATCGCGGCCTTGGCCTGCGCGGTGACGTCGGTGATGTCCTCGAGCACGTAGATGCGCGCGTTCGGACCCGCCGAGAGTTCATCCGCCGGGGCGGCGGGGTTGAAGCCGTCGCGGATCAGGTTCTTCTCGGCGGTGGAGTTCAGCTGGATCGCGCCGTAGGCGCAGTGGTGGTTGGTCGCCACCAGGCCCTGCGGGGAGACGAAGCTGGCGGTGCAGCCGCCCAGCGACACCACCGCGCCCATCGGGTCGCCGGTGAGGTCGGCCAGCTGCTTCGGGTCCAGCTTCAGGCCGGCCTTCTTCAGCGGGCCGGCGATTTCCGGCAGCTGCTGCGGCACCCACATGCCTTCGTCGGCATGCACGACCGGTGCGAGGCTGGCGGTGGCGGCGGCGACGGCCGCGGCGAGGAGGGTCTTGCGCATCATTGATGTCCTTGGTGATTGCATCGGGGGAACGCGGGGGATCGGCTTACTCGGCCGGCAGATTCATTTCCTGCAGCAGGTGCGGGGCCTGATAGACCTTGGCCAGCAGCCAGCGCAGGTAGCGCATGTCCACGTGGATCGCGCGCTTGTAGCGCGGGTCGAACATCCAGCTGGCGCTGACCGCTTCCCAGTTGCTGTCGAAGTTCAGGCCGATCAGCTTGCCCTCGGCGTCCAGCACCGGCGAACCGGAATTGCCGCCGGTGGTGTCGAGATTGGTCATGAAGTCGACGGTCTGGGTCTTCAGCTCGGGATCGGCGGTGCTGCCGAAATCGCCCTTGGCGATCGCGTCCAGCAGCGGCTTCGGCGCATCGAACGGCTCGACGCCGGTGTTCTTCTCGACGATGCCGGCCACCGTGGTCAGCGGGCGGTAGTCCATGCCATCGCGCGGCGACAGCGGGCTGACCTTTCCATAGCTGATGCGCAGGGTGGAATTGGCGTCCGGATAGACCGCCCTGCCCTGCGAATCGCGGTAGCCGATCAGCGCCTGCATGTAGGCCGGGCGCAACCGCAGCAGTTCGCCGGCGCGCTGCTTGGCTTCGGCTTCCAGACGCAGCAGCGCCGGCTGCAGGGTGGCGGCGGCCTTGAGCAGCGCGTCGTCCGATGCAGACAGAGCGGCGGCGTCAAGCTTCAGCGCGGCCAGCCGGGTGGCCTCGTCGCCCAGCTTCGTGCCGGCGTACAGCGCGTCGAGGCGCTGCGCGGCTTCGGTCTCGTTGGCACCGAACACCGCATCGAACTCGGCCACGCGCTGTCCGGCGGGCAGTGCGAAATAGCGCTTGAGCGCATAACGCAGGGTGGCCTTCTCCACCTCCGGGTCATAGCGGCGCTGCAGCTGCTTGAGGCCACCTTCGATCAGCGCCTCGTCGCGCTGCTGGTAGCCGCTCTCGCGCTGCGCATCCGGCTTGCCGCGCTCCAGCGCGAGGCGCTGCAACTGCGTGGCCGCGCCCAGCAGGCCGGGACGCAGGAACGGCAGGATGAAGTCGCGCTCGCGGTTGGCGTCATCGGCATCCAGTTCCCCCTGCATCGCGCGGATGCCGGCCAGGCTGGCCTTGCTGCCCGGCTGCTTGCCCAGCCACGCCAGCATCGCCGCCTCGTCGGCGCGGCGCACCCGCACCGCGTCGCTGCGGCGCAGGCCTTCCAGTTCTCCCTGTGCGCGCTTGAGGGTGTTCTTGTAGCCGGCGACCGCGGAGGCATATGCCACCTGCTTCGCCTTGCTGCCGGCGCTGGCCTGCTCGACGGTATCGATCAGGCCGTCGTACATCGCCACGCGGGTCGGCAGCAGCCAGTCGATCTGGCCGGCGAACTCGGTCGCGGTACGGTGGCGGAAGGTGCGCCCCGGATAACCGGCCACCATCGCGAAATCACCCGCCTTCACCGGCGCGGTGGACACGGTCAGGTGCGCCGGCGGCGCGTAGGGCACGTTGTCCTTGCTGTAGGTGGCCGGCTTGCCGTCCTTGCCGACGTAGGCGCGGTAGAACGTGAAGTCGCCGGTGTGGCGCGGCCACATGAAGTTGTCGATCTCGTCGCCGTAGTTGCCGATCGCGCGCGGCGGCGCGTAGACGAGGCGGATGTCCTTCAGCTCCAGCTGCTTGATCAGGTAGAAGTCGCTGCCGTAGTACATGTCGGCGACGCTGCAGCGATGGCCGGCATCGGCCTCGCACTGCGCCACCGCGGCCTTCTTCGCGGAATCGACCGCATCAAAGTAGGCGCGCCCGGTCTTGCCTTTGGCGTCGGCAAGGATGCGGTCGGTGATCTTGTCGAAGCCCACCGTGACCCAGACCCGCGAGGCCGGGCCGGCGGAGACTTCGTCGGCGCTGGTGGCGGCGATGAAGCCGTCCTGGATCAGGTTCTTCTCGGGGGTGGAGTTGAGCTGGATCGCGCCCATCGCGCAATGGTGGTTGGTCACCACCAGGCCCTCCGGCGAGACGAAGCTGGCGGTGCAGCCGCCCAGCGACACCACCGCCGACAGCGGCGGCTTCGTCACATCGGCCAAGCGGGCGGGATCGCCCTTGAAGCCGGCAGCCTGCAGCTGGGCAGCCAGCTGCGGCAGCTGCGATGGCATCCACATGCCTTCGTCGGCATGGGCGGCACCGCCGGCCAGGATCAGGGCCAGGGCGGCGGACAAGGTGCGTTTGCGCATGGGTCGGCACTCCGGTGAACGGCAAACCCCTATTAGACCATCCCGGCCGGGCGCCGACCCATGACCATGGTCAGGCCCCGGCCGCAGGCGGGAACGGCGGTAAAATGGCGGTCTTATCCCGACCGGTCATGGACATGACGCAAGCGAACACGATGCGCGCGCTGGTCAAGCGCGAAGCCGCCAAGGGCATCTGGATGGAACAGGTGCCGGTGCCGGTGCCGGGCCCGAACGAGGTCCTGATCAAGCTGGAGAAGACCGCGATCTGCGGCACCGACCTGCACATCTACCTGTGGGACGACTGGAGCCAGCGCACCATCCAGCCGGGCCTGACCATCGGCCACGAGTTCGTCGGCCGCATCGCCCAACTCGGGTCGGCGGTGACCGGCTACGAAGTGGGCCAGCGCGTCTCGGCCGAGGGCCATATCGTCTGCGGACATTGCCGCAACTGCCGCGGCGGCCGCCCGCACCTGTGCCCGAACACGCTGGGCATCGGCGTGAACCGCAACGGGGCATTCGCCGAATACATGACCATGCCGGCCAGCAACCTGTGGCCGATCCCCGACCAGATCCCCTCGGAATTGGCCGCGTTCTTCGACCCCTACGGCAACGCCGCGCACTGCGCGCTGGAGTTCGACGTGATCGGCGAGGACGTGCTGATCACCGGCGCAGGCCCGATCGGGATCATTGCTGCCGGCATCTGCAAGCACATCGGCGCGCGCAACGTGGTGGTCACCGACGTCAACGACTACCGCCTGAAGCTGGCGGCCGACATGGGCGCCACCCGCGTGGTCAACGTCGCCAACACCTCGCTCAAGGACGTGATGGCCGACCTGCACATGGAAGGCTTCGACGTCGGCCTGGAGATGAGCGGCAACCCGCGCGCCTTCAACGACATGCTCGACTGCATGTACCACGGCGGCAAGATCGCCATGCTCGGGATCATGCCCAAGGGCGCCGGCTGCGACTGGGACAAGATCATCTTCAAGGGCCTGACCGTGCAGGGCATCTACGGCCGCAAGATGTACGAGACCTGGTACAAGATGACCCAGCTGGTGCTATCCGGCTTCCCGCTGGGCAAGGTGCTGACGCACCAGCTGCCGGTGGACGACTTCCAGAAGGGCTTCGACCTGATGGAAGCGGGCAAGGCCGGCAAGGTGGTGCTGAGCTGGTATTGAAGGCGCACGCCGCCCCAACGAAAAAGGCGCCTCACGGCGCCTTTTTTCGTTCGCGGCCCCGCTTCAGCGCGCGAACTTCACCGTCAGCAGCAAGCGGCTGTCGGCCAGCTGGCCGAAGTTGTCGCGCCCCTTGCCGTCGACGCCGTAATAGCCCAGCGAAACTTCGGCGGGCCCGAAGCTGCGGCCAATGCCCACGCCCCAGTCGGTGTAGTCCGCTGCGACCTCTGCATCGGCGAACACGCTGCGACCGACGCTGGCGGACAGAGTGATCTCGTTCGGCAGTGCCCAGTCGCGGCTTACGCCGTAGTACCAGCCGCTGGTGCCGCTGCCCCAGACATCATTCGTGTAGCCCACGCTCAGCGCCCAGTTTTCGGCGATGGTGGCGGTGGTGATCAGCTCGTTGTAGGCCATCTCGCTGGCACCCGGGTAGGTGTAGCGGTTGAGCGCGATGTCGATGTTGACCTTGTCGGAGGCGTCGAAACCGTAGCCGACGAAGTAATCCACCTCGATTTCCGGGCTGTCTTCGCCGAAATCCACGCCGGAGGCGAAGCTGCCCACGTACAGCCCGGAGGCCGAGGTCCAGGTCAGGCTGCCCTGCACGGTCGCCTTCTCGTCGGTCTGCGAGGCGCCGCGGAACAGGTAGTCGGACACCGCGCTGACGTCCCAGCTGACGGACGAAGCAGGCGCATCGTCCTCGCCCGCGCTGGCGGCGAACGGCACGGACAGCAGCAAGAGGGCAAGGGCGAGCGGGCGGCGGAATAGGGTCATGGGAAGCTCTGGCAGTGGGTCACTGGAATTACGACATTTTAACGTTCAATCCCGGCGCGAAGATCTGCCGGGGACGGCCGCCGCACCTGATGCAATAACGGCCGCCGGCTAGAATCTGTAGCCCTCCCCGAACCGCAACGACCACGCCATGACCAACGCCCCTTCGCTGACCCGGCACTACGCCGAGGAACTGGACAACATCCGCGCGCAGGGGCTGTTCAAGTCCGAACGCATCATCACTTCGCCGCAGTCGGCGGAAATCGAGCTGGCGGACGGCCGCAAGGTGCTGAACTTCTGCGCCAACAACTACCTCGGCCTGGCCGACCATCCGGACGTGATCGCCGCCGCCAAGGACGCGCTGGACACCCACGGCTTCGGCATGGCCAGCGTGCGCTTCATCTGCGGCACCCAGGACCTGCACAAGCAGCTGGAGCAGACCATCGCCGACTTCTTCGGCACCGAGGACACCATCCTCTACGCCGCCTGCTTCGACGCCAACGGCGGCCTGTTCGAGCCGCTGCTGGGCGAGCAGGACGCGATCATCTCCGATGCGCTCAACCACGCCTCGATCATCGACGGCGTGCGCCTGTGCAAGGCCAGGCGCTACCGCTACGCCAACTGCGACATGGCGGACCTCGAGAAGCAGCTGCAGCAGGCCAAGGCCGACGGCGCGCGCACCATCATGATCACCACCGACGGCGTGTTCTCGATGGACGGGTTCATCGCGCCGCTGGACGAAATCACCGCGCTGGCCGCGAAGTACGGCGCCTTGGTGCACATCGACGAATGCCACGCCACCGGCTTCCTGGGCGCCAGCGGCCGCGGCAGCGCGGAGGTCAAGGGCGTGATGGACAGGATCGACATCTTCACCGGCACCCTCGGCAAGGCCATGGGCGGCGCGCTCGGCGGCTTCACCACGGCGAGGAAGGAAGTGATCGAGCTGCTGCGCCAGCGCTCGCGGCCGTACCTGTTCTCCAACTCCTTGCCGCCGCACGTGGTGGCCGCCGGCATCAAGGCGTTCGAGATGCTCTCCTCCGCCGGCGAGCTGCGCGAGCGCCTGCGCGAGAACACCGCCTACTTCCGCCAGCGCATGACCGCCGCCGGCTTCGAGATCAAGCCCGGCGTGCATGCCATTTCGCCGGTGATGCTGTACGACGCGCCGCTGGCGCAGCGCTTCGCGGAGCGGCTGCTGGAGGAAGGCATCTACGCGATCGGCTTCTTCTTCCCGGTGGTGCCCAAGGGCCAGGCGCGCATCCGCACGCAGATCTCGGCCGCGCACACCCGCGAGCACCTCGACCGCGCCATCGACGCCTTCATCCGCATCGGTCAGGAACTGGGCGTGCTGAAGGCCTGAGGCTCAGCCGCCGCGCAGCGCGGCCACCTCCTCCGCGCTCAATTCGCGCCACTGGCCTTTCGGCAAGGTGCCGAGGGCCAGCGGCCCGATCGCCACCCGCACCAGCCGCAGCACGCCGATACCGAACGCCGCCAGCAGGCGGCGGATCTGGCGGTTGCGGCCCTCGTCCAGCACGATCTCCAGCCAGGCGTTCCTGGCACCGGCACGCAGCAACCTGGCGGAGGCAGCCCGCAGCAGCTCGCCGTCCACGACCACGCCGGATTGCGCGCCCGACAGCATGGCCGCATCGGGAATGCGGTCCACCTGGACGTGATAGGTCTTCTCGGGGCCTCGCGCCGGATCGGTGATGCCGGCCGCCCACTGCGGATCGCTGGTGAACAGCAACAGGCCCTCGCTGGCCTTGTCGAGGCGGCCGACGGGGGCGATCCAGCCCAGGTCAGCGCCCTCGAAGCAGCGGTACACCGTGTCCCGGCCGCGTTCGTCCTGCGCGGTGGTGACCAGCCCACGCGGCTTGTTGAGCATCAGATAGCGCGGCGCTGCCGGCGCAACCGCCAGGCCCTCGATCTCGAGGCGTGCCGCGGCCACGTCGGTGGGATGCTCGGGATCCCGCACGACCCGGCCGTCAAGCCGCACGCAACCCGCGCGGACCAGTCGTTCTGCCTGGCTGCGCGAACACAGGCCGCGCTTGGACAGCACGCGTGCCAATCCATGCCGCGCGCCCATCGGCGGCAGCGGCCGATCAGTTGGCCGACTTGCCTTCCACGGCGGGCGCAGGTTCGGGAGCAGCGACCTCGGCGGCATCCTTGCGCCCGACCACGCGCACGCCGCGGGACTTCATCCACGCGTCGAACTCATCGGCGGTCATGCGCTTGCCGTTCTGGGTCATGTTGAACCGCCACGGCGTGTTGTCGAACGCGGTCTGCGGCTTGTACGCGGCCGGATCGAGGCCCGCTGCGCCTGGCTGGGTGGCCTTCGCCATCGCCCGGCAACCATCCACGCGGATCCGCGCCAGCACGTTGTCCACCGACAGCGCCTCGTCGAACGACTGCGCCAGCACGCCGCTGGCACCGCCCAGCTGGGTGATGGCCGGAGCGAACTCGGAGGCGACGGCGGAAATCACGGTCGGACGAACCGGCTCGGCGGAGATGACGCTGGTCGAGCAGACGTCCCCAGCCGCCTGCGCGAGCCCCGGAGCGGCGAGCAAGGACAGCACACAGGTGCGGAACATGGACGACATGGCAACGGACTCCCCGACGGACCGCGACAGTGTAGGCGCTGCCTGCGGCTAACCGCAATTCAACGCCGCACCGCCGCCACAAAAAAACGAAGCCCGGCACTGGGCCGGGCTTCGCTGCCTCATGAACGACAGCCGGGATTACAGGCTGTTCAGCTCGGTGCGGCGGTTGGTTTCGCTCTTGCAGCCCGGCAGGGTCTGGCCCTTGTCTTCCAGCGGACGGCTCTCGCCGTAGCCGGTCGGACCGGACATGCGGCCGGCGTCCACGCCGTTGCTGGTCAGGTAGTCATAGACCGCCTTGGCGCGACGCTCGGACAGGCTCTGGTTGTAGGTATCGGTACCGCACTGGTCGGTGTGGCCGGCGACTTCAACCTTCAGCTCCGGATAGCGCTTCAGGATCTCGACGGCCTCGTTGAGGATCGCCACCGCGTCAGGACGCAGGGTCGACTTGTCGAAATCGAAGTTCACGCCCTTCAGGTCGATCGAGACCGGCACCGGGCAGCCGTCCGGACCGATGGTCTGGCCGGCCTGCGAACCCGGGCACTTGTCGTTGCAGTTGTTGACGCCGTCGCCGTCGTCATCCAGATCAGCGCAGGTCTGCTGCGGCGCCGGTGCCGGCGCGACCGGGGCCACCGGCTCCGGGCCGAGGGCGATGGTCAGGCCGACCGAGGCCAGCAGATCGGTAAACTGGTTCTGCTGCTTGCCGACGCGGGCCTGCTGATCGTCGAAATCGACGCGGGTGCCGATCTCGGTGCGCAGATCCAGGCGGCCGAAGTCGAACTGCAGGCCGGCGCCCAGGTTGACGGCGAGGTTCGAATCCTTGTGATCCGCCGGCGAGGTCGGCGAGGGAATCACGAACTCTTCTTCATGACGCTGCCAGCCCAGGCCGCCGCGCAGGTAGGGCCACCACTTGGAGTCGGCATTGCGGAAGTGGTAGCGGCCGTCCAGCGAAACGCCGTACTGGCTCCACCACAGGTTCGGATTGCTGGTCTGGTCCGGGTTCTGGTAGTTCAGCTCGGTTTCCAGCGAGAAGCGCTGGGTGAGGAACTTGCCGAAGCCGATGGTACCGAAGAGGGCATCTTCAGTGCCGCGATCGGAATCCTGGAAATTGACACCGGTGGATCCGGAAACGTACCAGCGATCGTCGAACTCCTGGGCAGACGCAGCCTGCGCCAGACCCAGACCACCCAGAAGGGCGGCGCAGAGGAGTTTCTTGTTCATGTTCAGCTCCTTGATTCAGTGAAAGAAACCGTGACGCGGAATTTAAAAGCGCTTGCTCCAAACGGCAGTTCCGGCGCTGGGCGCACGTTACAGCCGGGCACGTGAAAGCCGCGTTAACACTAACATAACGGTAAACGCCTGCAAAGTATGCACCCCCGATGCCGGCCGCATCGCGCTGCGCATGCAGTCCACCATACCTGACGGTATGCTTTCGCGATGACGACCCCCTTTCCGCATCTGCTCGCCCCGCTCGATCTGGGCTTCACCACCCTGCGCAACCGCGTCCTGATGGGCTCGATGCACACCGGGCTCGAGGACCGCGCCGGCGATTTCCCGAAGCTGGCCGCGTACTTCGCCGAACGTGCCCAGGGTGGCGTCGGGCTGATGGTCACGGGCGGATTTGCACCCAACATCGTGGGCTGGCTCAAGCCGTTCGCGGGACGACTGTCCCTGCCCTGGCACGTGCGCAGGCACCGCCAGGTCACCTCGGCAGTGCATGCCCACGGCGGCAAACTCTGCCTGCAGCTGCTGCATGCAGGCCGCTATGCCTACCATCCTCTGTCGGTGGCGCCGTCGCGCTTGAAATCGGCAATCAATCCCTTCACCCCGCGCGCGCTGTCGGCGCGCGGTATCGAACGCCAGATCCGCGACTTCGCGACGGCAGCGATGCTGGCGCGCGATGCCGGCTACGACGGCGTCGAGATCATGGGGTCGGAAGGGTATCTGCTGAACGAATTCACCACGCCCCGGGTGAACCACCGCGACGACGCCTGGGGCGGAGACGCCGATCGGCGGATGCGCTTCGCGGTGGAAATCGTGCGGCGGGTGCGCGAAGCCTGCGGGCCTGATTTCATCCTCATCTACCGGCTGTCGCTGCTCGACCTGGTCGAAGGCGGCAACGACTGGGGCGCCATCGTCGCCCAGGCCAAAGCGGTGGAAGCCGCCGGCGCCACCATCCTCAACAGCGGCATCGGCTGGCACGAGGCGCGCATCCCGACCATCGCCACCTCGGTGCCGCGCGCGGCATTCACTGCCGTCACGGCCAAGCTGAAGCCCCATGTCTCGGTGCCGCTGGTGGCAAGCAACCGCATCAACATGCCCGACGTGGCTGAGGCCGTGCTGGCCGCCGGCCACGCCGACATGGTCTCGATGGCCCGCCCGCTGCTGGCGGATCCGCAGTGGGTGAACAAGGCGCGCGCTGGCCGCAGCGACGCCATCAATACCTGCATCGCCTGCAACCAGGCCTGCCTGGACCACGTGTTCGAGAACAAGCGCGCCAGCTGCCTGGTCAATCCTCGCGCCTGCGCGGAAACCGAGCTGAACTTCACCCGGACGGGAGCGCCGAAGACCGTCGCAGTCGTGGGTGCCGGGCCCGCCGGCCTGGCCTGCGCCACCGAGGCCGCCGGCCGGGGCCATCGCGTCACCCTGTTCGATGCGGCCAGCGAGATCGGCGGCCAGTTCAATCTGGCCAAGCGCATCCCGGGCAAGGAGGAGTTCCACGAACCGCTGCGCTATTTCCGCCACCGGATCGAGGAAACCGGGGTGGACTTGCGCCTGAACACTCGCGTGGACGCGGAGGCGCTGGACGGGTTCGACGAAGTGGTGGTCGCCACCGGGGTCACCCCGCGCGCGGTGAAGCTCGCCGGCGCCGACCACGCCAAGGTCGTCAGTTATCTGGATGTGCTGGAGGGTCGGGTCGAGGTGGGCGGCAAGGTGGCGATCATCGGTGCCGGCGGCATTGGCTTCGACGTCGCCGAATTCCTGGCGCAGGCCGGTGGTTCCCCGACGCTGGCGCCCGCGCGCTGGATGGCCGAATGGGGCGTGGATCCGACCTTCACCGCGCCGGGGGGACTGGCGCGGCCGCACCCGGAACCCCCGGCCCGGCAAATCTGGCTGCTGCAGCGCTCGCCCGGCAAGCCGGGGGCGCGGCTGGGCAAGACCACCGGGTGGATCCACCGCGCCACCCTCAAGGCCAAGGCGGTCAAGATGCTGGGCGGCGTGGAGTACGCGGGGGTGGACGACGAGGGCCTGCACATCCGCGTGGATGGCAGCAACCAGATCCTGCCGGTCGACCACGTGGTGGTCTGCGCGGGGCAGGAGCCGCGCCGCGCACTATTCGACGCACTGCTGGCGCGGGGGCGCAAGCCGCACCTCATCGGCGGCGCCAAACTCGCCGCCGAGCTGGACGCCAAGCGTGCCATCGACGAAGGCAGCCGCTTGGCGGCCTCGCTCTGAGGTCGCCGCGCCCCGCGGAAACCCCGATTCCGTCACGGATCGGCCACCCCCCATTCAGCCAACGTTGGGGAATCACCCCCTACCTTGCGCCAACTTTTGGCCTGACCCACTGCCCTGTTGCGTGATTGTCAGGTGAACCGGCACGCCGCCCGAACCCATTGACGGGACGGCGCGCCCGGGCAAAGGCCGCCATAGAGCAGCCGCCCTCCCCAGTACGCCATGACGCAGGCGTGCGGCATCCGCGACACACGATGCCCGCCCTGCGCCGCAACGGAGCAAGGAGTCCGACATGAAACTGGCGTGGATACTCTGGCTGTCGCACGTGTTGCCGCAGCCGGCCGCAGATTCGCTGTGCCTGTCCACCACCGTCTACCTGGAAGCGCGCGACCAGTCCGTCCTTGGCCAGCAGGCCGTGGCCGAGGTCGCATTGCGCCGGCGCGACAGTGGCCTGTGGGGTCACAACCTGTGCCAGGTGGTGACCGCACGCAAGCAGTTCGCCCCCACCATCGTCTCGCCGCAGACCCGCCTGTCCAACATCCAGGCCTGGTCGGAAGCGGTGGGCGTCGCGCTGGAGTCCGAACGCAACTGGGCGCTGCCGCGCAACCAGCGCAAACTGGTGGTCCCCGGCGCCAGCCATTTCGCCGCCCACGCCATCGCCAGCCCGAGCTGGAACAGCGCCTTCCAGGTGGCGACCATCGGCGACCACACCTTCTATAGAGTGCAGAGCCTGCGTCCCGCCAAGCGCGGCTGACCGACGCGGACGGCACGCAGCGTTGCGCGTGCCGGCATCGACGCGCCAGCGGCGATTGCCGATAGTGGCGACCTTTGCTCAGGAAGCCATGCGATGAAGCTCTATTCCTCTCCCGGTGCCTGCTCGCTCACCGACCACATCGTCCTGCACTGGATCGGCGCGCCGTTCGAAGTGCAGTTGGTCACCCGCGAGCAGCGCAACACGCCGGAATTCCGCGCCATCAATCCGGCCGGCGCGGTGCCGGCGCTGCAGGTCGGCGACTGGGTGCTGACCCAGAACTCCGCGATCCTGCACTACCTGACCGACCGCTTCCCCGAAGCCGGCCTGTGCGGCGACGGCACCCCGGAGAGCCGCGCCGAGGTCAACCGCTGGCTGGCCTTCGTCAATGCCGACCTGCATCCCGCATTCAAGCCGCTGTTCGGCGCCACCGCCTATCTTGAAGATCCGGCGCTGATCGAGAAGTCGCACCTCGCCGCCCGCAAGCAGCTGCGCGGACTGTTCGAGCGCGCCGATACCAGGCTGGCGGGCCGCGACTGGTTGGCCGATTCCCGCTCGATCGCCGACCCCTACCTGTTCGTGGTGACGCAGTGGGCCAAGAAGACCGGGGTGGACCTGTCCGGCCTGGACAACCTCGCCCGCTTCGACGCGCGCATGGCCGCCGACCCCGGCGTGCAGGCGGCGATGAAAGCCGAAGGCCTGCTCTGAGCCGCCATCACCCGGCGACAAAAAAGGCCGCGTACATACGCGGCCTTCTTCGTGAACAGCACCCCTCTCAGCGCCGGTCGATCGGCACGAAGCTGCGGTCTTCCGGCCCGGTGTAGTTGGCCGACGGGCGGATGATCTTGCCGTCGATGCGCTGCTCGATGATGTGGGCGCTCCAGCCGCTGGCGCGGGCGATCACGAACAGCGGGGTGAACATCGCGGTGGGCACGCCCATCATGTGATAGCTGACCGCGCTGAACCAGTCGAGGTTGGGGAACATCTTCTTGATGTCCCACATCACCGACTCCAGGCGCTCGGCGATGTCGTACATCTTCATGTTGCCCTGCTCTTCCGACAGGTCCTTCGCAACCTGCTTGATCACCTTGTTGCGCGGATCGGACACGGTGTAGACCGGGTGGCCGAAACCGATCACCACCTCCTTGCGCTCCACCCGGGCCTTGATGTCGGCCTCCGCCTCGTCCGGCGTCTCGTAACGCTTCTGGATTTCGAAGGCGACCTCGTTGGCACCGCCATGCTTGGGTCCGCGCAGCGCGCCGATGCCGCCGGCGATGCAGGAATGCATGTCGCTGCCGGTGCCGGCGATGACGCGGCAGGTGAAGGTGGAGGCGTTGAACTCGTGTTCGGCGTACAGGATCAGCGAGGTGTGCATCGCCCGCACCCACGACTCCGGCGGCGGCTCGCCGTGCAGCAGGTGCAGGAAGTGGCCGCCGATGCTGTCGTCATCGGTTTCGACATCGATGATCCGGCCGTTGTGGCTGTAGTGGTACCAGTACAGCAGCATCGAACCGAGGCTGGCCATCAGCTTGTCGGCGATGTCGCGCGCGCCGGGATGGTTGTGGTCGTCCTTCTCCGGCGACACGCAGCCCAGCACCGACACGCCGGTGCGCATCACGTCCATCGGGTGGGCCGACGGCGGCAGCTCCTCCAGCGCCGCCTTGACCGCGGCCGGGATGCCGCGCAGTGCCTTCAGCTTGGCCTTGTAGGCGCGCAGCTCGGCCCGGTTCGGCAGCTTGCCGTGCACCAGCAGGTGGGCGATTTCCTCGAACTCGCTGGTGGTGGCGAGGTCCAGGATGTCGTAGCCGCGGTAGTGCAGGTCGTTGCCGCTGCGGCCGACGGTGCACAGCGCGGTGTTGCCGGCGGCGGTACCGCTCAGGGCGACGGATTTCTTCGGCTTGAAGCCGGGGGTGGTTTGTTCGCTCATGCTTGCCTCCTCGCAATTGCCTTCGCCGTCGTCCCGCGAAAGCGGGAATCCAGCGCCTGCCGTTCTCTGAAGATCAAATGCCGGATTCCCGCTTTCGCGGAAACGACGGGCGCGGTTACTTCTTCGACGCGAACAGCGTATCGAGCTTGTCTTCGTAGGCGTGGTAGCCCAGGAAGTCGTACAGTTCGGCGCGCGTCTGCAGGGTGTCGATGATGTTCTTCTGGGTGCCCTCGCGGCGCACCGTTTCGTAGAAATTGAGCGCTGCCTTGTTCATCGCGCGGTACGCGCCGCAGCAGTACAGCGCCATGTCCACGCCGGCATCGCGCAGCTCGTCGGTGGTGAAGAACGGCGTGCTGCCGAACTCGGTGAGGTTGGCCAGGATCGGCACCTTCACCGCCGCCTTGAACTTGCGGTAGTCGTCCAGCGTCTTCATCGCCTCGGGGAAGATCATGTCGGCGCCGGCTTCGACGTAGGCCACGGCGCGCTCGATCGCGCTGTCGATGCCCTCCACCGCCGCTGCATCGGTGCGCGCCATGATCACGAAGCCGGGATCAAGGCGCGCATCCACCGCCGCCTTGACCCGGTCGACCATCTCCTCCTTCGGCACCACTTCCTTGCCGGGACGGTGGCCGCAGCGCTTCTGCCCGACCTGGTCCTCCATGTGCACGGCGGCCACGCCGATGCGCTCGAAACTGCGGATGGTGCGTCCGATGTTGAACGCCCCGCCCCAACCGGTGTCGATGTCGACCAGCAGGGGCATCCCCGTGGCATCCACGATGCGGCGCGCATCGGTCAGCACGTCTTCCATGGTGCTGATGCCGAGGTCCGGCATGCCCAGCGAATTGGCGGCCACGCCGCCGCCGGACAGGTACAAGGCCTTGTAGCCGATGCGCTTGGCCATCAGGCCGGCGTATGCGGTAATCGCGCCCATGACCTGCAGGGGGGCTTCTTCCTGGACGGCGGCCCGGAAACGGGCGCCTGCGGAGACTTGGCTCATGCGAACTCCGGCAAAAGGCCATTTTAGCCCAAGCCGTCCCGCTTACCCGCCCGGCGTCGCCCCGGGATCGACCGCATCGGCGACGCGGCAGACGCGGTTGCGCCCGGCCGCCTTGGCCCGGTACATCGCGTGGTCCGCGGCGCTCGCCAAGGCCGCCAGCCCCCCGCTGTCGCCGGTCCGCTCGGCCGCACCGATGCTGACGGTCAGCGCCGCGCCTTTGGCATGGGCGGCCAGCAGCGCGGCTGCCTCCACCTGCCGCCGGATCGCCTCCGCCACCGCGCAAGCCGCGTCCAGCGCCAAGCCCGGCAACGCCACCACCAGCTCGTCGCCACCGCAGCGCGCAGTGATGCCCCTTCCGCCGACCGCCGCGCGCATCGCTCCGGCGACGCCAAGCAGGACCTCGTCGCCCACCTGATGGCCGAACCGGTCGTTGACCGATTTGAAGTCATCGATGTCCACCCACAGCAGGCAGCAGGGACTGCCCTCGCGCGCGCAGGCCGCCAACAGCTGCGACGCCCGGTCCTCGAATTCGCGGCGATTCAGCAGGCCGGTGAGCGGATCGTGCACCGCCATCCGCTCCAGCTCGTCCTGCAGGCGCTTGCGTTCGGTGACATCCTGGCCGATCGTGATCGAGCCGATCCCGCCGCTCTCGCTGAAAAATCGCCGCTGGTTCCAGGCCATCGTCCTGACCTGGCCGTCCTTGCACCGGATGCGGGTTTCGAAGCCTTCAACTTCGGCGCCATCGTCGAGAATGGTGCGCACCCGCCGCGCGATGTCGTCGCGATAAGCCTCGTCCGGGTACAGCCAGTCCCACACGACGTCGCGGCCAACCACCTCCTCGCGCCGGTAACCGCTGATCTGCTCGGCGGCCTTGTTCCACACCGTGACCCGCGCGCCAGCGTCCAGCACGTTGATCCAGATGTTGGCGTTGTCGATGATGCTCTCGCGGAACTGGTTGAGCAGGTCCAGGTCATCGCGCTGCTGGCGCTGGCGCAGCGCCTGGGCCGCCTCGCTGCACAGCAGCCGATGGAGCACGGCGTACAGCAGGAGGGCGGTGATGCACACGTAGAGCCAGCCCTTCCAGGTCTGCGCGTACGAGACGTGCACCGGATCCTGGAACATTGCCTCGACCAAACGGTCCGACCCCAGGATCCACAGCATGCCCAGCAGCAGATAGACCAGCGCAATCAGCAGCGCCCGGTTCGCCGCCAGCTTCAGCAGCGGGTGGCGCCCCTGCGCCGCAGGCGCGTCCGGTCCGACCTTGTTCTCCCCCATGGCGCTACTAAACGCCGTCCGGCCGATACATGCAAGCACCCCAGGCATGGAAAAGGCGGCCCGAAGGCCGCCTTCCCTCGCACCGCGTGGCCCGCTATCGGTTCAGAGCAGGTGGGCGACGCCCGCGCGCTCTTCCTCCAGTTCGGCCAAGGTCTTGTCCATCGCGGCGCGGCTGAACTCGTCCACCGGCAGGCCTTCCACGCGGGTGTACTCGCCGTTGGCGCAGGTCACCGGCACGCCGTACATCACGCCCTCCGGGATGCCGTAGCTGCCGTCGGACGGCACGCCCATGGTCACCCACTTGCCGTTGGTGCCCAGCGCCCAGTCGCGCATGTGGTCAATGGCGGCGTTGGCGGCCGAGGCGGCCGAGGACAGGCCGCGCGCCTCGATGATGGCGGCGCCGCGCTTGCCGACGGTCGGGATGAAGGTGTTGGCGTTCCAGTCGGCGTCGTTGATCCTGTCCTTCAGCGAGGCGCCGTTGACGGTGGCGAAGCGGTAGTCCGGGTACATGGTCGGGCTGTGGTTGCCCCACACCACCAGCTTCTCGATGTCGGCCACGGCCACGCCGGCCTTGTTGGCCAGCTGCGACAGCGCGCGGTTGTGGTCCAGGCGCAGCATCGCGGTGAAGTTCTTCGCCGGCAGGTCCGGCGCCGACTTCATCGCGATGTAGGCATTGGTATTGGCCGGGTTGCCGACCACCAGCACCTTCACGTTGCGGCTGGCCACCTTGTTCAGCGCGGCGCCCTGGGCGGTGAAGATCTTGGCGTTCTCCAGCAGCAGGTCCTTGCGCTCCATGCCCGGGCCGCGCGGACGCGCGCCGACCAGCAGGGCGTAGTCGGCGTCCTTGAACGCGACTTCCGGATCGTCGGTGCCGACCATGCCGGCCAGCAGCGGGAACGCGCAGTCCTCCAGCTCCATCATCACGCCGCGCAGCGCGGCCTGGGCCTTGTCCAGCGGCAGCTCCAGCATCTGCAGGATGACCGGCTGGTCCTTGCCCAGCATCTCGCCGGAGGCGATGCGGAACAGCAGGGCGTAGCCGATCTGGCCGGCGGCGCCGGTGACGGCAACTCGAACGGGGGTCTTCATCTGTGGGGGCTCCTGTGGGGCGGGCACGGCCCGCCGTCTAGCGATTCATGGGGATGGCGAGGCGGAACACGCCGCCTCAGGCCAGCTCGGCGAAGAACTCCTGGAAACGCGCCAGGCCGGGGGCCAGCTGCGGCGTCGGGCAGGTGTAGCTGATGCGCAGCGCCTTCGGCTCGCCGAACGCCGAGCCCGGCACGCAGGCCACGCCCTTGGCTTCCAGCAGTGCGTTGCAGAAGTCGACGTCGTTTTCGATCTTCACGCCGTTGTGCGACTTGCCGAACGCGCAGCTGATGTCCGGGAACACGTAGAACGCGCCCTGCGGGCGCGGGCAGACCACGCCGGGGATGGCGTCCATCACCGCCATGACCTGGTCGCGCTTGGCCTGGAACTCCACGCGCTTCTGCTCGGGCACGTCCTGCGGGCCGGTCAGCGCGGCGATGCCGGCGGCATTGACCACCTCCGGCACGTTGGTGATGTGGTTGGAGTTCAGCGTCACCAGCGCCTTGGCCACCGCCTCCGGCCCGACCATGAAGCCCAGGCGCCAGCCCGGCATGCCGTAGGTCTTGGACAGCGAGTCGAGGAAGATCACGCGGTCGCGCAACTCGGGACGGGCGAGCACGAAGTTGTAGTACTCCAGCCCGTCGAACAGCATGCGGTTGTAGATGTCGTCGGCGATGATCCAGGTGTCCGGGTGCTTCACCAGCACGTCGGCCAACGCGACCACCTCGTCCTTCGTGTACACCATGCCCGTCGGATTGGACGGGTTGTTGAACAGGAACACCTTCGGCTTAGAAGCCAGCGCCTCGTCGAGCTGCTGGGGGGTCAGCTTGTAGTTCTGGCTGGCCGGGCACGGCAGCAGCTGGATCTTCGCGTTGACGATCTCGGCGATGTCGACGTAGCTGGTCCAGTACGGTGCCGGGAAGGCGATGGTGTCGCCCTCGTCCAGCAGCGCCTCGGCCAGGTTGTAGATCACGTGCTTGGCGCCGATGCCGGTCGCGCAGTTGGCGCGGGTGTAGCCGGTCAGGCCGATATGCTCGACGTGCTGCAGCAGGGCGTCCAGCAGCGCATCCGGGCCGCGGTTGCTGCCGTACTGGCCGCTATCCTTGTCCACCGCCTGGCGCGCGGCTTCGTACACGTGCGGGCCGGGCAGGAAGTTCGGTACGCCGATGGAGAAGCTGATGATGTCGCGGCCGTCAGCCTTGAGGCGCTTGGCCTTTTCGGCGACCTGCATGATGACGCTGGGCTTGGCGCGACTCATGCGCCGGGCGAGCTGAGGCATCGTGGGGAACCTCGGGAAATGGCCGCGGACGCGGCAATGGACGTTGGAATGAGCCCCGTGATGTTAGCACAGCACCCCACCCGGCCCAGGGCCGCCCAACCCGCGCAAACGGCGTCGCCCCGGTACTTGCGGCTGTTCCCGCTGCTGCTGGCGGCACTGCTTTCGGGCTGCGCCCCGAGGGCGCTGGAGCGGACCGGCCCCACTGCCGCGGCATTCGAGGTGCGCGGCCGCATTGCCTTGGTGGAGGCGGACATCGCGCTGGCCGAGCTGCGCTCCGACGGCACCGCGATTCCGCGCGTCGAATGGGGCGCGGCTGCGCGCCTGCTGTACGCGCAGGCAGCCCGCGAAGTGCTGGGCCGGCAGGCCATCGCCACCGTCGATCACGGACCGGTCGCTTCGGGCGGGCCGGGCGGTGGCCTGCACGCGACCGCAACGGCGGTGCCTGCCGCCGCTGACGACGCCCGGACAGCTTCAGTGCGGGCGGAGATGACGCAGATGTCGCGCGCCACCGGCGCCGACTACGGGCTGTTCACCCATCTGCGCGGCAGCCATGCCACCCGCGGCCGCGCCGCCTTGCACGCGGCGGGGCGCCTGCTGGTGGGCGGCGATATGGGCGGCGACACCCAGGAAGCGGAGGCATGGCTGGTGGAGCTGCGCTCCGGACAGGTGGTGTGGCGAAACCGGACGTCGGGGCCGCAAGGCGACCTGCGTACCCTCGAAGGCGCGCGTCGCGTCGCGGCGACGCTGTTGGCGGGACTGCATGGCCCGGCGCCTGCCGCCCGGCATTGACCCTGACCGGCAAGGCCGCGCTGCGCCCGCGTCGCGGCAGCGGCGTGACGCCGGCGCCGCCACGCCGCGGGCAACCGGCGGTCAGGCCGCCAAGATCTTGTTCCATTCGGCCACGCGGTCGGCCCTTGCGGCCAGCGCGGCGTCGGCGTCGCCTTCGATCTTCACCGACTTGATCACGTCGCCCTGCTGGACGGCATCGACCACCTCGATGCCCTCGATCACCTTGCCGAACACGGTGTGCTTGCCGTCCAGCCAGCCGCAGGGCACGTGGGTGATGAAGAACTGGCTGCCGTTGGTGTTCGGCCCGGCATTGGCCATCGACAGCACGCCGCGCTCATGGCCAAGGCCGTTGTTGGCCTCGTCCTCGAAGCGGTAGCCCGGGCCGCCGCGGCCGGAGCCTTCGGGGCAGCCGCCCTGGATCATGAAATCGGCGATCACGCGGTGGAAATTCAGGCCGTCGTAGAAGCCGCGCTTGGCCAGGTTGACGAAATTGGCCACCGTCAGCGGGGCTTTGTCGGCGGCCAGCTCGACCTTGATCAGGCCGCGGTCGGTGTCGAAATTGGCGATCAGGCTCATTCTGTTCATCTCCGGATGCCCGGACGGGCACATGAACCCTATATAATAGCCGGCTTCCCATCCGTCATTGCCGCGCCCTGCCGTCTCGTAGACGGTATCCGGGTGCGGTTTCCACGAGCCCTTCCGAATGTCCGTCGAACGCCTCCGCAACATCGCCATCGTCGCCCACGTCGACCACGGCAAGACCACCCTCGTCGATTGCCTGCTGAAGCAGTCCGGCACCCTCAACGAGCGCACGGTGCTGGCCGAACGCGTGATGGACAGCAACGACCAGGAAAAGGAACGCGGCATCACCATCCTGGCCAAGAACACCGCCATCACCTGGCAGGGCAACCGCATCAACATCGTCGACACCCCCGGCCATGCCGACTTCGGCGGCGAGGTCGAGCGCGTGCTGTCGATGGTCGACTCGGTGCTGATTCTGGTGGACGCGATGGACGGCCCGATGCCGCAGACCCGCTTCGTCACCCAGAAGGCGTTCGCGATGGGCTTCAAGCCCATAGTGGTAGTCAACAAGGTCGACCGCCCCGGCGCCCGCCCGGACTGGGTGATCGACCAGGTGTTCGACCTGTTCGACAAGCTCGGCGCCACCAACGAGCAGCTGGACTTCCCGATCGTCTATGCCTCTGGCCTGAACGGCTATGCCGGCATGGAAGACACCGTGCGCAGCGGCGACATGACCCCGCTGTACGAGGCGATCATGAAGTACGTGCCGGCGCCGGAAGTGGAAACCGAAGGCCCGTTCCAGATGCGCATCTCGCAGCTGGACTACAACAATTTCGTCGGCGTCATTGGTATCGGCCGCATCCAGCGCGGCACGCTGAAGAAGAACATGCCGGTCACCGTGATCGACCGCGAGGGCAAGAAGCGCCAGGGCAAGGTGCTGCAGGTGCTCGGCTTCATGGGCCTGGAGCGGATCGAGCAGGACAGCGCGGAAGCCGGCGACATCGTCGCCATCTCCGGCATCGCGGAGCTCAGCATCTCCGACACCGTGTGCTCCGTCGACATGCCGGAAGCACTGCCGGCGCTGACCGTGGACGAGCCCACCATCTCGATGACCTTCCAGGTCAACAACTCGCCGTTCGCCGGCAGCAAGGACCTCTCCGGCGGCAAGTTCCTGACCAGCCGCCAGCTCAAGGACCGGCTGGAGCGCGAGACCGTGCACAACGTGGCGCTGAAGGTCGAGCAGCTGGAGGACGCCGACAAGTTCCTGGTCTCCGGCCGCGGCGAGCTGCATCTGTCGGTGCTGATCGAGACCATGCGCCGCGAGGGCTACGAGCTGGCGGTGTCGCGCCCCGAGGTCATCATCAAGGAGATCGACGGCCAGCTGATGGAGCCGATCGAGCAGCTCGTCGTCGACGTGGAGGAAACCCACCAGGGCGGCGTGATGGAGAAGCTCGGCATGCGCAAGGGCCAGCTGAAGAACATGGAGTCCGACGGCAAGGGCCGCGTGCGCCTGGACTACATGATCCCGGCGCGCGGCCTGATCGGTTTCCAGAACGAGTTCAAGACCCTGACCCAGGGCTCGGGCCTGCTGTTCCACGTGTTCGACCACTACGGCCCGAAGGAAACCGGCCCCATTGCCAAGCGCCTCAACGGCGTGATGATCGCCAACGCCGCCGGCCCCACCCCGGCCTATTCGCTGGGCCCGCTGCAGGAGCGCGGCAAGCTGTTCGCCGCCGAAGGCGACCAGGTCTACGAAGGCCAGCTGGTCGGCATCCACAGCAAGGACAACGACCTCACCGTCAACGTCATCAAGACCAAGCCGCTGACCAACATGCGCGCCTCCGGCAAGGACGATGCGATCCAGCTGACCCCGGCCACCAAGTTCTCGCTGGAGCAGGCGCTGGACTTCATCGACGACGACGAGCTGGTCGAGATCACCCCGAAGGAAATCCGCCTGCGCAAGAAACTCTTGACCGAGAGCGACCGCAAGCGGGCCAGCCGCGCGGCCTGATCCGGGCCCCCCGGCCGCTTCATCGCATCGGGAACGGCATGAGCCAGCAGCATTACAACCCGGATCCGCACGCGCATCCGGGCCTGCATGCCATCGCCCTGTTCGAAGTGGCCAAAGGCGCGCTGGCGCTGCTGGCCGCCAGCGGCCTGGAACTGCTCGGCCCGGCGCCGCTGCGGCGCTGGGTGCAAGAGCTGATCACCCGCTTCCACTTCGACCCGAACCACGGCGCGCTGGCGTGGTTGAACGGCGCGATCAGCCCCGATGGCATCCACCTCGCCGCGCTGGTCGCGGCGCTGTACGGCGTGATGCATCTGCTGGAGGGCTGGGGCCTGTGGCGCGCGAAGGCCTGGGCCTCGTGGCTGGGCTGCGTCACCGTCTCCCTGTACCTGCCGTTCGACCTGTACGCGCTGGTGAAGCACCCCGGCTGGCTGTCGCTGGCGGTGGTAGCGATCAACCTGCTGGTGCTGTGGGTGCTGGCGCGCGACCTGGTGATCCGCCGGCGCTGAATCGCCACTTGCCTGCACCGGCGCACCGGGCAATGCTTGCGGCTCTTACCGGGAGCCTCGCCGATGCGCCACTTGCCGCTTGCCCTCACGATCGCCGCCCTGCTTACCGCCTGCCAGCCCGGCGCGCAGCAGCCCGCACCTGACCCGAGCAAGCCCACGGCATCCGCCACCGCGTTCGCCTTCGATGAGGCCAACGTCACCGACCTGCAACGGCAGATGGTATCCGGCACGCTGACCAGCCGCGCACTGGTGCAGGCCTACCTCGACCACATCGCCGCCATCGATGACGCCGGCCCGACGCTTGGCGCCGTCATCGAAACCAATGCGCAGGCACTGCGGGAAGCCGACGCCCTGGACGCCGAGCGCAAGGCCGGCAAGACGCGCGGCCCGCTGCACGGCATCCCGGTGCTGCTGAAGGACAACATCGACGCCACGCCGATGGTCAATTCCGCCGGCTCGCTGGCACTGGCGGAGCATCGCCCGAAGACCGATGCCTTCCTGGTCGCGAAACTGCGCGAGGCCGGCGCGGTGATCCTCGGCAAGACCAACCTGTCGGAGTGGGCCAACTTCCGCTCGACGCGTTCGACCTCCGGCTGGAGCGGGCGCGGCGGGCAGACGAAGAATCCCTACGCGCTCGACCGCAATCCCTGCGGATCGAGTTCCGGCACCGGCAGCGCCATCGCCGCCAACCTCGCCACCCTCGGCATCGGCACCGAGACCGACGGCAGCATCATCTGCCCCTCCGCCGTGGCGGGCCTTGTCGGCATCAAGCCCACGGTGGGGCTGGTCAGCCGCAGCGGCATCATCCCGATCTCGGTCTCGCAGGACACCGCCGGCCCGATGGCGCGCAGCGTCGCCGACGCCGCCGCGCTGCTGACCGCGATCGCTGCGCCGGATGCCAACGACCCCGCCGCGTCCGAACGCAGGGACGCCACGCCCATCGACTACACCGCGCACCTCAAGCCCGGCGCGCTGGAAGGCGCGCGTATCGGTGTCGTGCGCAAGCTGATGGGCTATCACCCGGATACCGATGCAGCGATGGAGCGCGCCATCGCCGCGATGCAGGCCGCGGGCGCGACCGTGGTCGATGCGGAGATCCCGACGCTCGGAAAATGGGACGCCGACGAGTTCGAGATGATGCTGTACGAGTTCAAGGACGGCCTCAATGCCTACCTCGCCGGCAGCGGCGCCCCGCACAAGGACATGGCCGCGCTGATCGATTTCAACACGCGGCATGCGACGCAGGAGATGCCCTTCTTCGCGCAGGAAATCTTCGAGCGGGCGAATGCGAAAGGCCCGCTGACCGATAAGGCCTATGCCGCTGCGCGCGACAAGGCGCGCCGGCTGGCCGGCCCGGAAGGCATCGACGCCGCGCTGGAGAAACAGCACCTCGATGCGCTGGTCGCACCGGCGATGTCACCCGCATGGCCCACCGATCCGGTCAACAGCGACCATTTCCTGGGCGCCGGCTACAGTGCTGCCGCGGTCGCCCGCTACCCCAGCCTCACCGTGCCGATGGGCAGCGTACATGGCCTACCGGTCGGCCTCGTGTTCATGGGCACCGCCTGGAGCGAGCCGCGCTTGATCGAGCTGGGCTACGCCTACGAACAGGCCAGTAAGGCGCGCACGCCTCCGAAGTTCCTGCCGACGCTGCTGCCGGAAGCTCCCGGCGCAACCCGCTGACTGTTATTCGGCGAGGCGGAGCCGGCCGATACGGCCGGCATCGCCGCTGAACCAGGCGACGCCGCCGGCGATCTCCACTGCGTCGAACCCCACGTCGGACAGCGGCGCCCACGCCTTGCCGTCCCAGCGATCCACGCCGGCAGGCCCGGCGGCGATGCAAGGCAGGCCTGCACCCGCGCAGGCAACGCCGGAGCGGAATCCGCGCGGAGCCGGCGCAATCCGCAACGTGCCGCCGTCGAACGCTGCGGCATTGCCGGGCGCGGTTTCCGCCCTGTAGTCGCCGCCCACCGCGAACCAGCCAGCGCCGGACACCGCCACCGAAAAAACACCTGCCTCCGGCTTGCCGCGCGACATCTGCGGATCGAACGCCTGCCATGCCCCGCCGTCCCTGCGCACCAGCACCCGCGCGGTGTTGCCGGTCGCAATGGCAAGCGCACCACGCAGGCGCGCGATGCAGGTGCCGCTGGCGGCATATGCGGCTTCGTCGGGCAGCGCCTGCGGCGCATCGCCCAGCTGCATCCAGCTGCGGCCACCGTTGCGGGTCATGAACAACTGGAAGCGGCCATCGACCGGATCACCCAGCAGCCAGCCGCGCTCGCCCTCGAACGCCATGCAATCGAAGAAACCACGTTCATCGCGATTGCGCAGCACCTGCGCCCATGTCGCGCCGCCGTCTTCGGTGCGGTAGATGCGCGAGCTTTCGCCCGGGCCAATACTCAAGGCCAGCGCGGTGTTCGCATCGAACGCTTGGATGTCGCGGAAATCGAGCTGCTGCGCACCGGGCACCGGGTGTTGCTGCCAATGCGCGCCGCCATCGACGGTGCGAAGCACGATGCCGTTGCGTCCGCTGGCCCACGCCACATCCGCATCCACCGCGGAAAGCCCGCGCAGGCGCACGTCCACGCCGCTGCGTTGCAATTCCAGCTCCGCCGGCTGCCGCGCCGATGCGCCGGCGCAAGCCAACAGCAAAGCCAGCGCGAAGCCGCGTGCAATCACGTGAGCTGTCCGCGCTTGCGCACGATCAGCATGGCGATCTCCAGCGCCTGCTCGTAGTTCAGGCGCGGATCGACGGTGGTGCGGTAGTCGCGCTGCAGGTCCACTTCGGTCAGCTGGCGCGCGCCACCGAGGCATTCGGTTACGTTCTCGCCGGTCAGCTCCAGGTGCACGCCGCCCAGCCGCGTGCCGGCCGCCTCGTGCAGGTCGAACGCCTGCTCGATCTCGCTGCGGATGTTCTTGAACTGGCGGGTCTTGTAGCCATTGCTGGTGGATTCGGTATTGCCGTGCATCGCATCGCAGATCCACAGCACGCGGCGGCCTTCGCGCTTCACCGCGTCCAGCAGCGGCGGCAGCTTGTCGGCGATGTGCTCCGCGCCCATGCGGTGGATCAGCCCCAAGCGGCCCGGCTCGTCGTCGGGATTCAGCGCATCGATGACGCGCAGCAGCTGGTCCGGCGTCACCGACGGCCCCACCTTCACCGCCACCGGGTTGCGGATGCCGCGGAAGTATTCGAGGTGCGCGCCGTCCAGCGCGGCGGTGCGCATGCCGATCCACGGGAAATGCGTGCTCAGGTTGAACCAACCGTCCGCGCGCGGCACCTGGCGCGTTTGCGCCTCTTCGTAGTGCAGCAGCAATGCCTCGTGCGAGGTGTAGAAATCGACCCGGTTGAGGCTCTGCATGCGCCGCCCGGCCAGCGTCTCCATGAAACGCACGGCATCGCCGATGCCGGCCACCATCTTCTGGTAATCGGCTGCATGCGGCGACTGGCTGACCCAGCCCAGTCCCCAGTATTCGGGATGGTGCAGGTCGGCGAAACCGCCGTCGATCAGCGACCGCACGAAGTTCATCGTCATCGCCGAACGCGCATGCGCCTTGATCATCCGGCGCGGATCCGGCCGGCGCGCCTGCCCGGTGAACTCGGGGCTGTTAACGATATCGCCGCGGTAACTGGGCAAGGTCACGCCGTCGCGCGTCTCGGTGTCGGCCGAACGCGGCTTGGCGTACTGGCCGGCAAACCGGCCCACGCGCACCACCGGCACCTTCAGCCCGTGCACCAGCACCAGGCTCATCTGCAGCAGCACCTTGAGCCGATTGGAGATCACGTCCGAATTGCATTCGGCGAACGTCTCGGCGCAGTCGCCACCTTGCAGCAGGAAACGCTCGCCTTCCTGGGCTTCGGCCAACTGCTGCTTGAGCGAAAGGATCTCGCGCGAAGTCACCAGCGGCGGCAGCGCGCGCAGTTCTTCCTGGGTCGCCGCCAGTTCGGCCGCATCCGGATAGGTCGGCATCTGCAGCGCGGGCTTGCCGCGCCAGCTGTCAGGCGCCCAGTCGGGCGTGCGCGAAGCGGAAATGGCAGTGGCGTTGGCGGTGGACATGATCAGGAAAACCGGATGTGTTGCATCGCATCATCCCGTCCCCTCGGCGCCACCGCAACCGTTACCTTCGGAACAGATGGGAATGACGCCGCTGGAATCCTGCATACAGCGCGCCCAGCCCCAACGCGACGAACCAGACCAGCGCCCACATCGGCATGCTCAGCCCAAGGAACTGCCAGTCGATGCTGCTGCAGTCGCCATTGGCCAGCAGCACCTTGCGCACCACACCCAGCCACGAATTCTGTTCGACCAGGAAGTTCCAGCCCGGCGTACAGGTCGGCAGCTCCGGCGGATGCAACTGCACCCATGAATGCCGCCCCGCCACGCCCATGCCGGCGGCAGCGGCGGCGAACGCCAGCACGCCCCACCACTTGCGCGCGCCCTGCGCACGCGGCGCGTGCATGGCGCCCAGCAGGAACACGACGCCGAGTGCGGCGAAGCAAAGGCGCTGGAAGATGCAGAACGGGCAAGGCTCGATGCCGAGCTTGAACTGCACGAACAGCGCATAACCCAGCAATGCGGCACAACAGGCGAAGCCCAAGAGGAACTGCCTGCGGAACGACCATCGGAACGGATTCATGCCAACGCCTTCGATCAATCGCTCTGATTATGCTGCAGTTCACGCAAAAACGAAAAACCCCGGTTGCCCGGGGTTTTCGATGACGCGCTTGGCGATGCCGGGATTACTCGGCAGCCTGCGGACGATCCACCAGCTCCACGTAAGCCATCGGCGCATTGTCACCGGCGCGGAAGCCGCACTTGAGGATGCGCAGGTAGCCGCCCGGACGCTGCGCGTAGCGCGGGCCCAGCACGGTGAACAGGGTGCCGACCGCTTCCTTGTCGCGCAGGCGCGAGAAGGCCAGACGGCGATTGGCCACGCCGTCGGTCTTGGCCAGGGTGATCAGCGGCTCGGCCACGCGGCGCAGTTCCTTGGCCTTGGGCAGGGTGGTGCGGATGATTTCGTTCTTGATCAGCGACGCCGCCATGTTCGAGAACATCGCACTGCGGTGGGCGCTGGTGCGGTTGAACTTGCGGCCGGATTTCTGGTGGCGCATGGGTGTGATTCCTGATGAAGGTTGAAACGATGGAGTTCGCTGTCGTCGTCCTGACGTTGGAGTCTTGGGCTGCGGGTGGCCCGAACCGGCGTCCCTTGCCGGTCATGCCGCGAACTTTGGTTCGTCGGCGGTATTACTGGTTCAAGAAAAGCTAAAGCAGAGCGGGAGCCGCGGCTGCGCCGCGTTTGCACCGCCGGCCCGGCGCGGCGCGCCGGGCGTTCGCGGACCCCAGCCGTTGCCTGAGGGCAACGGCTAGGCGCCGTCCACTCACCCCATCATGCCGTGGCTGGCGACGCCGGCCGGCGGCCAGTTCTCCAGCTTCATGCCCAGCGACAGGCCCTTCTGGGCCAGCACTTCCTTGATCTCGGTGAGCGACTTCTTGCCCAGGTTCGGAGTCTTGAGCAGCTCCACTTCGGTCTTCTGGATCAGGTCACCGATGTAGTAGATGCTCTCGGCCTTGAGGCAGTTGGCCGAACGCACCGTTAGCTCCAAGTCGTCGATCGGGCGCAGCAGCAGCGGATCGACGCCGGTGCTGGCCTGCGGCTTGGCGCCGCGGTCGCGATGGGTGAAATCGCCGAACACCGACAGCTGGTCGGTGAGGATGTCGGCAGCGGTACGCACCGCCTCTTCCGCATCGATGGTGCCGTTGGTCTCGATCTCCATCACCAGCTTGTCGAGGTCGGTACGCTGCTCGACGCGCGCGGCTTCCACCGCGTAGGCGACGCGCCGGACCGGGGAGAACGAAGCATCCAGCATGAGGCGACCGATGGTGCGGGTCTCCTCGTCCGGGCGGCGGCGCGCGGAGGCCGGCTGGTAGCCGAAACCGCGGCTGATGGTGAGGCGCATGTTCAGCGCCACGTCCTTGGTCAGGTTGGCGATCACGTGGTCGGGGTTGAGCACCTCGACGTTGTGGCTGGTCTTGATGTCGCCGGCGGTGACGACGCCCGGACCCTGCTTCTTCAGCTCCAGGGTGTCGGTGTCGCCGCTGTGCATGCGGATGGCGACGTCCTTGAGGTTCAGCAGGACCTCGAGCACGTCCTCCTGCAGGCCTTCGACCGTGGTGTACTCGTGCAGCACGCCGTCGATCTCGACTTCGGTGATCGCGAAGCCGGGGATCGAGGACAGCAGCACGCGACGCAGCGCATTGCCCAAGGTGTGGCCGTAACCGCGCTCCAGCGGCTCGATCACGACCTTGGCGCGGTTGTCGGTGATGCGCTCGATCTGCGGTCCGCGCGGACGCAGCACTTGGGTGGCGGTAACCGTCATTCGTGGTGTCTCCTGCTGGCCTGCGCGCTGGGCGCAGGCCGGTGGCAATGGCTTACTTCGAGTACAGCTCGACGATCAGCGCTTCGTTGATGTCGCTGGGCAGGTCGGCCCGGTCCGGCACGGCCTTGAACACGCCGGCGAACTTGTTCGAATCCACCTCGACCCACGAGGGCGACAGGTTCATCTGCTCGGCCAGGGTCAGCGACTCCTTGACGCGCAGCTGCTTCTGGGCCTTCTCGGACAGGGCGATGGCATCGCCGGCCTTGACCGCGTAGGACGGCAGATTGACCGGCTTGCCGTTGACGGTCACACCGCGGTGGCTGACCAGCTGGCGCGCGGCCGGACGGGTGACGGCGAAGCCCATGCGATAGACGACGTTATCCAAGCGGGTTTCCAGCAGCTGCAGCAGGTTCTCGCCGGTGTTGCCCTTCTTGGTAGCGGCCTTCTTGTAGTAGTTGCGGAACTGGCGCTCCAGCAGGCCGTAGATGCGCTTGACCTTCTGCTTCTCGCGCAGCTGGGTGGCGTAGTCGGACAGCTTGCCCTTGCGGGCGGTGGCGCCGTGCTGGCCGGGCTTCTGCTCCAGCTTGCACTTCGAATCGAGCGCGCGGGCCGGCGACTTCAGCGACAGGTCGGTGCCTTCGCGGCGGGCGAGCTTACAGGTGGGACCGATATAACGAGCCATGTTCTAGGTGCTCCCGCGCGTCAGACGCGACGCTTCTTCGGCGGACGGCACCCGTTGTGCGGGATCGGCGTCACGTCGATGATGTTGAGGATCTTGTAGCCGACGTTGTTCAGCGAACGAACGGCGGATTCTCGGCCCGGACCCGGACCCTTGATGCGCACTTCCAGCGCCTTCACGCCGTAGTCCAGCGCTGCCTTGCCGGCCTTCTCGGCGGCAACCTGCGCGGCGAACGGCGTGGACTTGCGGGAACCGCGGAAACCCGCGCCGCCCGAAGTCGCCCAACTCAGGGCGTTGCCCTGGCGGTCGGTGATGGTGATGATCGTGTTGTTGAACGAAGCGTGGACATGCGCGATGCCGTCGGTGACGACGCGCTTGATCTTCTTCTTGGTCTTGGTTGCTGCCGGCTTGGCCATGATGTCTGTTCCTTACTTCTTGATGGCCTTGCGCGGGCCCTTGCGGGTGCGCGCATTGGTGCGGGTGCGCTGGCCGCGCAGCGGCAGGCCACGGCGATGGCGCAGGCCGCGGTAGCAGCCCAGGTCCATCAGACGCTTGATGGCCATGCCGACTTCGCGACGCAGGTCGCCCTCGACGATGAACTTGCCGACTTCGGCGCGCAGCCGCTCGACTTCCGGCTCGGACAGGTCGCGGATCTTGGTCGACGAGCTCACGCCAGCCGACTCGCAGACCTGCTTGGAACGGGTACGGCCAATGCCGTAGATGCTTTGCAGCCCGACCCAGACGTGCTTCTGGGCAGGCAGGTTGACGCCTGCAATACGCGCCATAAGGCGATCTCCGATAAACGAAATGACGCCGAACCGGGAGATTCGACGTGGGAAACGTGAAATTGTAACCCAATCCCGACTTGTCAGGAAGCCAGGGCAAGCCCTGGCCCGGCATGGGGAGTGTGCCCATGCTCCGGCGATGGCCCCGGACTGGCAGCGCCTGGCCCTTGCCGGGCCGGCCTGCCCGCGCACTACTCTGGTGCGCGGATCGGTCCGGGGCCACCCGCACGCGGGATCGTCGCGCGGGTCGCCCATTTGCCGGTTCGCGCGTTCGTCGAACCGGCGGTTGTCACGTGCCCGCAGCAGCTGCGGGCTGGATGCACGGCCCGATCAGCGGGCGCCGCGCCCCTTGAGGTTCGCCTTCTTCAGCAGGCTCTCGTACTGGTGGGACATCAGGTGCGCCTGGATCTGCGCGATGAAGTCCATCACCACCACCACCACGATCAGCAGCGAGGTGCCGCCGAAGTAGAACGAAGCGCCCATCTCGGTGCGCATGACTTCCGGCAGCAGGCAGACCAGCACCAGATAGAGCGAACCGGCCGCGGTGAGTCGGGTCAGCACGCCGTCGATGTACTCGCCGGTCGCCTTGCCCGGGCGGATGCCGGGGATCAGCGCGCCGGACTTCTTCAGGTTGTCCGCGGTTTCCTGCGAGTTGAAGACCAGCGCCGTGTAGAAGAACGCGAAACCGACGATCAGCGCCGCCAGCAGGATCATGTGCAGCGGCTCGCCGGGCGACAGCATCTGGCTGACCTTCTGCAACCACATCGTAGCGGGGCTGCCGGACTGGCCGAACCAGGTCGACGCGGTGGCCGGGAACATGATGATCGACGATGCGAAGATCGGCGGAATCACGCCCGACATGTTGAGCTTGAGCGGCAGGAACGAGCTCTGGTTCTGGTAGCCGCCGCGTGCACCCTGGCGGCGCGCATAGTTCACGGTGATGCGGCGCTGGCCGCTCTCCATGAACACCACGAACCAGGTCACTGCCAGCACGATCGCCAGGATGAAGAACACCGTGATCCACTGCATGTCGCCGCTGTTGGCCTGCTGCAGGGTGTTGAGCACCGCGCCAGGCAGGCCGGCGACGATGCCGGCGAAGATGATCAGGGAGACGCCGTTGCCAATGCCGCGCTCGGTCACCTGCTCGCCGAGCCACATCAGGAACACGGTACCGGCGGTCAGCGACACCACCGCGGTCACCACGAAGCCGATGCCCGGGTTGTACACGACCGGGACGCCGCCACTGGCGCCCTGCCCCTGCAGCGCGATGGCGATGCCCGCGGCCTGGAACACCGCCAGGAACACCGAGCCAACGCGCGAGTACTGGGTGATCTTGCGTCGACCCGACTCGCCTTCCTTCTGCAGCGCCTTCAGGCTGGGCAGGATCTGCACCATCAGCTGCATGACGATGGACGCCGAGATGTACGGCATCACGTTCAGCGCGAACAGGCTGAACCGCGCGAGCGCACCGCCCGAGAACATGTTGAACATGTCCACGACGGTGCCCTTCTGCGAGTCCATCAGCTGCAGCATGGCTTCGGGATTGACGCCCGGCACCGGGATGAAACACCCGATGCGATAGACAATCAGCGCACCGATGACGAAGAGGAGGCGCGAGCGAAGTTCGGTGAACTTGCCCGCGCCCATCAGGCCTGCCAATGCTCCCGCACTGCGCGACATGCCGTTCTTACTCCGCCAGCTTGCCGCCGGCCGCCTCGATCGCGGCCTTGGCGCCGGCGGTCGCAGCAATGCCCTTGAGCACGTAGGCCTTGGTCACTTCGCCCTTGGAGACGACCTTGGCGCGCTTGGCGGTGCTGGGAACCAGCTTCGCTGCGCGCAGGGCCGCGAAGTCGACTTCCCCGGCCGGGAGCAGGTCCAGCTTGTACAGCAGCACTTCGGCGCAGTCGTTGGCCAGCTTCGAGCGGAAGCCGATCTTGGGCAGGCGACGCTGCATGGGGATCTGGCCGCCTTCGAAACCGGCCTTGATCTTGCCCTTGCCGGAACGCGCGAACGAACCCTTGTGGCCGCGACCGGCGGTCTTGCCGAGGCCGGAACCGATGCCACGGCCAACGCGGGTGCGCTCCTTGCGGGCGCCGTCTGCGGGCTTGAGCGTGTTGAGCTTCATGTGATTACTCCTCCACCTTCACCAGGTAGTGGACCTTGTTGATCAGGCCACGAACCTGCGGGCTGTCCTTGAGTTCGCGGACGCTGTTGAGCTTGCCGAGGCCGAGCGCCTTGACCGACAGGCGATGGCGCGCTTGGGTGCCGCGCAGGCCCTTGACCAGGCGGACCTTGATGGTCTTGTCGTTAGCCATTGACTAGATCCTCCACCTTCTTGCCGCGCTTTGCCGCGATCTTCGCCGGGGAGTGCATCGACTCCAGGCCCTTGATCGTGGCGCGCACCAGATTGATCGGATTGCGCGAGCCAACCGCCTTGGCCAGCACGTTCTTGACGCCAACCGCTTCCAGCACGGCGCGCATCGCGCCGCCGGCGATCACCCCGGTACCTTCGGAAGCAGGCTGCATGAACACGCGGGCCGCACCGTGACCGGCCTTCACCTGGTGATGCAGGGTGCCGTTGTTCAGGTCGACCGAACTCATGCCCTTGCGCGCCTGCTCCATCGACTTCTGGATGGCAACCGGCACTTCGCGTGCCTTGCCATAGCCGAAACCGACCTTGCCGGCGCCGTCGCCCACCACCGTCAGCGCGGTGAAGGTGAACTGGCGGCCACCCTTGACGGTCTTGCTGACGCGATTGACGGCGATCAGCTTCTCGATCATGCCGTCATCGACTTTTTCCTCGCGGGGACCGCGATCGCGGCCGCGGGATTCGCGCTGTTCTGCCATTTCGATGTCTCGATTATTGAGGGGATTTGCGGCTTCGCCGCTTATGGTTGTTGAGTACCGCGGACGTTCCGCGACCGCCGCAACCGGCGACCGCGCCCGATGCAGGCCGCATCGGCAGCGGGCGAGGCGGAGCCGAAGCCCCGCGCCTCAGGCCCTTAGAACTGCAGGCCGCCTTCGCGCGCGGCGTCGGCCAGCGCCTTGATGCGGCCGTGGTAGCGGTAACCCGAACGGTCGAACGCGACGCGCTCGATGCCGGCGGCCTTGGCACGCTCGGCAATCACCTGGCCCACCTTGGCGGCGGCTTCGGCATTCTTCCCGTTCTTCAGGCCAGCCATCACGTCGGCCTGCACGGTGGAGGCCGAAGCCAGCACCTTGGCGCCGTCGTGGGTGAACACCTGGGCATACAGGTGCTGGCCGGTGCGCAGCACCGACAGGCGCGGCACGCCCAGTTCGCGGATGTGCGCGCGGGTGGACTTGGCGCGACGCAGGCGAGCGATCTTCTTTTCCATGGTCTTCTTCTCCGAAAGCTGAAGGCGCGATTACGCCTTCTTGGCTTCCTTGCGGATGATGGTCTCGTCGGAATACTTCACGCCCTTGCCCTTGTAGGGCTCCGGCGGGCGGTAACCACGGATCTTGGCGGCGACTTCACCCACCAGCTGCTTGTCGGCGCCCGAGACCAGGATTTCGGTCTGGGTCGGCGTGGTGATGGTGATGCCGGCCGGCGGCGCGAACAGAACCGGATGGGAGAAGCCCAGCGAGAGGTTCAGGTCCTGGCCCTGCATGGCGGCGCGGTAGCCGACGCCGACCAGCTCGAGCTTGCGCTCGAAGCCGGCGCTGACGCCGTGGACCATGTTGGCCACGATCGCGCGCAGGGTGCCGGCCATCGGCACCAGCGACGCATCGCTGGCCGACAGCAGCGCCTGGCCGTCTTCGATCTTGACTTCGACGCCGGCCGGCTTGGCGATGCTCAGGGTGCCCTTGGGCCCCTTCACGCTGATGGAGTCCGGCTGGACGTTGACTTCGACGCCCTTGGCGAGGGCGACGGGCTTCTTGGCGACTCGGGACATGTGCGTTACTCCCTTAGGCCACGATGCACAGGACTTCTCCGCCGACGCCCTGCTGGCGCGCCTGCGAATCGGTCATGATGCCCTTGGAGGTGGAAACGATCGCAACGCCGAGGCCATTGAGGACCTTGGGCAGCGCGTCCTTGCCGCGGTACTGGCGCAGGCCCGAGCGCGACACGCGCTTCAGGGTCTCGATCACCGGCTTGCCCTCGAAGTACTTCAGGGCGATTTCAAGCTCGGCCTTGGCGCCGTTCGGGGTCACGCGGGCGTCCGCGATGTAGCCCTCGTCCTTGAGGACGTTGGCGATCGCGACCTTGACCTTGGAGGACGGCATCTTCACCGCCGGCTTGCCAACCGCGGCCGCATTCCTGATGCGGACCAGCATGTCGGCGATGGGATCAGTCATGCTCATGTGGATTCACCTGATGAGTAGCACCGATATCCGCTTTCGCGAAAATCTGTCGGGTTGTGGACGCCACGGGCACGGAACGCCGCGGCGCTGTTGCAGGCGCGAACCCCGCATTGCTGCGGGGTCCGGGTGCCGCTACCACCACTTTCGCGGCGGGTAGCTGGACAGTATAGCAGCTTTTCTTACCAGCTCGCCTTGCGCAGACCGGGCACGTCGCCGCGCATGGTGGCTTCGCGCAGCTTGTTGCGGCCCAGGCCGAACTTGCTGTAGACAGCGCGCGGGCGACCGGTCAGGGCGCAGCGGGTGGTCTGGCGGGACGGCGAGGAGTCGCGCGGCAGCTTCTGCAGCTTGGTCGCCGCCGCCATCTTGTCCTCATAGGAGGCGTCCTGGCTGGCGATGACCTTCTTCAGCGCCTCACGCTTGGCGGCGTGCTGCTTGGCCAGCTTGGCGCGCTTGGCCTCGCGGTTGATCATGGAAGTCTTGGCCATGACGTGTCCTTTAGTTGCGGAACGGGAAGCGGAAGGCTTCGAGCAGGGCCTTGGCCTCGGCGTCGGTCTTCGCGGTGGTGGTGATGGCGATATCCATGCCGCGCATCGCGTCGACGGCGTCGAAGTCGATCTCGGGGAAGATGATCTGCTCCTTCACGCCCATGTTGTAGTTGCCGCGGCCGTCGAAAGAACGCCCCGACACGCCGCGGAAGTCACGCACGCGCGGCAGCGAGATGTTGATCAGGCGGTCGAGGAACTCGAACATCTGGGCGCGGCGCAGGGTGACCTTGCAACCGATCGGCCAGCCGTCGCGGATCTTGAACGACGCCACCGAAACGCGCGACTTGGTGACCACCGGCTTCTGGCCCGCGATCTTGGTCATGTCGGCGACGGCGTTCTCGAGCACCTTCTTGTTGGTGGCCGCTTCGCCCACGCCCATGTTCAGCGTGACCTTGACGAGCTTCGGGACCTGCATCGGATTGGTGTAGCCGAACTGCTGCATCAGCTTCGGCACCACTTCTTCCTTGTAGAACTTTTCGAGACGGGTGGTCATGTCAGATAGCCTCGCCGCTGGAGCGGAACACGCGGATGCGCTTTCCATTCTCGAGCACCTTGGTGGCAACGCGTTCGCCCTTGCCCGTCGCCGGGTTGAGCAGCATCACGTTGGAAATGTGGATCGACGCCTCGCGCTCGACCACGCCGCCGGGCTGGCCGGCCTGCGGGTTGGGCTTGGTGTGGCGCTTGACCAGGTTCAGGTTGGCGACGTACACGCGCTCTCCATCGACGCGCAGCACTTCGCCGGTCTGGCCCTTGATCTTCTTGTTGCCGGTGGTCACGACCACCTGGTCGCCCTTGCGGATACGGTTCATGTTCTTCCTTCCTCCGCTCAGAGCACTTCAGGCGCGAGCGAGACGATCTTCATGAACTTCTCGGTGCGCAGCTCGCGGGTCACGGGCCCGAAGATGCGCGTGCCGATCGGCTCTTGCTTGTTGTTCAGCAGCACGGCGGCGTTGCCGTCGAAGCGGATCAGCGAGCCGTCAGCGCGGCGCACGCCCTTGCGGGTGCGCACCACGACGGCGTCGTAGACGTCGCCCTTCTTCACCTTGCCGCGCGGAATCGCTTCCTTCACCGAAACCTTGATGATGTCGCCGATGCCGGCGTAACGGCGCTTGGAGCCGCCGAGCACCTTGATGCACATCAGTTCCTTGGCACCCGAGTTGTCGGCAACGTCGAGAAAGCTCTGCATCTGGATCATGGCTGTCTCTCCTGCTTACTCGGCGGCGCGCGTGATGATTTCCACCACGCGCCAGTTCTTGGTCTTGGACATCGGCGCGCATTCCGCCACGCGGACGACGTCACCCTCATTGCAGGTGTTGTCGGCATCGTGCGCGTGCAGCTTGGTCGAGCGACGGATGTACTTGCCGTACAGCGCGTGCTTGACCTGGCGCTCGACGAGCACCGTCACGGTCTTGTCCATCTTGTTGCTGACGACGCGGCCTTCGACCGTGTGCAGCTTCTTGGTTTGTTCAGTCATGTCTGCCGTTCCTTACTTCGACGCGCTGTTCTGCAGCGCGCCAAGCAGCGTGTTGACGCGAGCGATCTCGCGGCGCACGCGGCGGGGCTCGTTGGTCTTGGACGGGGGCAGCTGGCCGGTGGCCTTCTGCATCCGCAGCGCGAAGCGCTCCTTCTGCAGCTCGACCAGGTGGGCCTTCAGTTCGTCCGCCGACTTCTGACGCAGTTGCTTGAGTTCCATCAGCGCACCGTCCGGGTCACGAAAGTGGTGGTGACCGAGAGCTTGGCCGAAGCCAGGCGGAACGCCTCGCGCGCGACTTCCTCGCTGACGCCCTCGATCTCGTAGATCATGCGGCCGGGCTGGATCTGGGCGACCCAGTACTCCACGTTGCCCTTACCGGAGCCCATGCGGACTTCGATCGGCTTCTTGGTGATCGGCTTGTCGGGGAACACGCGGATCCACATCTTGCCGCCACGCTTCACGTAACGGCTGATGGAACGGCGCGCGGCCTCGATCTGGCGAGCGGTGAGCTGGCCGGTGGCGGTCGCCTTCAGGCCGAACTCGCCGAAGCTGACCGCGTTAGCGCTCCAGCTCAGGCCTTCGTTGCGGCCCTTGTGGACCTTGCGGTATTTGGTTCGCTTGGGTTGCAGCATGATTTATTCCCTCGCTTCGCCGCGCTCGGCGCGGTCGCCACGGTCACGGCGCGGACCACGCGGACGCTCACGGTCGCCGCCACGCGGCGCCGGGGAGTCGTCCTGCTTCTCCTGGCCGACCTGGGAGAAATCGAAGATCTCGCCCTTGTAGACCCACACCTTGATGCCGATGATGCCGTAGGTGGTCTTCGCTTCCGCGAAGCCGTAGTCGATGTCCGCACGCAGGGTGTGCAGCGGCACGCGGCCTTCGCGGTACCACTCGGAACGGGCGATTTCAGCGCCGTTCAAGCGGCCGGCCACGTTGACCTTGATGCCCAGCGCGCCCAGACGCATCGCGTTGCCCACCGCGCGCTTCATGGCGCGGCGGAACATGATGCGGCGCTCCAGCTGCTGGGCGATGGACTCGGCCACCAGCTGCGCGTCGAGTTCCGGCTTGCGGACTTCGGTGACGTTGATGTGCGCCGGCACGCCGAGCACATCGGACACTTCCTTGCGCAGCTTCTCGATGTCCTCGCCGCGCTTGCCGATCACCACGCCCGGACGGGCGGTGTGGATGGTCACGCGGGCATTGTTGGCCGGACGCTCGATCAGGATCTTGCTGATGCCGGCCTGGGCCAGCTTCTTGCGCAACATGTCGCGGACGCGGAGGTCGGCCGACAGGAACTCGGCGAACTGCTTCTTGCCGGCATACCACTTGGAGTTCCAGTCCTTGGCGATGCCCAGGCGGATGCCGATCGGATTGACTTTGTGACCCATGATTACTTGCCCTCGCCCACGACCACGGTGATGTGGCTGGTGCGCTTGGTGATGCGCGTGCCACGGCCCTTCGCACGCGCCATGAAGCGCTTCAGCGAGGGACCCTCATCGACCATGATGGTCTTGACCTTGAGTTCGTCCGCATCGGCGCCGTTGTTGTTCTCGGCGTTCGAGGCAGCCGAGAACACGACCTTGTAGATCATGCCGGCGGCCTTCTTGTCCGAGAACTTCAACAGGTCGAGCGCACGGGCCACGGGCAGGCCGCGCACCTGGTCGGCGACCAGGCGGACCTTCTGGGCGGAGATGCGCGCACTGCGCAGGACGGCTTTCGCTTCCATGGTCATCTCCTTACTTCCCCTTCTTGTCGCCGCCATGACCCTTGAACGTACGGGTCACGGCGAATTCGCCAAGCTTGTGGCCGATCATGTTCTCGTTGACCAGCACCGGAACGTGGTTCTTGCCGTTGTGCACGGCGATGGTGAACCCGATCATTTCCGGCAGGATCGTCGAACGACGCGACCAGGTCTTGATCGGCTTCTTGCTGCTACCCGCGGTCTCCACCTTCTTCTGCAGATGGTGGTCGATGAACGGGCCTTTCTTGAGTGAACGTGCCATTGCCGATTAGCTCCTGCGATCGCGCACGATGAACTGCTGGGTGCGCTTGTTCTTGCGGGTCTTGTAACCCTTGGTCGGCACGCCCCACGGGGTGACCGGATGCGGGTTGCCCTGGCCTGCCTTCGCCTCACCACCACCGTGCGGGTGGTCGACGGGGTTCATGGCCGCGCCACGCACGGTCGGCTTGACGCCGCGCCAGCGGGCGGCACCGGCCTTGCCGAGCTTCTGCAGGCCATGCTCGTCATTGCTGACTTCGCCGATGGTTGCACGGCATTCGGCCGGCACCTTGCGCATTTCGCCGGAGCGCAGGCGCAGGGTGGCATAGACGCCTTCGCGGGCGACCAGCTGCACGCCGGCACCAGCGGCGCGGGCGAGCTGCGCGCCCTTGCCGGGCTTCATCTCGATGCAGTGGATCGTGGAACCCACCGGGATGTTGCGCAGCGGCAGGGTGTTGCCGGCCTTGATCGGGGCGTCGCGGCCCGCGATCACCTGGTCGCCGGCCTTCAGGCCCTTCGGCGCGATGATGTAGCGGCGCTCGCCGTCGGCGTAGCACAGCAGCGCGATGTGCGCGGTGCGGTTGGGATCGTACTCGATGCGCTCGACGCGGGCCGGAATGCCCTCCTTGTCGCGCTTGAAGTCGATGATGCGGTAATGCTGCTTGTGCCCACCGCCGATGTGGCGGGTGGTGATGCGGCCGTGGTGGTTGCGGCCACCGGTCCGGCTCTGCTTTTCAACCAGCGGCGCGTAGGGCGCGCCCTTGTGCAGATCCGGCGTCACCACGCGGACCATCGAGCGACGGCCGGCCGAGGTGGGCTTGAATGTCATCAGTGCCATGGTTCGTTCCTCAGGCCGAGGCCGTCATCACGTCGATCGCCTGGCCTTCGGCCAGGGTGACGTACGCCTTGCGCCAGTCGCCGCGACGGCCCTGGCGGAACTTGAAGGACTTGGTCTTGCCCTTCACGTTCACCACGTTGACCGCCTCGACCTTGACGTCGAAGATCTTCTCGACCGCCGCCTTGACATCAGCCTTGGTGGCGGTCTTCGCGATTTCGAAGACGTATTGGTTGGAGACTTCCTGCAGGCGCGCGGTCTTTTCGGACACGCGCGGCGCACGGATCACTTCGTACAGGTTTGCGGCGCTCATGCCAGCCACTCCTCGATCTTCTTCACCGCGTCGGTGGTCACCAGCACGGTATCGGCGCCGACCAGGGCGACCGGATCCAGGCCCTGGACGTCACGCACCTGCACGTAGGGCAGGTTGCGGGCGGACAGGTACAGGTTGTCGGTCGCTTCCTCGGTGACGATCAGCGGACGCTTGCCGGCCTTCAGCTCGGCGAGCTTGGCCACGAGACCCTTGGTCTTCGGCGCGTCGATGTCGAACGACTCGACCACGGTGATCCGGCCCTGGCGGTTCAGTTCGGACAGGATCGACGCGATCGCCGCGCGGTACATCTTGCGGTTCACCTTCTGCGCGAAGCTGCGCGGCTTGGCCGCGAAGGTCACGCCGCCGCCGACGAAGATCGGGGCCGTCAGGGCACCGTGACGGGCGCCGCCGCCCTTCTGCTTCTTCGACTTCTTGGTGGTGCCGTTCACTTCCGAACGGGTCTTCTGCGCCTTGGTGCCGGCGCGACCCGCGTTGCGGTAGGCCACGACGACCTGGTGGACAAGGTCCTCACTGAAGGCGCGATCGAACACCGCCTCGGAGACCGGCAGCTTGGCGCCGCCATTGATATTCAGTTCCATGATCAGACTCCCTTGCTCGTCGGGCGCACGATCACGTCACCGCCCGGCGCACCCGGGACCGCACCACGCACGGCGATCAGGCCGCGCTCGGCGTCGACCTTCACGACCCGCAGGTTCTGCGTGGTCTGGGTGACGTGGCCCATGTGGCCGGCCATCTTCTTGCCCGGGAACACGCGGCCCGGCGTCTGGCGCTGGCCGATCGAACCCGGCGCGCGATGCGACAGCGAGTTACCGTGGGTGGCGTCACCCATCTTGAAGTTCCAGCGCTTGATCGTGCCCTGGAAACCCTTGCCCTTGGTCACGCCCTGGACGTCGACGACCTGACCTTCGCTGAATATGTCGGCCTTGATCTCGCCGCCCACTTCATAACCGCCGATCTGGTCAGCTTCGACGCGCAGCTCCCACAGGCCACGGCCCGCTTCCACCTTGGCCTTGGCCAGGTGGCCGGTGGCCGGCTTGGTCAGCAGGCTGGCGCGCTTGACGCCCGCGGTCACCTGCACGGCGCTGTAGCCGTCGGTTTCCACGGTCTTGATCTGGGTGATGCGGTTCGGCGTGGCTTCGATCAGGGTCACCGGCACGGCCTTGCCGTCTTCGGTGAACATGCGGCTCATACCGGCCTTGCGACCGACGATGCCGAGCGAATACTTCTTCGCGCTCATCTCGGTACTCCTCAGGTCAGCTTGATCTGGACATCAACGCCAGCCGCGAGCTCGAGCTTCATCAGCGCGTCCACGGTCTTGTCGTTGGGGTCGACGATGTCGAGCACGCGCTTGTGCGTGCGGGTTTCGTACTGGTCGCGCGCGTCCTTGTCGACGTGCGGCGACACCAGCACGGTGTAGCGCTCAATCTTGGTCGGCAGCGGGATCGGGCCGCGCACTTGCGCGCCGGTCCGCTTGGCCGTCTCGACGATCTCGCTGGCCGAACGGTCGATCAGACGATGATCGAACGCCTTCAGCCGGATGCGAATCTTCTGGTCCGCCATGGGAGGAATGCCTCGTGTTCTAAAGAGCGACAGGTGCGACGGCGTTGGGTGCGCCACACCCCGTGAATACAACGGGTCTTGCTGGTTTTCGTTGCGTCCTGCACGCGTTTTGGCGAACCGGTTGCCCGGCCCGCCAGATCAGGTTTCCATGAACGCGCCGAAAGGCCCCGCCGATGTGTCCCGGAAATCTCCGGAACGGACGAGGCCTTGCCACGCGACATCTCCCTGTCTGGCGAACACGAGGCGCTTCCTGCACCTCATTTCGCGACCCTTCGACAACTCACATTGCGCGAGGGTCTTGCATTCTAACGGAGGGAACCGGGGCTTTGCAAGCCCCGGTTCCGCTCTTGCCCGTCATCCCCGCGACAGTGGAAATCCAATGACGTTCAAGACACTGGATCCCCGACAATAGCACTCGGGGATGACGCAACCGCAGCCGTGCGCGCTTGGCGCGCACGGTCGGATTGCGTCACTTGAGGATCTTCGCCACCACGCCGGCGCCGACGGTGCGGCCGCCTTCGCGGATCGCGAAGCGCAGGCCTTCGTCCATCGCCACCGGGTTGATCAGGCTGACCACCATCTTGATGTTGTCGCCCGGCATCACCATCTCCACGCCTTCCGGCAGGGTCACCGCACCGGTGATGTCGGTCGTGCGGAAGTAGAACTGCGGGCGGTAGCCCTTGAAGAACGGGGTATGACGGCCGCCCTCGTCCTTCGACAGCACGTACACCTCCGCCTCGAACTCGGTGTGCGGGGTGATCGAACCCGGCTTGCACAGCACCTGGCCGCGCTCCACGTCGTCACGCTTGGTGCCGCGCAGCAGCAGACCCGCGTTGTCGCCCGCCTGGCCCTGGTCCAGCAGCTTGCGGAACATCTCCACGCCGGTCACGGTGGTCTTCTGGGTCGGACGGATGCCGACGATCTCGATTTCGTCGCCCACCTTGATGATGCCGCGCTCAATGCGGCCGGTCACCACGGTGCCACGGCCCGAGATCGAGAACACGTCTTCCACCGGCATCAGGAACGGCATGTCGATCGCACGCTCCGGCTCCGGAATCCAGGTGTCCAGCGCGTCCACCAGCTTGATGATCGCCGGCACGCCGATCTCGCTCTGGTCGCCTTCCAGCGCCAGGCGGGCCGAACCCGCGATGATCGGGGTGTCGTCGCCCGGGAAGTCATACTTGGAGAGCAGCTCGCGCACTTCCATCTCGACCAGTTCCAGCAGCTCGGCGTCGTCCACCATGTCGGCCTTGTTCAGGAACACGACGATGTACGGCACGCCCACCTGGCGCGACAGCAGGATGTGCTCGCGCGTCTGCGGCATCGGGCCGTCAGCGGCCGAGCACACCAGGATCGCGCCGTCCATCTGCGCCGCACCTGTGATCATGTTCTTCACGTAGTCGGCGTGGCCCGGGCAGTCCACGTGCGCGTAGTGGCGGGTCGGGCTCTCGTACTCCACGTGCGAGGTCGAGATCGTGATGCCGCGCGCCTTCTCTTCCGGCGCCTTGTCGATCGCGTCGTACGCGTGGAACTGGCCACCGAAACGCTCCGCGCCCACCTTCGTCAGCGCCGCCGTCAGCGTCGTCTTGCCGTGGTCCACGTGACCGATCGTGCCCACGTTCACGTGGGGCTTGGTGCGCTCGAACTTACCCTTTGCCATTGCCTGAAACTCCGAGATTGGGGGTTTTGAACTGGGCTGCCGCCGGCGCGGCGACCCGTGAATGCTGGTTCGCGCGGATCCGGGATCCATCGGGGGATCCCGGGCCTCGCGTCAGGCCGTCAGGCCTTCTTGATGACTGCTTCCGCGATGTTGTTGGGCGCTTCTTCGTAATGGTCGAATTCCATCGAGAAGGTGGCGCGACCCTGCGACATCGAACGCAGCGAGGTGGCGTAGCCGAACATCTCGCCCAGCGGGATCATCGCGTTGATAATCTTGCCCGAGGGGCTGTCGTCCTGGCCCTGCAGCACGCCGCGACGGCGGCTCACGTCGCCCATCACGTCGCCCAGGTAATCCTCGGGGCTGACGATCTCGACCTTCATGATCGGCTCCAGCAGGACCGGATCGGCCTTGCGGAAGCCCTCCTTGAACGCCATCGACGCGGCCAGCTTGAACGCCATTTCCGACGAGTCGACGTCATGGTACGAGCCGAACACCAGCTTGGCCTTGACGCCCACCACCGGATAGCCGGCCAGCGGGCCGCTGGTGATGGTCTCGCGCATGCCCTTCTCGACCGCCGGGATGAATTCCTTCGGGATCACGCCACCGGTGATCTCGTTGACGAACAGGAAGTCGTTCTTGACATCCGGATTGGCCTTGTCGGCCTCGGTCATCGGCGACAGCTCGATCACGACATGGCCGTACTGGCCCTTGCCGCCGGACTGCTTGGCGTGCTTGTAGTCGCTCTTGACGTCGGACTTGCGGATGGTTTCGCGGTAGGCCACCTGCGGCTTGCCGACGTTCGCCTCGACGTTGAACTCGCGCTTCATGCGGTCGACGATGATGTCCAGGTGCAGCTCGCCCATGCCGGCGATGATGGTCTGGCCCGATTCCTCGTCGGTGCGCACGCGGAACGACGGATCCTCCTGCGCCAGGCGGCTCAGCGCGTTGCCCATCTTCTCCTGGTCGGACTTGGTCTTCGGCTCGACCGCCATCGAGATCACCGGCTCCGGGAAGCTCATGCGCTCGAGGATGATCGGCGCGTCGATCGCGCACAGGGTGTCACCGGTGGTGACGTCCTTCAGGCCCACCGCCGCGGCGATGTCGCCGGCCAGCACTTCCTTGATCTCTTCGCGGTTGTTCGAGTGCATCTGCAGCACGCGGCCGATGCGCTCCTTCTTGCCCTTGACCGAGTTCAGCACCTGATCGCCAGCGTTGAGCACGCCCGAGTAGACGCGGAAGAAGGTCAGCGAGCCCACGAACGGGTCGGTCATGATCTTGAACGCCAGCGCCGAGAACGGCTCCTTGTCGCTGGAATGACGCTCCAGTTCCTTGGTCTCGTCGTCCACGTCCACGCCCTTGATCGAGGGCACGTCCACCGGCGACGGCAGCAGGTTGACCACGCCGTCCAGCATGGCCTGCACGCCCTTGTTCTTGAACGCGGTGCCGCAGAACATCGGCACGATCTCGGTCTTCAGGGTGCGCTCGCGCAGGCCCTTGACGATCTCTTCCTCGGTCAGCTCTTCGCCACCCAGGTACTTGTCCATCAGCTCTTCGCTGGCTTCGGCCGCGGACTCGACCATGAACGCGCGCGCCTCTTCGGCCTGCGCCTTCAGGTTTTCCGGGATGTCGCGGTACTCGAAGGTCAGGCCCTGCGAGGCGGAATCCCAGTGGATCGCCTTCATCTTGAGCAGGTCGACCACGCCCTCGAAGTTGTCCTCTGCGCCGATCGGTACCTGCATCGGCACCGGGTGCGCGCCGAGACGCGCCTTGACCTGGTCGCGGACCTTCAGGAAGTTCGCGCCGGTGCGGTCCATCTTATTGACGAACGCGATGCGCGGCACGTGGTACTTGTTGGCCTGGCGCCACACGGTCTCGGACTGCGGCTGCACGCCACCGACCGCGCACAGCACGAACACCGCACCGTCGAGCACGCGCAGCGAGCGTTCCACCTCGATGGTGAAGTCGACGTGCCCGGGGGTGTCGATGATGTTGAAGCGGTGCTCCGGCAGGGACTTGTCCATGCCCTTCCAGAACGCGGTGGTGGCGGCGGACTGGATCGTGATGCCACGCTCCTGCTCCTGCTCCATCCAGTCCATGGTGGCGGCACCGTCATGCACCTCACCCAGCTTGTGGCTCTTGCCGGTGTAGAACAGGATGCGCTCGGACGTAGTGGTTTTGCCGGCATCGATATGGGCCATGATGCCGAAGTTGCGGTAACGCTCGATGGGAGTGGAACGGGCCACGGGAGCCTCTCAATTTTTTCGGATTTCGGAATGACCGAATGCCGCCTGTCGGCGGCGTTCGGGGTCGCACGGCCGGTTCGGGGCCGCGAGACGGGTTGGCGGCGATCGCCACCACCCGCCCTGGAGCGCCGCCGGAATTACCAGCGGTAGTGGGCGAACGCCTTGTTGGCGTCGGCCATGCGGTGGGTTTCCTCGCGCTTCTTGATCGCGCCGCCACGGTTCTCGGACGCGTCGATCAGCTCGCCGGCCAGCTTGCGCGGCATCGAGTTCTCGCCGCGCTTGCGCGCGGATTCGATCAGCCAGCGCATCGCCAGCGCCATGCGGCGGGAGGCGCGCACTTCGACCGGCACCTGGTAGGTGGCGCCACCGACGCGGCGAGACTTCACCTCGACCGACGGCGACACGTTGCCCAGCGCCTTCTCGACCAGCTCGAGGGCGTTCGGGTTCTTCTCGCCGATCACGTCCATCGCGCCGTAGACGATCTTCTCGGCGACCGACTTCTTGCCGCTCTGCATCACCATGTTGATGAAGCGGGCGATCGTTTCGCTTCCGTGCTTCGGGTCCGGCAGCACCGAACGCTGCGGAGTATTGCCTTTACGGGACATGTTGCTTCTCTCGTAGGGCGGGCGGCAGCCCACCGTTATTCTGCGTGGATGAACCTGTCACCCGGATGACACCGGGCCGGCCCGCCTCTTAGGACTTCGGACGCTTGGCGCCGTACTTCGAGCGCGCCTGCTTGCGCTTGGCGACGCCGGCGGCGTCGAGCGAGCCGCGCACGGTGTGGTAGCGCACGCCCGGCAGATCCTTGACGCGGCCGCCGCGGATCAGCACCACGCTGTGCTCCTGCAGGTTGTGGCCCTCGCCGCCGATGTACGAGATGACCTCGTAGCCGTTGGTCAGGCGCACCTTGGCCACCTTGCGAAGTGCCGAGTTCGGCTTCTTCGGGGTCGTGGTGTACACGCGGGTGCACACGCCGCGGCGCTGCGGGCAATTGGCAAGCGCGGGCGAATTGCTCTTGTAGGTTTCCGGGCTGCGCGGCTTGCGCACCAGCTGGTTGATCGTTGCCATTTCGGGGCTCAATTGGTGGGCCTGGGGCCCATTCGGAGACAAAGCAGGCCGGATCCATGTCGCAATCCAGCCAGCCAAGACGAAAAAGTATAGCCCGCGCTCGATCTTGCGACCAAACGCAGCCATACCGAAAAACCACCCCGCCCGCAACGCGGGCAGCGGCGATTCATCTGCGATCCCGTCCGTCCTGGACCCAACACGAGGCGCTCCCTGCGACCTCATTTGGTGATCTGGATGGCACAAAGCCATCGAAAAACCCGGCGATTATACGTATCGCCGGTCAATCCCGCAAGTCCCGCCCGGGGTTTTGCACCGGGCGGGACTGGAACCACTTATTCCGCGGCGGACTCGGCTTCGGCCGGCTCGCCGGCCAGGGTCGCCATCTCGGCCTCGGTCAGGCCGGTGGCGCTCTTCCGGCGCTGGTTATGGTAGGCCAGACCGGTACCTGCCGGGATCAGGCGACCCACGATCACGTTCTCCTTCAGGCCACGCAGGGTGTCGCGGGTGCCGCGCACCGCCGCTTCGGTGAGGACGCGGGTGGTCTCCTGGAACGACGCCGACGAGATGAACGACTCGGTCGCCAGCGAGGCCTTGGTGATGCCCAGAAGCACCGGCTCCACCTTGACCGGGATCTCGCCCTTGCGGACCAGGCGCTCGTTCTCCTCGATGGCGCGCTGGCGCTCGACCTGCTCGCCATTGAGGAACTTGGAATCGCCCTGGTCCACGACTTCGACCTTGCGCAGCATCTGGCGGATGATCACCTCGATGTGCTTGTCGTTGATCTTCACGCCCTGCAGGCGGTAGACGTCCTGGATTTCCTTGACCAGATAGGCGGCCAGCTCCTCGACGCCCTTCAGGCGCAGGATGTCCTGCGGGCTCGGCTCGCCGTCCACCACGGTCTCGCCCTTCTCCACGTGCTCGCCTTCGAACACGATGATCTGGCGGTACTTCGGGATCAGCTCCTCGTGCTCCTCGCCATCCGGACCCTTGATGATCAGGCGCTGCTTGCCCTTGGTGTCCTTGCCGAACGAGATGATGCCGGACTTCTCGGCCAGCACCGCCGGGTCCTTCGGCTTGCGGGCCTCGAACAGGTCGGCCACGCGCGGCAGACCGCCGGTGATGTCGCGGGTCTTGGACGCTTCCTGCGGGATCTTGGCGACCACGTCACCCACGCCCACGGCGGCGCCGTGCTGCAGGTTCACCACAGAGCGCGGCGGCAGCAGGTACTGCGCCGGCAGGTCGGTGCCCGGGATGTTGAGGTCGTTGCCGTCCTTGTCGACGATGCGGACCAGCGGGCGCAGATCCTTGCCCTGGGAACCACGGCGCTTGGGATCGGTGATCTCGCGCGAGGCCAGGCCGGTCAGTTCGTCCAGCTTCTCGATCACGGTCACGCCGTCGACGAAGTCGATGAAACGCACGAAGCCGGCGACTTCCGAGACGATCGGGTGGTTGTGCGGATCCCAGTTGGCCACCACCTGCCCGGCCTTGACCTCGCCGCCATCCTGCAACTGGATGGTGGCGCCGTAGGGCAGCTTGTAGCGCTCGCGCTCGCGGCCGTGGTTGTCCAGCACCGAGAGTTCGCCCGAGCGCGACACCGCGACCAGATGGCTGTCGGCGTGGGTCACGAACTTGAGGTTGTTGAACTTGACCGAGCCCGTGGTCTTCACCGTCACGTTGTCGATCGCTGCCGCACGCGACGCCGCACCACCGATGTGGAAGGTACGCATGGTCAGCTGGGTGCCCGGCTCGCCGATCGACTGCGCGGCGACCACGCCCACGGCTTCGCCGTGGTTGACCAGGTGGCCACGGCCCAGGTCGCGGCCGTAGCAGTGCGCGCACACGCCGAACGGCGCCATGCAGGTGATGGTGCTGCGCACCTTGATGACCTGCACGCCGGCTTCTTCCAGGCGCGCCGCCCACTGCTCGTCGATCAGGGTGTTGCGGGTGACGAACGGATCCTCGTCGTTACCAGGCAGGAACACGTCCTCGGCCACGATGCGGCCCAGCACGCGATCCTTCAGCGGCTCGACCACGTCGCCGCCCTCCACGATCGGGGTCAGGGTCAGGCCGTTGAGCGTGCCGCAGTCGGTCTCGGTGATCACCACGTCCTGCGCCACGTCGACCAAGCGGCGGGTCAGGTAACCGGAGTTCGCGGTCTTCAGCGCGGTATCCGCCAGGCCCTTACGGGCACCGTGGGTCGAGATGAAGTACTGCTGGACGTTCAAGCCCTCGCGGAAGTTCGAGGTGATCGGGGTCTCGATGATCGAGCCGTCCGGCTTGGCCATCAGGCCGCGCATGCCGGCCAGCTGGCGGATCTGGGCCTGCGAACCACGCGCGCCAGAGTCGGCCATGATGTAGATCGAGTTCATCGACTTCTGGTCGATGGTCTCGCCCTTGGCGTTGACCACCTTCTCGGTGCCGATGGTGTCCATCATCGCCTTGGCCACGCGCTCGTTGGTGCGCGACCAGATGTCGACCACCTTGTTGTAGCGCTCGCCGGCGGTGACCAGGCCCGACTGGTACTGCTGCTGGATTTCCAGCACTTCGGCCTCGGCCTCGTCGAGGATCGACTTCTTCTCCAGCGGGATGGTCATGTCGTCGATGCCGATCGACACGCCGGCGCGGGTGGCGTAGGCGAAGCCGGTGTACATCAGCTTGTCGGCGAACACCACCGTGTCCTTCAGGCCCAGCATGCGGTAGCAGCTGTTGATCAGGCGGCTGATGTTCTTCTTGGTCAGCTCGGTGTTGGCCAGCGCGAACGGCAGGCCTTCCGGCAGGATCTCGCGCAGCAGCGCGCGCCCGACCGTGGTGTCCACGATCGAGGTCTGCTGGCTGCGGCTGCCGTCCTCGGCAACCACCGATTCGGTGATGCGCACCTTGCACTTGGCGTGCAGCTGCACCACGCGGTTGTCGTAGGCGCGCTTCACTTCGGCGATGTTGGCGAACACCATGCCCTCGCCCGCCTTGTTCTCCAGCGCGCGGGTCATGTAGTACAGGCCCAGCACCACGTCCTGCGACGGGACGATGATCGGCTCGCCGTTGGCCGGCGACAAGATGTTGTTGGACGCCATCATCAGCGCACGCGCTTCCAGCTGGGCTTCCAGCGAGAGCGGCACGTGGACGGCCATCTGGTCACCGTCGAAGTCGGCGTTGAACGCGGTGCAGACCAGCGGGTGCAGCTGGATCGCCTTGCCTTCGATCAGCACCGGCTCGAACGCCTGGATGCCCAGGCGGTGCAGCGTCGGTGCACGGTTCAGCAGCACCGGGTGCTCGCGGATCACCTCTTCGAGGATGTCCCACACCTCGGCCTCTTCGCGCTCGACCAGCTTCTTCGCCGCCTTGATGGTGGTGGCGAGGCCGCGCAGCTGCAGCTTGGCGAAGATGAAGGGCTTGAACAGTTCCAGCGCCATCTTCTTCGGCAGGCCGCACTGGTGCAGCTTCAGGTACGGGCCGACCACGATCACCGAACGGCCGGAGTAGTCGACGCGCTTGCCGAGCAGGTTCTGGCGGAACCGGCCCTGCTTGCCCTTGATCATGTCGGCCAGCGACTTCAGCGGGCGCTTGTTGGTGCCGGTGATGGCGCGGCCACGGCGGCCGTTGTCCATCAGCGCGTCCACCGACTCCTGCAGCATGCGCTTCTCGTTGCGCACGATGATGTCGGGCGCGTTGAGCTCGAGCAGGCGGCGCAGGCGGTTGTTGCGGTTGATGACGCGGCGGTACAGGTCGTTGAGGTCGGAGGTCGCGAAGCGGCCGCCGTCCAGCGGCACCAGCGGGCGCAGGTCCGGCGGCAGCACCGGCAGCACGGTCATGACCATCCATTCCGGGCGGTTGCCGGACTCGATGAAGGCCTCGATCAGCTTGATTCGCTTGGTCAGGCGCTTGAGCTTGGTCTCACTGCCGGTGGAGGCGATCTCCTCCTTCAGCTGCGCCATCTCGCTCTGCAGGTCGATGGTGCGCAGCAGGTCATAGACCGCTTCCGCGCCCATCGCCGCTTCGAAATCATCGCCATGCTCCTGGCGCGCCTGCAGGAACTGCTCTTCGGTCAGCAGCTGGCCGCGCTCCATCTGGGTCAGCAGCGGATCGGTCACCACGAACGCTTCGAAGTACAGGATGCGCTCGATGTCGCGCAGGGTCATGTCCAGCATCAGGCCGATGCGCGACGGCAGCGACTTGAGGAACCAGATGTGCGCGACCGGCGAGGCCAGGTCGATGTGGCCCATGCGCTCGCGGCGCACCTTGGCCAGGGTGACTTCGGTGCCGCACTTCTCGCAGACCACGCCGCGGTGCTTCATGCGCTTGTACTTGCCGCACAGGCACTCGTAGTCCTTGATCGGGCCGAAGATGGCGGCGCAGAACAGGCCGTCGCGCTCCGGCTTGAAGGTGCGGTAGTTGATCGTCTCGGGCTTCTTCACCTCGCCGTACGACCACGAGCGGATCAGGTCCGGGCTGGCCAGCGCGATCTTGATCGAGTCGAAGTCGAGCGTCTGGCGCTGCTGGTTGAAGAGGTTCAGCAAATCTTTCATTGGGATTCTCCGGGTCGGGGGCAATGGGTCTGAGCGGGTCGGCGCGGCGTCAACGCCGCGCCGTCGCCAGACTCAGTGCTCCTCGAGTTCCATGTTGATGGCCAGGCTGCGGATTTCCTTCACGAGGACATTGAAGGATTCCGGCATGCCCGCGACCATCTCGTGCTCGCCATCGACGATGTTCTTGTACATCTGGTTGCGGCCCTGCACGTCGTCGGACTTCACCGTCAGCATTTCCTGCAGGGTGTAGGCCGCGCCATAGGCTTCCAGCGCCCAGACTTCCATCTCGCCGAAGCGCTGGCCGCCGAACTGCGCCTTGCCGCCCAGCGGCTGCTGGGTGACCAGCGAGTACGGACCGGTCGAGCGCGCGTGCATCTTGTCGTCGACCAGGTGGTTCAGCTTCAGCATGTGCATGTAGCCCACGGTGGTCTGGCGGTCGAACGCCTCGCCGGTGCGGCCGTCGTACAGCTGGGTCTGTCCCGATTCCGGCAGGTCCGCCAGCTTCAGCATGGTCTTGATCTCGGCCTCGGTGGCGCCGTCGAACACCGGGGTGGCCATCGGCACGCCGTCGGTGAGGTTCTTCGCCATCGCCACCAGTTCGTCGTCGCTGAACTGGGTCAGGTCCACGCGCTCGATGTGGGTCTTGCTGTCGTGGTTGTAGATCTCGCCGAGGAACTTGCGCAGCTCGGCCACCTTCGCCTGTGCGTCCAGCATGCGCTGGATCTTCTGGCCCAGGCCCTTCGCGGCCAGGCCCAGGTGCACTTCCAGCACCTGTCCGATGTTCATTCGGCTCGGCACGCCCAGCGGGTTCAGCACGATGTCGACGGTCTGGCCGTCGGCCATGTACGGCATGTCCTCGACCGGCACGATCTTCGACACCACGCCCTTGTTGCCGTGGCGGCCGGCCATCTTGTCGCCCGGCTGGATGCGGCGCTTCACCGCGAGGAAGACCTTGACCATCTTCAGCACGCCCGGCGCGAGGTCGTCGCCCTGGGTGATCTTGGAACGCTTGTCGGCGAAGCGGCGCTCGAACTCCTTCTGGTGCGCGTCGAGCTGCTTGGCGGCGCGCTCGATGGCATCGGCCGCATCGTCGTCCTTCATCCGCAACTGCAGCCAGTCGGAGCGCTTGATGCCGTCCAGCACCAGCGACGACACGGTGTCGCCCTTCTTCACGCCCGGGCCGCCGTTGGCGACCTTGCCGAGCAGCTGCTCGCGCAGGCGCGCGTAGATCGCGTTCTCGAGGATGCGGAACTGGTCGTCGAAGTCCTTCTTGACGCGCTTGATCTCGTTTTCCTCGATCTGGCGCGCGCGCTTGTCCTTCTCGATGCCGTCGCGGGTGAACACCTGCACGTCGATAACCACGCCGTCCATGCCCGGGGGCACGCGCAGCGAACTGTCCTTCACGTCCGAGGCCTTCTCGCCGAAGATCGCGCGCAGCAGCTTCTCTTCCGGGGTCAGCTGGCTCTCGCCCTTCGGCGTGACCTTGCCCACCAGGATGTCGCCGGCGCGCACTTCGGCACCGATGTAGACCACGCCGGACTCGTCCAGCCGGCCCAGCGCCTGCTCGGACACGTTCGGGATGTCAGCGGAAATCTCCTCCGGCCCCAGCTTGGTGTCGCGGGCCTGCACGGTCAGTTCCTCGATGTGGATCGTGGTGTAGCGATCCTCCTCGACCACGCGCTCGGAGAGCAGGATCGAGTCTTCGAAGTTGTAGCCGTTCCAGGGCATGAACGCGATCAGCATGTTCTGGCCGAGCGCCAGCTCACCGATGTCGGTGGATGGACCATCGGCCAGCACGTCGCCGCGCGCCACCACGTCGCCCACGTTCACCAGCGGACGCTGGTTGATGCAGGTGTTCTGGTTGCTGCGGGTGTACTTGACCAGCGAGTAGATGTCCACGCCGGCATCGTGCTCGCCGGAGATCTCGCTCTCGTTCGCCTTGACCACGATGCGGCCGGCGTCGATCTGCTCGACCACGCCGCCACGACGCGCGTTCACGGTCACGCCGGAGTCGCGCGCCAGCGCGCGCTCGATGCCGGTACCCACCAGCGGCTTCTGCGCGCGCAGGGTCGGCACAGCCTGGCGCTGCATGTTCGCGCCCATCAGCGCGCGGTTGGCGTCGTCGTGCTCAAGGAACGGCACCAGCGCCGCCGCCACCGACACGGTCTGCATCGGCGAGACGTCCATAAAGTGGATTTCGCTCGGCGGCTTCAGCAGGTTCTCGCCCTGGAATCGGCAGGCCACGAACTGCGCGGAGATGTTGCCCTTGTCGTCGCGGGGCGCGTTGGCCTGGGCGATGACGTACTCATTCTCCTCGATCGCCGACAGGTACTCGACGTCGTCGGTGACCTTGCCGTCCACCACCTTGCGGTAGGGCGTCTCCAGGAAGCCGTACTTGTTGGTGCGGGCGAACACCGCCAGCGAGTTGATCAGGCCGATGTTCGGGCCTTCCGGCGTCTCGATGGTGCAGACGCGGCCGTAGTGGGTCGGGTGCACGTCGCGCACTTCGAAGCCGGCGCGCTCGCGGGTCAGGCCGCCCGGACCAAGCGCCGAGACGCGGCGCTTGTGGGTCACTTCCGACAGCGGGTTGTTCTGGTCCATGAACTGCGAGAGCTGCGAGGAGCCGAAGAACTCCTTGATCGCGGCGGCCACCGGCTTGGCGTTGATCAGCTCCTGCGGGGTCAGGCCTTCGGATTCGGCCATCGACAGGCGCTCCTTGACCGCGCGCTCGACGCGGACCAGGCCCACGCGGAACACGTTCTCGGCCATCTCGCCGACCGAACGGACGCGGCGGTTGCCGAGGTGGTCGATGTCGTCAACCACGCCACGGCCGTTGCGGATCTCGCACAGCACGCGGATCACGTCGAGGATGTCGGAGCCGCCGCCCACTTCGTTGCGCAGGCGCACGGACTCCTCGTCCTTGCGGTCGGCGAAGTACTTGGCATCGAACAGCACCGGCGCGCCGGTGACTTCCTTGCGGCCCAGGCGGCGGTTGAACTTCATCCGGCCGACCGTGGACAGGTCGTAGCGCTCGAAGGTGAAGAACAGGTTGTGGAAAAGGTTCTGCGCGGCGTCCTTGGTGGGCGGCTCGCCCGGGCGCATCATCCGGTAGATCTCGACCAGCGCTTCCAGCTGGGTCTTGGTGCCGTCGATGCGCAGGGTGTTGGACAGGTACGGGCCGCGGTCGAGGTCGTTGACCCAGATCGTGCCGACGCTGGCGATGCCGGCCTTGCGCAGCTTCTCCAGGGTGTCGGTGCTGATCTCGTCGTTGGCGGAAGCCAGCAGCTCGCCGGTGGCCGGGTCGATGACGTCGTGCGAGAGGATGCGACCGAGGATGTAGTCGTCCGGCACCGACAGCGCGGCGACGCCCGCGGCTTCCAGCTGCTTGACGTGGCGCGCGGTGACGCGTTTGCCGGCCTCGACGATGACCTTGTCGCCATCGGCCAGGTCGAAGTCCAGGGTCTCGCCGCGCAGGCGCTCGGGCACCAGCTCCAGCTGCACGCCTTCGGACTCGATGTGGAAAGTGTTGATGTCGAAGAAGTCGTTCAACATCTCTTCGTTGCTGTAGCCCAGGGCGCGCAGCAGCACGCTGACCGGCAGCTTGCGGCGGCGGTCGATGCGGGTGTACAGCGCGTCCTTCGGGTCGAACTCGAAGTCCAGCCAGGAGCCGCGGTAGGGGATCACGCGGGCCGAGAACAGCAGCTTGCCGGAGCTGTGGGTCTTGCCGCGGTCGTGGTCGAAGAACACGCCCGGGCTGCGGTGCAGCTGGGAGACGATGACGCGCTCGGTGCCGTTGACGATGAAGGTGCCGTTGTCGGTCATGAGCGGGATCTCGCCCATGTAGACCTCCTGCTCCTTCACGTACTTGATCGCCTTGGTGGACGACTCGCGGTCGTAGATGACCAGGCGCACGGTGACGCGCAGCGGGGCGCCGTAGGACAGGCCGCGGGTGCGGCACTCGCGCTCGTCGAAGGCCGGCTCGCCCAGCTTGTAGCCCACGTATTCCAGCGCGGCGTTGCCGCTGTAGCTGGAGATCGGGAACACCGACTTCAGCGCGGCGTGCAGCCCCTTGTCGTCGCGCGCGGCGGCGTCGACGTGTTCCTGCAGGAACTCACGGTAGGAGTCCACCTGGATGGCGAGCAGATAGGGTACTTCCAGGATCGAACGGCGCTTGCCGAAGTCCTTGCGGATGCGCTTCTTCTCGGTGAACGAATACTGCTTGGCGGTAGTCATGGAGCGTGCGCCTCGTCATGTGCGGCCGCGGGCGGCCAACGGGGGAATATCAAACTGGCAGTGGGAAGTCGCTGGTATTGCCGGCACCAGCACGCCTTCTCCCGCTACTTCCGACTGCCAACTCGAACGGTTCTGGAACGGTTGTTCTACAACGGCCAAAGGCCGGGGACTTTCGTCCCCAGCCTTCGGTGGTCGCCAGCGTGTTCTGCCAGGCGACGCAACAGCGGATTACTTGACTTCGACGGTCGCGCCCGCGGCCTCGAGGTCCTTCTTCATCTTCTCGGCGTCTTCCTTCGACACGCCTTCCTTCACGGTGCCGCCGGCCTCGGTGAGGTCCTTGGCTTCCTTCAGGCCCAGGCCGGTGATCGCGCGAACGGCCTTGATCACTTCGACCTTCTTGTCGCCAGCGGTCTTCAGGATGACGTTGAACTCGGTCTGCTCTTCAGCAGCAGCGGCCGGGCCGGCAGCGGCGACGGCCATGACCGGGGCGGCGGCGGAGACGCCGAACTTCTCTTCGATGGCCTTCACCAGCTCCATCACTTCCATCAGCGACTTGGCGGCGATGGCGTCGACGATCTGCTCGTTGGTCAGGGACATTTCAATTACCTCTGGATATGTTTCGTTTAAATGGGAACGTTGTCAGGATCGGACGCGGATCAGGCCGGTTCGGCCTGCGCCTCGGCTTCGGCCGGGGCTTCGCCACCACCCTGCTTGTCGGCAACCGCCTTGACCGCACGGGCGAACATCGCCGCCGGTTCGGCCAGCACGCGGGCCAGCATGGCAAGCGCCTGGTCGCGGGTCGGCAGCGAGGCCAGGACATCGACGTGGCTGGCCGGGTACTGCTGGCCACCGACGACGACGACCTTGGGCTGCAGCTTGTCGTTGCCCTTGGCGAATTCCTTGATCAGGCGACCGGCAGCGCCGGGCTCCTCGGTCGAGAACGCATACAGCAGCGGACCCACCAGGGAGTCCTTCGCCACTTCGTACTCGGTGCCGGTGACGGCGCGCGCGGCGAGGGTGTTCTTGACAACCTTCAGGAACACGCCCGTCTCGCGGGCCTGCTTGCGCATCGCGGTCATCTGCGAGACCGTGGTGCCGGCGTACTCGGCCGCGATCAGGGAGTGCGCCTTGGCGGCGACTTCCGCCACCTCCGCGACAACGTCCTGTTTCTGGGACAGATTGAGAGCCATAGTCACTCCTACATTGAACGCCGCCCGCGGCTCCTGCCGCCGGCGGTCCTGGGCGATGCCGGTCCGTGGCATCGGGGATGCGGGGCATCCCTGGCGGTGGCCATCCAGATCTGTCTTGATCCAAAACATTTCCAGAAGGGCTGCACCATCTACGCAGGCCCGCCCCCGTAGGGTGCGGATTAAGCGATCCCGCCTCTGGCAACGGCGATTCCATGCCGTGTGAGCATCCCTGCCCGTCGTTGCCATGCGCGGACCGCACCTGCGGTCTTTGACGGCTTCCGCTCGAGGAGTCGAACGGGGCCTTCAAAATTCGGAACCGCCGCGCCGCCGGGGCGACGCGGCGTGGAACATTACTTCAGGGTCAGCGAGGCCTGGTCCACGGTCACGCCGGGACCCATGGTGGAGCTGATCGAGATCTTCTGCAGGTAGGTACCCTTCGAAGTCGCCGGCTTGGCTTTGATCAGGTCCAGCAGCAGCGCCTGCAGGTTGCCCTTCAGCGCGTCGTTCTCGAAGTTGGCCTTGCCGATGGTGCAGTGGATGATGCCGGCCTTGTCGGTGCGGTAGCGCACCTGGCCCGCCTTGGCGTTCTTGACCGCCTCGGCCGGATTCGGCGACACGGTGCCGACCTTCGGGTTCGGCATCAGGCCGCGCGGGCCCAGCACCTGACCGAGCTTGCCGACCACGCGCATCGCGTCCGGAGTGGCGATGACCACGTCGTAGTTCAGGTCGCCGGCGATCATCTTCTCCGCCAGGTCGTCCATGCCCACCACGTCGGCGCCAGCGGCCATGGCTTCGTCAGCCTTGGCGCCGGCCGGGCAGAACACCGCCACGCGCACCGACTTGCCGGTACCGGCCGGCAGCACGGTGGAACCGCGCACCTGCTGGTCGGACTTCTTGGCGTCCACGCCCAGGCGCACGGCCACGTCGATGGCCTCGACGAACTTGGCCTTGCTGTTGTCCTTGAGGATCTTCAGGGCTTCATCGATGGCGTAGGCCTTGCCCGGCACGGTGGCGGCGAGGATCGCCTTCTGTCGCTTGTTCAGTGCCATTGTCTCAGCCCTCCACCGTCAGACCCATGGAACGGGCCGAGCCCGCGATCGTGCGTACCGCCGCGTCCAGGTCGGCCGCGGTCAGGTCGGGTTCCTTCGCCTTGGCGATGTCTTCCAGCTGCGCGCGGGTAACCTTGCCCACCTTCTCGGTGTTCGGGCGCTTGGAGCCCGAGGTCACGCCCGCCGCCTTCTTCAGCAGCACGGTCGCCGGGGTGCTCTTGGTGACGAAGGTGAAGGTGCGGTCCGAGTACGCGGTGATGATCACCGGCGTCGGCAGGCCCGGCTCCAGCTTGGAAGTCGCCGCGTTGAACGCCTTGCAGAACTCCATGATGTTCAGGCCGCGCTGGCCCAGCGCGGGACCGACCGGCGGCGAGGGGTTGGCCTGACCGGCCTTCACCTGCAGCTTGATGTAGCCGATTACTTTCTTTGCCATTGGATTGTCTCCGGGTGCGAACGCCTGGGTTGCAGGCTCCCCATCGGACCGGGATCATCGTTATCGGAGGCGGCGCGTCCCGGCGTCACGCCGCCACCCTTCATTCGTTTGCCGCCGCGCCATCGCCACCCGAAGGCGGCCGACACGCAACCAGCTCCCGCGAGGGAGCCGGCAATGATAACAGGTTTTCGAGGAGCGCCGCCCGCAGGCGGGAATCAGGCCTTCTCGACCTGACCGAACTCCAGTTCCACCGGCGTCGAGCGCCCGAAGATCAGCACCGCCACGCGCAGGCGGCTCTTCTCGTAGTTGATCTCTTCGACCACGCCGTTGAAATCGTTGAACGGGCCGTCGACCACGCGGACCATCTGGCCCGGCTCGAACAGCACCTTCGGCTTCGGCTTCTCCACGCCGTCCTGCACGCGCTGCAGGATGGCGTCGGCCTCGTCGTCGCGGATCGGCAACGGGCGGTCGGCGGTGCCGCCGATGAAACCCATCACCTTCGGGGTTTCTTTGACCAGATGCCAGGACTCGCTGTCCATGCGCGGGATACCGTCTTCGGTATGAGTCGCGATCTGGACCAGCACATAGCCCGGGAAGAACTTGCGCTCGGAGCGGCGTTTCTGGCCGCCGCGCATCTCCACGACCTCTTCGGTCGGAACCAGCACTTCGCCGAAGCGCTCCTGCATGTCCATGCGCACGATGCGGTCACGCAGCGCCTGCGCCACCGACTTCTCGAAGCCGGAATAGGCGTGAACCACGTACCAGCGCTTGTGGACTTCGGAATTGCTCACTGAGGTCTCCATCACGAACCGAGCAGCGCCTTCACGACGAGCTGAATCACCCAGTCGAAGGCGGCGAGGATGAGGCTGATGATGATGACCGCGGCGATCACGACCCACATCGTACGGGTGGCTTCTTGCCGGGTCGGCCAGACCACCTTGCGCAACTCGAAGCGGGACTCCGAGAGGAAGTCGCGGGTCCGATGCCCCTTGGCCGTGGCGAAGAAGGCAACGCCACCCAGCACCAGCCCGGCCACGATCGCCAGGATGCGAACGCCGGACGGCCAGGAACCCTCGAACCAGTAGTAAGCGAAGATGCCCGCGGCCACCAGCAGCAGGGCCGCGGCGTACTTGGCGATATCCCCGGCGCTGGCGGACTGGGTAGGCAGCGTATGGCTGGTCAAAACGTCATCCCTCTACAGGGAATCCACGACGGGCTTCCCGCGATTGGCACGCCAGGAGGGACTCGAACCCCCAACCTGCGGTTTTGGAGACCGCTGCTCTGCCAATTGAGCTACTGGCGTATCGAAAAACTTGTTGCTTCCGAAAAAGGCAACGGCGGCTTGCGCCGCCTGCCCTGGCCTCGACTTGCTTGGCGGCTCGTCGAAGCTGGATCCCCGCCTTCGCGGGGATGACGTCCGGGCCAGCCGCGCGCCGTAGCGCGCGGGGCCTCACGTCACTTGAGGATCTTCGCCACCACGCCGGCGCCGACGGTGCGGCCGCCTTCGCGGATCGCGAAGCGCAGGCCTTCGTCCATCGCCACCGGGTTGATCAGGCTGACCACCATCTTGATGTTGTCGCCCGGCATCACCATCTCCACGCCTTCCGGCAGGGTCACCGCACCGGTGATGTCGGTCGTGCGGAAGTAGAACTGCGGGCGGTAGCCCTTGAAGAACGGGGTATGACGGCCGCCCTCGTCCTTCGACAGCACGTACACCTCCGCCTCGAACTCGGTGTGCGGGGTGATCGAACCCGGCTTGCACAGCACCTGGCCGCGCTCCACGTCGTCACGCTTGGTGCCGCGCAGCAGCAGACCCGCGTTGTCGCCCGCCTGGCCCTGGTCCAGCAGCTTGCGGAACATCTCCACGCCGGTCACGGTGGTCTTCTGGGTCGGACGGATGCCGACGATCTCGATTTCGTCGCCCACCTTGATGATGCCGCGCTCAATGCGGCCGGTCACCACGGTGCCACGGCCCGAGATCGAGAACACGTCTTCCACCGGCATCAGGAACGGCATGTCGATCGCACGCTCCGGCTCCGGAATCCAGGTGTCCAGCGCGTCCACCAGCTTGATGATCGCCGGCACGCCGATCTCGCTCTGGTCGCCTTCCAGCGCCAGGCGGGCCGAACCCGCGATGATCGGGGTGTCGTCGCCCGGGAAGTCATACTTGGAGAGCAGCTCGCGCACTTCCATCTCGACCAGTTCCAGCAGCTCGGCGTCGTCCACCATGTCGGCCTTGTTCAGGAACACGACGATGTACGGCACGCCCACCTGGCGCGACAGCAGGATGTGCTCGCGCGTCTGCGGCATCGGGCCGTCAGCGGCCGAGCACACCAGGATCGCGCCGTCCATCTGCGCCGCACCTGTGATCATGTTCTTCACGTAGTCGGCGTGGCCCGGGCAGTCCACGTGCGCGTAGTGGCGGGTCGGGCTCTCGTACTCCACGTGCGAGGTCGAGATCGTGATGCCGCGCGCCTTCTCTTCCGGCGCCTTGTCGATCGCGTCGTACGCGTGGAACTGGCCACCGAAACGCTCCGCGCCCACCTTCGTCAGCGCCGCCGTCAGCGTCGTCTTGCCGTGGTCCACGTGACCGATCGTGCCCACGTTCACGTGGGGCTTGGTGCGCTCGAACTTACCCTTTGCCATGGCTGCGTCTCGCTGGGTTTGCCTGCCAAGGCAGGCGTGGGATTGCGAAAAATGGTGCTCACGAATGGAATCGAACCATCGACCTCCTCCTTACCAAGGAGGTGCTCTACCGACTGAGCTACGTGAGCAGGTTGTACGACAGGACCGCGCGCTGAAAGCAATGGTGGAGCGGGAGACGGGAATCGAACCCGCGCTAGTAGCTTGGAAGGCTACAGTTCTACCATTGAACTACTCCCGCGCCGGGAGTCCTGCCTTGCTGCACCCCCGGCTGGTAAGGCCGGCGGCTTGACTCATCAAATTGCCGACCCCGCAAGCGGACCCGGAACTGGTGGAGGGAGGTGGATTCGAACCACCGAAGGCGTAAGCCAGCAGATTTACAGTCTGCCCCCGTTGGCCGCTTGGGTATCCCTCCGTGCTTTCCTCGTTGAAAGACGGCGAAGCCCCTCAAAGAGCCCGTTATTCTGGCCGTCACTTTCGATTGTGTCAACGGCTTTTTTGCAAAAAGATCCGGATCCCGCTCCCTCCGTGGCGGCGGCCCGTGCACGGCTCCCCTCCGGGCCCGGCCGGTTCAGACGTTGAAGCGGAAATGCAGGATGTCGCCTTCCTGCACGCGGTATTCCTTGCCTTCCAGGCGCAGGCGCCCCGCGTCGCGGGCGCCGGCTTCGCCGCGATACCTGATGAAATCGTCGTAGCCGATGGTCTCGGCGCGGATGAAGCCCTTCTCGAAGTCGGTGTGGATGACCGCCGCGGCCTGCGGCGCGGTGGCGCCGGCCTTGACCGTCCACGCGCGCACCTCCTTGACCCCGGCGGTGAAATAGGTCTGCAGGCCCAGCAGCGCGTAGGCGGCCCGGATCACCCGGTTCAGGCCCGGCTCCTCCAGCCCGAGGTCGGCGAGGAAGGCATCGCGATCGGCGTCGTCCAGCTGGCTGAGCTCCTCCTCGATCGCCGCGCACACCGGCACCACCTGCGCCCCTTCCGTCTGCGCGCGGGCACGCACGGCCTCCAGGTGCGGGTTGTCGGCGAAGCCATCCTCGAGCACGTTGGCGACGTACATCACCGGCTTCAGGGTGAGCAGGAAGAGCTCGCGGATGACCGCCTTTTGATCTTCATCCAGCGCCACCGTGCGCGCCGCCTTGCCCTGGTCCAGCGCGGCGCGCAGCTTGCCCAGCACCTCGATCTTCGCCTTGGCATCCTTGTCGCCGCCCTTGGCCACGCGCTCGTAGCGGGCGATCGCCTTGTCCACGGACTCCAGATCGGCCAGCGCCAGCTCGGTGTCGATGGTCTCGATGTCGGCGATCGGGTCGATGCGGTTGCTGACGTGGATGACGTCGTCGTTCTCGAAGCAGCGCACCACGTGGCAGATCGCATCCACCTCGCGGATGTGGGCGAGGAACTTGTTGCCCAGACCCTCGCCGCTGGCAGCGCCGGCCACCAGTCCGGCGATGTCGACGAACTCCACCGCGGTCGGTATCACCTTCTGCGGACTGATGATTTCGGCAAGCGCGCCCAGCCGCGGATCCGGCACCGGCACCACGCCCACGTTCGGCTCGATGGTGCAGAACGGGAAGTTGGCGGCGGCGATGCCAGCCTTGGTCAGCGCGTTGAACAGGGTGGACTTGCCGACGTTCGGCAGCCCGACGATGCCGCATTTGATGCCCATGGGGGATCCGTGGTTCGGGGATTCGTGATTGCCGATTCGACGCTTCCGCCGAATCGGCAATCACCAATCGCCAGTCACGGCGCCGGCGTGTGCAGCCGGGTCATCGCATCCATGTAGTTGCCCTGCACCGCCAGCGGCAGCACTTCGGCGGCATTGCCGATCGCCCGCAGGATCAGCGCCTCGTCGGCCGCGCCGGGACGGCCCAGCACCCAGGGCGTGACCTTGTCCTTGTGGCCCGGATGGCCGATGCCGATGCGCAGGCGGTGGAACTTGCCGTGGCCAAGCAGGCGGATGGTGTCGCGCAGGCCGTTCTGGCCGCCGTGGCCGCCGTCGAACTTGAGCCGCGCCACGCCGGGCGGCAGGTCCAGTTCGTCGTGCACGACCAGCATTTCCTCCGGCTCGATCTTCCAGTAGCGCAGGGCCGCGGTGATCGACTTGCCGCTGGCGTTCATGAACGTGGCCGGCCGCAGCAGCCAGACCGGCTGGCCGGCAACTGAAACCTTCGCGGTTTCGCCGAAAAGCCTGCTTTCCAAGCCGAAGCGCACGCCGTCGGCCTGCGCCAGCGCGTCAATAAACCAGAACCCGGCGTTGTGCCGGGTTCGGGCGTGTTCGGCACCGGGATTGCCCAGCCCGACGATGAGGCGAAGACCAGCCATCGGATCGACCCCGCGCCCGCGGCGTCATCCCCGCGCCAGCAGGGATGACGCGCGGAGCAGGCTTACTTCTCGTCCTTCTTGGCGGCCTTGGTCGCCGGCACTTCGGCGGTTTCCGGCGCAGCCGCCTCTTCCACCTCTTCCTTGCCGTGCTTGGCGACCACGACGGCGACGTCGTACTCCTTGCCCAGCTTCAGCGCGGGGATTTCCACGCCGGCCGGCAGCTTGAGGGCGGACAGGTGCACCACCTGGCCGATCTCCAGCGCGGACAGGTCGACCTCGATCGCCTCCGGCAGGTCCTTCGGCAGGCAGCTGACTTCCACTTCGGTCAGCTCGTGCATGATGATCACGCCGCCGGTCTTGCCGGCCGGCGACTTCTCCTGGCCCAGGAAGCGCAGCTGCACCTTGGTGCGCAGCGCCTGGCTGGCGTCAACGCGCTGGAAGTCCAGGTGCATGATCAGCTGCTTGTACGGATGGCGCTGCATGTCGCGCAGGAGCACCTGCTCGACCTTGCCGTCGACGTCCAGGTTCAGGATCGACGAATAGAACCACTCGTGGTGGCTGGCGAGCCAGATCTGCTCGTGCTCGATCTGGATGGCCTGCGGCGCGGCGCTGCCGCCGTAGACGATGGCCGGCAGCTGGGCGGCATGACGCAGGCGGCGGCTCGCACCCTTCCCCTCGACATTGCGGCTGGTGGCCTTGATGGTGTGTTCGGACATGGGAATGACTCACTTCTGTTGCGATGGAACCGCCTCGCGGCGGTGGAGGCACTCACCCGCGACCAGGTGAGTGGGGGTGCGCCGCCGGCAAGCCGACGACGCGGATGGGATCAGTCGACGTACAGCGAGCTGACCGATTCGCCGAACGCCATGCGGCGGATCGTTTCGGCCAGCAGTTCGGCCACGCTGAGCTGGCGGATCTTGCCGCAGGCTTTGGCTGCCGGCGACAGCGCGATGGTATCGGTCACCACCAGTTCGTCCAGCGAGGACTTGTTGAGGTTGTCCATCGCCGCGCCCGACAGCACCGGGTGCACGCAGTAGGCCACGACCTTGCGCGCACCGCGCTCCTTCAGCGCGTTGGCGGCGGCGCACAGGGTGCCGGCGGTGTCGACGATGTCGTCCACCAGCACGCAGGTCTTGCCCTCGACGTCGCCGATGATGTTCATCACCGTTGCGACGTTGGCGCGCGGGCGGCGCTTGTCGATGATGGCAAGGTCGGCGTCGTCCAGGCGCTTGGCAATGGCGCGCGCGCGCACCACGCCGCCGACGTCCGGCGACACCACGATGACGCCTTCGGTGCCGTGCACGCGCCAGATGTCGGCCAGCAGCAGCGGCGAGGCGTAGACGTTGTCCACCGGGCAGTCGAAGAAGCCCTGGATCTGGTCGGCGTGCAGGTCAACGGTGAGCACGCGGTCGGTGTCGACCGCGCCGAACATCTTGGCCGCCACCTTGGCGGTGATCGGCACGCGCGAGGACCGCGGGCGGCGGTCCTGGCGGGCATAGCCGAAGTACGGGACCACCGCAGTGACGCTGGCGGCCGACGCGCGCTTGAGCGCATCGATCAGCACCAGCAGTTCCATGAAGTTCTCGGCGCTCGGCGCGTTGGTCGGCTGGATGACGTACACCTCCTGCCGGCGCACGCTCTCCTCGATCTCAACCTGCACTTCACCGTCGGAGAAGCGGCTGATCAGGGCCTTGCCCGGGCGCACCCCCAGCTCGCGGCAGACCGCGTCGGCCAGCGGCTTGTTGGCGTTGCCCGAAAAGACCAGCAAGTTGGGGTTGTCCTGCATTGTGGTGGCCGCGTTGGAGGACGATGGACGACGCGCGCAAGCGCGGGTTGGCAGGGGCGGAAGGATTCGAACCTACGAATGCCGGGATCAAAACCCGGTGCCTTAACCACTTGGCGACGCCCCTAGTGATGCTGCTCCACTGCATCCAGCAGCGGCGACCGTTCCGCGCCGCGCGCCAGCCAGGCGTTCATGCCCGGCGGCAGCGCCGCCAGCGCCGCTTCGGCGGAACCGCGATCCGCGAATTCCACGAAACAGCCGCTGCCCGAACCCGTCAGACGCGGCGTGCCGACGCGCGCAAGCGCCTCGAACGCGGCCTCGACGGCGGGTTCGCGGCGACGCAGCACCGGCTCGAACGCATTGCCGAGCACAGTCCCGGAAAGGAAGCCCGCTATTGTCACGGGTGGCGCATCGCGCGTCAAATCAGGGGCTTGGAACAGGGCCGCGGTGGCCGCGTGCACGTCCGGCGAGGCCAGTACGTACCAAGCCGACGGGAGCTGGATGGGCGTCAAGCGCTCGCCGACTCCTTCCGCCCACGCATTGCGACCCCGCACGAACACCGGCACGTCCGCCCCCAGCCGCTGCCCCAGCAAGGCCAGTCGCGCTTCGCCGAGCCCCAACCTCCACAGGCGGTCGAGGGCGACCAGGACGCTGGCCGCATCGGACGAGCCGCCGCCGAATCCGCCCCCCATCGGAATTCTCTTCTCGATCCTTATATCGACACCCTGAGCGCATTTGGCTGCATCCTGCAGCAGGATGGCGGCACGAACCGTCAGGTCGTCGGCCTCGGCGACACCCGCGGTGCCGGCGCCGGCGCGGGCCACGACGCCGTCGCGGCGCGGGCGCAGGAATACGGTATCGCCCCAATCCAGCAGCCGGAACACGGTCTGCAATTCGTGGTAGCCGTCGGCACGGCGGCCGGTGATATGCAGAAACAGGTTCAACTTGGCCGGTGCCGGCCAGGCCGTCCAGCCATCGGCCCGGTCGAAGCCGTTCACTGGATCGCCCACTGGTCCACCACCAGGCGCACCCGATCCTCGCCGCGGCGGGCTTCGATCCTGCCCGGCAGGGCGGGGCCATCGGAACTGCCGCGCCAGCCGTCGTATTCCACCGTCCAGCCGTCCTGTTCGATCCGCCGCGGCAACAAATCCACGCCGTAGTCGATCCGCGCCGGGCCGAGCCCGGCCGCCGCCGCGCCGCGCACCCAGCAGCCGAGGGCGGCCACCGGGATATCCCAGCCGGTGGCGTCGCGCAGCAGCCGCGCGGGGTCGGAATCGCTGATGGGGGACCCGGCGATGCCCTGCAGCTCGGCGCCGCCGGCGTCGACCTCCAGCACCCAGCTCTGCCGGGTCACCGGCGCCGACAGCTGCAGGCGCTGCGCGCCCGCCGCCTGCGTCCATTCGATCCGGCCGCTGCCGCCCTGCCTGCCGTTGGACAGGGCCACCCTGCCAACCAGCGACCAGGCCGGCGCGGCGCAGTCGCCGCCGGCCAGCCCCAGGGCATCGATCCGCGCGCGCTGGGCGGCATCGCCGGCGAAGGCGTCGCCACTCGCCGGCGGCGGCAGCGAGGCACAACCCGCCAGCGCCAGCGCCAGCAGGATGCAGGCCGCCCGCCTCACGCCCCGGTCTCCCGCAGGGCCCGCTGCAATGAACGGTTGTCCGGATCCAGGCGACGCGCCTCATCAAAATATCTGCGCGCCTCGTCCCGGTGCCCCAGCGCCCAAAGCACCTGACCGAGATGGCTGGCGATATCCGGGTCCTTCTGCAGGGCGTAGGCATGGCGCAGGTGGTCCAGCGCCTGGCGCGGCTTGCCCAGCCGGAACAGCACCCAGCCGTAGCTGTCGATGATCGCGGCATTGCCCGGTTCGGCCACGCGCGCACGGTCGATCAGCTCCAGCGCCTCGCGGTAGCGGTCGGTGCGGTCGGCCAGGGTGTAGCCCAGCGCGTTGAGCGCGGCGACGTTGTCGGGCTCGACCACCAGCAGGCGGCGCAGGTCGGCCTCGGCCTTGCCGATCTGGTCGAGCCGCTCCCACATCAACCCGCGCGCGTACAGCAGCACCGCGTCATCCGGAAAGGCCGCGAGGCCGCGCGCGTAGGCATCCTGCTCACCCTCGGCATCGCCGCCCTTCTGGCGCAGCTCCGCCTCCAGCAGGTAGCCGTCGCGACGCTCGTCGTCGTCCAGCCCGGCGTCGGCCTGGATGGCATGCACTGCATCGTAGGCCTCCTGCGGGTGACCCATCGCATGCAACACGCCGGCGGCGCGCAGGCGGGCGGCGCCCTGCATCCGCTCGCCGGGCACGCGGGCATACCACTCCAACGCTTCCTCGTAGCGTCCAAGGAGTTCGGCCAGCTGCCCCAGCAGCAGCCGGCGCACGGGGTTGGGCTTGGTCGCACCGCGCTTGACCTCGTCGTACAGCGCAGCCAACCCGGCCTTGTCGCCGGCCTTGTCCAGCAGTGCGGCGCGGCGGGCGTAGGCCGCTTCGTCCTGCGCGCCCGCGGCCAGCACCTGCGCGGCCTTGCCGGCATCGCCCAGCGCATCGTATTCGCCCGCCAGTGCCCAGCGCAGCGGAGGCGGCAGTTGCGCCGGCTCGCCCAGCGCCGCCAACGCCGCGCGCGCCTCTTCCAGCTTGCCCCCCTCGCGCAGCAGCTGCGCCCGCAGCAATGCCACGCGCGGCTCTCCCGGGAACAGCGCCACCACCCGCTGGACGATGTGGTCCACCAGTTTCGGCTGATCCAGCCGCTGCGCCAGCCCGCCGAAGCCCAGCCACGCCTGCAGCTGGTGCGGCAGGGCATCGCGGGACACGATGTCCTTGAGCATCCTCACCACCAGCGCCTGCTGGCGCCCGACCGCGCCCACCAGCGCCGTCAGCGCCGGCCGCCAGCCCTCCGGTTCGGCCAGCAGGGCCCGCAGCTCGCGTCGCGCATCGCGCTTGTGGCCGGCGCGCAGGGCCAGGCTGGCGGCGACCATCCGCGCCTCCAGGCCCCGCTGCGGGGCCAGCGCCTGCCAGGTGCCGTAAGCCTCGCGGGCCAGCGCATCCTGGTCCGCCAGCAGGGCGATGCGGGTGGCCCGCTCGGCCAGGACCGGATCCCTCGCGGCGCGCGCGGCGTCCAGATAATGCCGGGCCGCCTCCGGCAGCAGCCCGGCCTGCAGCGCGAACTCCCCGGCGAGGCTGGCCTCCAGCGGATCCACCTGCGCCGGCGCCGCGGCCGGATTGCCGGCAAGGGCCCCGGTGCAGGCCAGCAGAGCGCCGAGCAGCGCAGCCAGCGGAAACGTGCGCGAACCGGAGCGTTGCGGATTGGGCATGGCAAGGGCCGGTACAATTGACGGTCGGGCCCGCAGCTTAGCGCAGGCGCCTGAACGCATCCGTCGCGCATCGCAGCCCCTGCCACGCCCCATGAGCCTGTACGTCCTCGGCATCAACCACCAGACCGCGCCGGTTGCCCTGCGCGAGCGGGTGGCGTTCGCCCCGGACGCGCTGGCGCCGGCGCTGGCATCGCTGCGCTCGCTGCCGGGCGTGCATGAGGCGGTGCTGCTGTCGACCTGCAACCGCACCGAGCTGTATGCGCACGCGGAAGGCGACGGGCGACCGCTGGCCGACTGGCTGGCCGCGCATCCCGAGGCGGGCGACGCCCTGCACGGCTACCTGTACCGGCACCGCGACGCCGACGCCGTGCGCCACCTGTTCCGGGTCGCCAGCGGGCTGGATTCGCTGGTGCTGGGCGAGCCGCAGATTCTGGGCCAGGTCAAACAGGCATGGGTGGCCTCGCGCGAGGCCGGGGCGCTGGGCGGACAGCTGGACCGGCTGTTCCAGCAGGCCTTCGCCACCGCCAAGCGCACCCGCACCGACACCCGCATCGGCGCCAATCCGGTATCGGTGGCGTCCATCGCAGTGCGGTTGGCGCAGGACAACTTCGCCCGCCTGGACGAATCCACCGTGCTGCTGATCGGCGCCGGCGAAACCATCGAACTGGCCGCGCGCCACCTGGCCGAGGCCAAGGCGCAACGCATGCTCGTCGCCAACCGCACCCTGGCGCACGCGCAGGACCTGGCCAGCCGCCATGGCGGCATCGCGCTGCCGCTGACAGAGCTGGACCGGCACCTGGCAGAAGCCGACGTGGTTATTTCCGCCACCGCCGCGCGCACGCCCATCCTGCATCGCGCCCAGGTCGAGCAGGCGCTGCGCGCCCGCCGGCACCGGCCGATGCTGCTGCTGGACCTGGCGGTGCCCCGCGACATCGCGCACGACGTGTCCGGACTGCGCGACGTGTTCCTCTACACGGTCGACGACCTGGAGCGGGTGATCGAGGACAACCGCCGCAGCCGGCGCGAGGCCGCCGAACAGGCCGAAGCCATCATCGAGCTGCAGACCTCGCGCTTCGTCGAACAGTGGCAGGCCAGCAACCGCCAGCAGCCGCTCCTGCAGCTGCGCGCGCACGGGGAGGCGGCGCGCGCGGAGGCGCTGGCCAAGGCGCGCCAGCAGCTGGCCGCCGGCATGCCCCCCGAACAGGCGCTGGAGCTGTTGGCGCACACCCTCACCAACCGCCTGCTGCATGCGCCCACCGTGGCCCTGCGCGAAGCCGCCCGCAGCGGCGACGCGCAGCTGGCGCGCGCGGCGGAGCGGATGTTCCCGCCCGCGCCCACCGGCGACGCCGACGCATGACCCCTGCCCTGCGCCGCAAGCTGGAAGCGCTGCTGGAACGGCGCGAGGAAGTGGAGCGCCTGCTGGCCGACCCGGCGGTGGCGGCCGACCAGAAACGCTTCCGCGCCCTGTCGCGCGAATTCGCCGGCCTGCAGCCGGTGGCCGACGCTCTGGCGGCGGAAGCGCGCGCACGCGACGACCTGGCCGCCGCCGAGGCGATGCGGGCCGATCCGGAGCTGCGCGGGCTGGCCGACGACGAGATCGAAACCGCCACTGCCCGCCTGGTCCAGCTGGAAGGCGAACTGCTGGCGCAGCTGGTGCCCAAGGACGCCCGCGACGATGGCGGCCTGTACCTGGAAGTGCGCGCCGGCGCCGGCGGCGACGAGGCGGCGATCTTCGCGGGCGACCTGTTCCGCATGTACGCGCGCTACGCCGAGCGCAACGGCTGGCGGGTCGAGGTGGAATCGGCCAACCCCGGCGAGCACGGGGGCTACAAGGAGATCGTGGCCCGCGTCGAGGGCGCCGGTGCCTACGCCAAGCTGAAATACGAATCCGGCACCCACCGCGTGCAGCGGGTGCCGGCCACCGAATCGCAGGGCCGCATCCACACCTCGGCGGCGACGGTGGCGATCATCGCGCTGGAGAACGACGGCGATACCGACATCGTCATCAACCCCGCCGACCTGAAAGTGGACACCTTCCGCAGCTCCGGCGCCGGCGGCCAGCACGTCAACAAGACCGAATCGGCGATCCGCATCACCCACGTGCCCAGCGGGGTGGTGGTGGAGTCGCAGACCGAGCGCAGCCAGCACGCCAACCGCGACAAGGCGATGAAGCGCCTGCAGGCGATGCTGGTGGAAGCCGAGCTGGAGAAGCGCGCCGCCGCCACCGCCGCCGACCGCAAGCTGCAGGTGGGCAGTGGCGACCGCAGCCAGCGCATCCGCACCTACAATTTCCCGCAGGGCCGGATCACCGATCACCGGGTGGAAGGCCTGACCCTGTACGACCTGCCGCACATCCTCGAAGGCGACCTCGATCCGCTCATCGTCCGCCTGCAGCACGAACAGCAGGCCGAGGCGCTGGCGCAGCTGGCACGCGAGGCGTGACCACCGGCCGCAGCGGCCGGGCACCGGAATGCCCGCATCCGCGGGCCTGACCCACCAAGGAATGCCATGACGACCACCATCTCCCGCGCCGGCCCGGCCGATCTCGACGCGCTGGCCCTGCTGTTCGATGCCTACCGCCAGTTCTACGGCCAGCCGTCCGACGCTGCGGCCGCCCGCGACTGGCTGCGCAGCCGCCTGCGGGTCGGCGAGTCGATGGTGCTGGTGGCGCGCCGCGGCGCCGACATGGTCGGCTTCGTGCAGCTCTACCCGATGTTCTCCTCGGTCCGGCTGGCCCGCACCTGGATCCTCAACGACCTCTACGTGCTGCCCACGAACCGCCGCGGCGGCGTGGCCCGCGCGCTGATGGATGCCGCCGCCGACTTCGCCCGCGCCGACGGCGCCGCCGGGATCTCGCTGGAGACCACGCGCGACAATGCCCCCGCGCGGGCGCTGTACCGCGCCGCGGGCTGGCACGAGGACGCCACGCAGTGGCATTCGCTGCGGCTGGATTGAGCCCGCGGCCGGCATCGGCGATGCCGTGACTGCCGGGCGGGCAGCGCTACACTCGGCGCACCGCCCATCCGAGGGACGACGATGTCGATCGACGCCACCCTGCGATTGCTCAGCAAGGCCAGCGGCCTGTCCGTGGCGGACATCGCCACCGCCATCCCCAGGGCCGGGATCGGCACCGTCAACGCCTGGCTGAAGGGCGAGAAGCTCCCCGGTCGCGAACAGATCGACGCGCTGGCGCGGGCCTTCGGCGTGCCCGCCAGCGCGCTGCTGTCGGAACTGGCCAGCACCCTCGACCCGGCCCGCACCAAGGGCGAACACGAGCTGCTGGCCGCCTACCGCGCCCTGGGCACCCGCCAGCAGGGGGCGCTGCTGGAAGTGGCGCGCAGCATGAAGCCGAGGACATCGCGCAAATGAGCCAGTTCAAGCGCAAGCAGTACGAAGCCCTGCTGGAGCCGATGCAGGTGGAACTGGCCCACGCCGCGCGCTGGCTGCAGCACAGCGGCCGCCGGCTGGTGGTGCTGTTCGAGGGCCGCGACGCCGCCGGCAAGGGCGGCGCCATCAGCGCCATCCACGAGCACCTCAATCCGCGCCAGTGCCGGGTGGTGGCGTTGCCGAAGCCGACCGAACGCGAAGCCGGCCAGTGGTATTTCCAGCGCTACATCGCGCAGCTGCCCGCGGCCGGCGAGATCGTGCTGTTCGACCGCAGCTGGTACAACCGCGCCGGGGTCGAGAAGGTCATGGGCTTCGCCAGCGAAGCGCAGGTGGCGGCGTTCCTGCGGGCCGCCCCGCAGTTCGAGCGGCAGCTGGTCGACGACGGCATCCTGCTGTTCAAGTACTGGCTGTGCTGCGACCAGGACAAGCAGGAAAAGCGCTTCGCCGAGCGCCTGGACAACCCGCTCAAGGGCTGGAAGCTCTCGCCCATCGACCTGGAGGCGCGCACCCGCTACCGCGCGTACACCGACGCGCGCGAGGCGATGCTCAAGGCCACCCACAGCGAGCACGCGCCGTGGACGCTGGTGGACTTCAACGACCAGAAACTGGGCCGGCTGACCCTGATCCGCGACCTGCTGGACCGCCTGCCCGACACCCGCATCGACGCCCCCGATCTCGCGTTCCCGCCGCTGCCAGGCCGGCTGGCGAAGGAGCGTTATGGCGTGCTCAAGCCGATTCCCGGCTTCACGCCCTGACGCCGCTCATCCGGTCACGAAACCTTCCGCGCCCGCGGCGTCCGCTTCGAAACGCACCACCTCGTCCACCCGCGCCAGCGGCGGGCCACGCTGGAGCCAGCGCTGCAGCGCCGCGAGCGATGCGTCTTCGCCCGCGGCCAGCACCTCGACGCTGCCGTCGGCGAGGTTGCGCGCATGCCCGGACAACCCAAGCCGCAGCGCCTCGTCGCGGGTGGCGGCGCGGAAGCGCACGCCCTGCACCCGGCCGCGGACGAGGAAGCGGGCGGCAGCCATCCCTCAGCCTGCCGGCTCCGCGGCGGCCGGCTTCGGCCCGCCGAACGCGGCGATATCGTCTTCCAGCATGCGCGCGGTCACCGGGCCGGTGTACTTGCGCAGCATCCTGCCGTCGGGGCCAATCAGCCAGGTGGTGGGCAGGCCGCGCGGCGCGCCGAAATCCTTCGGCGGCTCGTACACGTCGATGCGTGCGATCGGGTACGCCACCGGGCGTTTGGCTAGGAACGCGCGCAGCTCGTCCTCGCTGGTGTCCTCGTAGGCCAGTCCGATCACCGCGATGTGCTGGCGCATCGCCGCCAGCGCCGACAGCTCCGGCATCTCCTTGATGCACGGCCCGCACCAGGTGGCCCAGTAATTGACGATCACCCATTTGCCGCGCTGGCCAGCCAGGTCGTAATCCGCGCCGTCCAGGGTAGTGACGCGCAGCGACGGGCGCTCCACCTGCGGCGGCTGCACCGCGGCGGAAGCGGGTTTGGGCTTGGCGGCGGGCGCGGTCGCCTGCGGCGCTGGGGCTGGCCCACGCGAACAGGCCGCGAGCAAGCCCGCCAGCAGCAGGGCGACGATGCGAACGTGCATGCGATTCATTCCTCAGGGATCCCGGCAAAGACACTGGATACGGGCTGCCGCAACGGCTGCTGCAGGGGGGTGCGCAGCTGCGCGATGGTGTCGCGCACGGCGACGCCCAGCGCGTCGTCCGGCTGCGGCACCGGCACGTCCACCGCCGGGATGCGCAGCTGTGCGGCCTCGTAGAGTTCGTCCAGGCGGACGTCGTCGAGGTCGCGCGCCAGCAGCCACTGCCCGCTCTCGGCCCGCTGCAGCACGTTGATGCTGGCCATCCGCCCCAGCAGCGACTGCACCATGCTGTCGGTCAGGCTGGGCTCCATGGCCTCGATCTGCTCGCTGGTCAGGCCGTTGCCGCTGGCGCGCGCGCGCTGGAAGCGGCCGAGCATGCGCAGCAGCCCGTAAAGTTCGTGCCCGTGCGGCAGCCGCAGCGCCTGCGGCTGGTAACGGAACGCCGACATCGACGAAGCGAACGAGGCGCCGAACAGGATCGACACCCAGCTCAGGAAGATCCACAGCATCACGATCGGCACCAGCGCCACCGCGCCGTAGATCTTCTGGTACGAATCGAAGCTGCCCAGGTACAGGCCCAGGCCAGACTTCACGCATTCGAACAGCGCCATCGACAGCAGCCCGCCTGCCAGCGCGTGCCGCCACGCCACGGTGCGGTGCGGCACCACCTTGAACACCGCGGCGAACGCCAGCAGTTCGATCCCCATCGGCGCCAGGCGGAGCATCAGCGCCTCCAGCCAGCGGCCGGCCAGGGTTTCGAAGATCGCCAGCGCGAAGAAGCGGGTGGACAGCGCCACGCTGGCCGCCGCCACCAGCGTGCCCAGGGTCAGCACGGTCCAGTAGACCAGGAAGCGGCCGAACTTGGGCCGCGCGGTGGGCACCCGCCAGATCCGGTTGAAGATCGCCTCCACGCTGCTCAGCGTCACCAGCAGCGACACGATCAGCGCCAGCGCGCCGGCGGTGGTCAGCGACTTGGTGTTGGAGGAGAAATCGGTGAGGTAGCCGGACACCGCCTGCGCGGCGCGTGGCACGAAGTTGGCGAAGATGTAGCCGCTGAGGCGCTCGCTCCAGGCATCGAACACCGGGAACGCCGACAGTACGCCGAACGCCACCATCGACAGCGGCACCAGCGCGAATGCGGTGGTGTAGGACAGCGCGCCGGCGGCCTCGAACAGGCGGTCGTCGAGGAAGCGCCGCAGCACGAAGCGGCCGAAGCTGCCGGCCCGCGCCGGGTCGCGCAGGCGTTCGCTCCAGCGGTAGATCGAATCCAGCGGTTCCATCCGGCAAGCGTAACCGATGCCATGAATGCACCGCTTGCACTATGCTGCCGCGTCCCCTCGCACGATTGGCGCGCATGTCCGAGATCCTGGTCCTGTACTACAGCCGCGGCGGCTCGGTGGCGCGGCTGGCGCGGCAGATCGCGCGCGGCATCGGGGAAGTAGACGGCATGCAGGCACGCCTGCGCACGCTGCCGCCGGTGGCACCGGTGACGCAGGCCGCGCAGCCGCCGGAGCCGGAAGAGGGCGCGCCCTACGTCGACAAACGCGACCTGGCGGAATGCGCAGGCCTGCTGCTGGGCAGCCCCACCCGCTTCGGCAACATGGCCGCCCCGGTCAAGCATTTCCTCGACACCCTCGGCGCGGAATGGGCCAGCGGCACGCTGGTCGGCAAGCCGGCGGCGGCGTTCACCTCCACCGCCACCATGCACGGCGGCCAGGAATCGACCCTGCTGACCATGCTGGTGCCGCTGCTGCACCACGGCTGCGTGATCGCCGGCATCCCGTTCACGGAGGCTGCGCTCAACACGACCCGCAGCGGCGGCACGCCCTACGGCGCCAGCCACGTCGCCGGCATCGACGACGACCCGCAGCTGAGCGAGGATGAAACCGTGCTGGCGCGTGCGCTGGGTCGCCGCATCGCACAGCTTGCGCAGCGGCTGCAGGCATGAGCGCGCAGCGCTACCTGGCCGCGGCGCTGGGCGCACTCGCCGCTTTGTTCGTCGGCTGGTCGGCGACGCATGCCGCCGCAGTTTCCGGACTGCTGGTGTTCGCCTTGCCGCCCGCCCTGCTGGCGATCACCGCCCTGCGCGGCTGGCGCCGCGCCGGCTTCACCGCCGCGGTGCTGGCGCTGCTGTGGTTCAGCCACGGGGTGATGCTGGCGTGGGCGGAGCCTGCGCAGCGCCTGTTCGCATTGGCGGAGGCCGCGCTGGCCCTGGTGGTGGTGCATGCCGCCTGCCTGCCCGGCATCCGCGCCCGCCGGACGCGCAACCGGCAATCCTGAGGCCGTCGACCCACGGGCGGCCGGCCTTGCACCGGCGCTACGCCTCGCGCATGGCCAGCGGCGAAGGCCAAGCTGCAGGCCGGGTGTGCCCGCCGCATTTTTTGACGGACAATGCGGGCATGGACAACCTGCTCATCGTCACCACCGGCGGCACCATCGACAAGATCTACTTCGACGACAAGTCGGACTACCAGATCGGCGAGCCGCAGATCGGCATGATCCTGCGCGAACTGGGGGTGACCTTCCAGTTCAACGTGATCCCGATCCTGCGCAAGGATTCGCTGCACATCACCGACGACGACCGCGAGCTGATCCGCGCCACCATCGCCGCCCAGCCCACCCGCCACGTGCTGGTGACCCACGGCACCGACTCGATGGTGGCTACCGGCAAGGTGCTGCAGAGCATCCCGGGCAAGACCATCGTGATGACCGGCGCACTCAGCCCGGCACGCTTCCGCGGCTCGGACGCCGAATTCAACATCGGCTGCGCGATCGGCGCAGTGCAGTCGCTGCCGGAGGGCGTCTACATCGCCATGAACGGCCGCATCTGGACGCCGGAGCGAGTGCGCAAGAACGTGGCCGCCAATCGCTTCGAGGCGGCCAACTGAATTAACCTGCCCGGCTAGGGTCGTTTTCTACTCCAGCCCCCCCCCCCCCCGACGCACGCCGGGAATGGCGCACTCAGAACATCCCTGTTTCCAGGCGGGCCACGTCCGACATCATGGTCTGGTTCCACGGCGGGTCGAACACCAGCTCGATGTCGGTGGCGACGACCGTGGGGATCTTTTCCAGCTTGTTGCGCACATCGTCCACCAGGATGTCGCCCATCCCGCAGCCCGGCGCGGTCAACGTCATCCGCACCCTGACCCCGCGGCCGCCTTCCTCGGGCTGATACAGTTCGGCCAGGTAGACCAGCCCCAGATCCACGATGTTGACCGGGATTTCCGGGTCGAAACAGGTCCGCAGCTGGTCCCAGACCACCCGCTCGACATCCGCATCGGTGGCGCCTTCCGGCAGCTCCAGCGGTTCGGCCGGCTGCTTGCCGATGGCATCGCCATCCTCGCCGGCGATGCGCATCAGGTTGCCTTCCACGAATACCGTCCAGCTCCCGCCCAGCGCCTGGGTGATGTAGCCCACGGTGCCGGCGGGCAGGGTGACCTCGTCGCCCTGCGGGACGAGGACGGCGGCGCAATCGCGCTCGAATCGGACGGGTTCACTGCTGCGGGAGTACATGGCGGAAAGAATGGCCGGATCGAATCCGTACCATTCTAGTCCCAATCGAATTGCCCGTCTGCCTTCGCAATGGGATCATCGCCGGCTGTTTGATCTCGATCAGCCCCGCATGCCCGATCACGCCATCCCGCCGCCCCGCTGGTACGCCCTGCCCCTGCTGGCGCTGGGCGGGGCCGGGTTTGCCGCCGCCTGGATGCTGCTGGCGCTGGCGCTGAACCGGCAGTGCAGCTGGCTGGCGCCGGTGGCGGCGCTGGACATGGCGCTGCTGCTCAAGCTGGCCAGATGGCCTGCCGCGAACTCCCGGCGGGCGCTGGCGGTCGCCGCCTGCGCCGCGGTCATCGGCGCCGCCAACATGCTGATCGCGGCCGGACAGATCGGCCAGAGCTTCGGCCTGCGGCCGTGGGAATCCGCGCTGAAGATGGGGCCCTCGTACGCTTGGCTGCTGGCCGGCATGGCCAACGGCGGCATCGACCTGCTCTTCTATGCCGCCGCCCTGCTGGTGGCATGGTGGGCCGCACGCTGAGCCGCGCGTCGGCGCCGGCGGTGCTCAGTGGCCGCCGTCGAGCGCCTTCAGTTCGCTGACCAGCGCGTTCGCCATCTCGCTGCCGTCGCCGTACAGCATGCGGGTGTTGTCCGCATAGAACAGCGCGTTCTCGATGCCGGCGAACCCGGTGCCCTTGCCACGCTTGATGACGACGGTGTTCTTCGAGTTGACCACGTCCAGGATCGGCATGCCGTAGATCGGGCTGGCCGGGTCGGTCTTGGCCACCGGGTTGACCACGTCGTTGGCGCCGATCACCAGCGAAACGTCGGTGTTGGCGAACTCCGGGTTGATGTCGTCCATGTCGGCGATCAGGTCGTAGGGCACGCCGGCCTCGGCCAGCAGCACGTTCATGTGCCCCGGCATGCGGCCGGCGACCGGGTGGATCGCGAACTTCACCTTCACCCCGCGCTCCTGCAGGCGCTGGGCCAGCTCCCAGATCTTGTGCTGGGCCTGCGCCACCGCCAGGCCGTAGCCCGGAACGATCACCACGCGCTCGGCGAAGGCCATCATCGCCGCCACGTCGGCGGCCTCGATCGGCTTCATCGAACCGCCGATGGCCTGCATTTCCGCACCGCCGCCGCCGAAGCTGGAGAACAGCACGCCGCTGATCTTGCGGTTCATCGCCTTGGCCATCAGCCGGGTCAGCAGGATGCCGGCCGCGCCGACCATCATGCCGGCGATGATCAGCGCCTCGTTGCCGAGCACATAGCCCTCGAACGCCACCGCCAGGCCGGTGAAGGCGTTGTAGAGCGAGATCACCACGGGCATGTCCGCACCGCCGATGGGCAGCGTCATCAGCACGCCCAGCGCCAGCGCCAGCACGAAGAAGGCGATGATCCACGGCAGGGCCAGCGTGGCCAGCGCCATCACCCCGCAGAGCACCGCTGCCAGTGCGACCAAGGCATTGAAGTACTGCTGGCCGGGGAAGGTGTAACGCTTGTCCATGCGCCCGTCGAGCTTGGCCCAGGCGATGATCGAACCGGTCAGCGACACCGCGCCGATCAGCGCGCCTACCACAGCCAGCGGCAGGCCCACATTGAGCTGCATGGTGGTGACGCCATCGGTCGTCGACATCACGAAGCCAGCCACCTGATGCGCGCCCGGTTGCGCGGCCAGCTTGACCAGCTCCACCGCGCCGATGGCCGCCGCACTGCCGCCGCCCATGCCGTTGAACAGCGCCACCATCTGCGGCATGTCGGTGATCGCCACCTTGCGGCCCCAGGCCCAGTTCAGGCCGACGCCGATGACGATGGCCGCGATCATCAGCCCGATGTTGTGCAGTCCGGGCAGGAAGAACGTGGCGAAGGTGGCGATCAGCATGCCCACGCCGGCCCACTGGATGCCGCTGCGCGCGGTCTTCGGGCTGGCCATGCGCTGCAGGCCCAGCAGGAACAGGGTGGCGGCGATGAAGTAACTCAGCTTCACCAGGACGTCGGTCATGCCGCGCCCCCGGGCTTCTTCGAAGCCTTGAACATCTCCAGCATCCGTTCCGTCACCACGTAGCCGCCGGCGGCATTGCCCGCGCCCAGCAGCACGGCGACAAAGCCCAACGCCTGCTCCAGTGGCGTTTGCGCCTCGCCCAGCACCATCATCGCGCCGATCAGGACGATGCCGTGGATGAAGTTGGAGCCCGACATCAGCGGCGTATGCAGGATCACCGGTACCCGCGAGATGATGACGTGACCGGCGATCGCCGCCAGCATGAAGATGTACAGCGCCACGAACCCGTCGCCCACGATGCCGCTCCCCGGTTGCCTGTCCGCATCATAACGATATGTCCGGCGTCTGCGCCCCGCCGCCGCGCGCGGTGTCAACCGCGGCCGGCGCCGTGCGTTTTCCCAGCATGCCCGGCGCAATCCCGCGCCGCCCCTGCCCCCGGGCCGCCATGCTGCTGCTGACCCCCGCTAAGCTTGGACCGGTGAACGCCGAAGTCCCGCTGCCCCCGCCTGAACCGGCCACGCTGGAAGCGTTCCTGCGCGGGATCGAGGCACGCGCCTTCCGCTTCGCCGAGCTTGGCCTGCGCCACCGCGAGGATGCGCTGGACGCGGTGCAGGACGCGATGCTGAAGATGCTGGCCTACCGCGACCGGCCGGCGTCGGAATGGAGCCCGCTGTTCTGGAGCATCCTGCGCAACCGCATGGTGGACATGCAGCGGCGCGGCCTGCTGCGGCTGCGCTGGCTGCTGCCCGGCAGCACCGACCGGGACGGCGAGGCGCTGGACTGGGCCGACGATGCGCCCGATCCCTCGCGCAGCCACGACGGCCGCGAGGCCTGGGAGCGGATCGGAGCCACGCTGCGACGACTCCCTGCCCGCCAGCGCGAAGCCTTCACCCTGCGCGTGCTGGAGGAGTTGGACGTGGCCGACACCGCGCGGGTCATGGGCTGCAGCGAAGGCTCGGTGAAAACGCATCTGTCGCGCGCGCGCGCGGCGCTGCAAAAGCAACTGGAGGACTTCCGATGAACAAGCCGTCGATGAACAGCCCGTCGATGCAAGGGGGCGCCGACGCCCGCTTCGACGCGGCCGTCCGCGCACGCCACGCAACCGCCCTTGCGCACCTGTCGCCGCAGGTGCGCGCGCAGCTGGCGCAGCGACGCGGAGCCGCATTGCGCGGCCAACCACCCGGTCCGCGCCAGCACCGGCTGCGCTTTGCCGTGGCCGGCTTCGCCGCGCTGTGCGCGCTGGCGCTGGGCCTGCGCCTGTATCCGCAGTCGCAGTCGCCGCAGGCGGTACCCGCGACCGCCGCGGTGCCGGTCACGGCGGCTACCAGCAACACCGGCGGCAGCCTGCCGCTGGACGAGGATCCCGCTTTCTATGCCTGGCTGGGTTCGGCGGACGCCCCCCGGCTGGCGATGGAGTAAGCCATGCGCCGCCACACCGCCCCCCTGTTCCTGCTCGTCGCGCTTGCGCTGGCACCCGCCGCCGCACTGGCGCAGGACGCCAACAAGCCCGCCGCCACGCCGCTGCCGGCCTGGGACCAACTCACCCCCGCCCAGCGCGAACTGCTGATCGCACCGGTGCGCGACCGCTGGAACCGCGAGCCGGAAAAGCGCGCGCGCTTCATGGAGTACGCCGAGCGCTGGAAGTCGATGCCGCCGCCGCAGCGCGAACGCGCCCGCCACGGCATGCAGCGCTGGGAGGGCATGACGCCGGAACAGCGCGAGCAGGCGCGCGCGCTGTTCCACGCCGTGCGCGGCCTGGACAAGGACGCGCGGCATGACTTCATGGAGAAATGGCGGCAGATGACGCCCCAGCAGCGCGCCGAGTGGGTGAAGGCGCACCCGGCCCCGGAGCGGCGGCAACCGGATTGATCAGCTGGCCGGCGCGGCCCGCTCCGGCCAGACCGTCTTCGCCAGCAGCTCGTCGCCCCAATCGAACACCAGCGCGCCGTCCTTCAGCAGCAGGCTGACGAAATTGAACACGTTGCGCGCATACATCTCGCTGGCGTGCTGGGCGCCCATCGATGCCAGATCGAGCGGGCCGGCGATGGTGACGCCGCCGCTTTCCACCTGCTCGCCGGGCCGGGTCAACTCGCAGTTGCCGCCGGTTTCCGCGGCCAGGTCGACGATCACGCTGCCGGGCTTCATGCCCGCCACCATCGCCGCCGACACGATCTTCGGCGCCGGCCGCCCCGGCACGGCGGCGGTACACACCACCACGTCGATGTTCTTCAGGTGTTCGGCCAGCCGGCGCTGCTGCTCGGCGCGCTCCTCGTCGGTCAGCGCGCGCGCATAGCCGCCCTCGCCCGCCGCGGACACGCCCAGGTCGAGGAACTTGCCGCCCAGCGACTCGATCTGTTCGCGGGTTTCCGGGCGCACGTCGAAGCCTTCCACCTGCGCGCCGAGGCGCTTGGCGGTGGCGATCGCCTGCAGGCCGGCGACGCCGGCGCCCACGATCAGCACCCTGGACGGCCGGATGGTGCCGGCCGCGGTGGTCAGCATCGGGAAGAACCGCGGCGCCAGCTGGGCCGCGATCAGCACCGCCTTGTAGCCGGCCATGCCGGCCTGCGAGCTGAGCACGTCCATCGCCTGCGCGCGGGTGGTGCGCGGCAGCCGTTCCAGCGGGAAGGCGACGATGCCGCGTGCGCGGATCGCCTCGCCGCGCTCCGCGTCGGCCTGCGGATGCAGGCTGCCCACCAGCACCGCCCCCGGCTTCAGGGCGGCGATGGCCGCATTCGACGGCGGCTGCACGCAGGCCACCAGGTCGGCATCCGCCGTGGCGTCTTCGGCCAGCTGCGCGCCCGCGGCGGCATAGGCCTCGTCGGGAAAGAACGCGCCCAGGCCGATGCCTGGCTGCACCCGCACGGTGGCACCGGCCGCCACCAGCTTCTTGCAGGTTTCCGGGCTCAGCGCCACCCGGCGCTCGCCCGCCGCCGTTTCGCGCGCCACGCCCACGATTACCGCTGTCGCCGCCATCGCCCGCTCCGCCTCAGATTGGATTCCGCATCCTACCGTTACCATGGCCGTCCCCCGCAAGCAGGCCCGCCATGCTGACCCTGGACGCCCTCGACAGCCGCCGCTCCACGCCCACCCGCCAGCTGGCCGAACCGGGCCCGGGCGAGGCCCAGCTGCTGCGCATGCTGCAGACCGCGGTGCGCGTGCCCGACCACGGCAAGCGGGTGCCGTTCCGGTTCCTGCGCATCGCCGGCGCGGCGCGCGGACGCCTGGCCGATGCGGCGGCGCGCCGGCTGCTGGAACGCGCGCCCGACTCCGGCGAAGGCGTGATTGAAAAGCTGCGCACACGCTTCCTGCTGCCGCCGGTGACGCTGGCGGTGATCGCGCGGCTGGAGGAAGACGCGCAGATCCCCGCATCCGAACGCTTCTCCACCGCCGCCTGCGTCTGCCTGCTGCTGATGCAGGCCGCGCAGGCCGAAGGCTATGGCGCGCAGTGGCTGACCGGCTGGCCGGCCTATGACCGGCCGTTCCTGGAACAGACGCTGGGGCTGTCCGCCGATGAGCAGCTGGTGGGCACGATCGCCCTGGGCACCGCGACGGTCGACGTGCCGGAACGCGACCGCCCGGATGCGGCGTCACTGCTCGCGGACTGGCATGCGTCAGAACACCGCAGCGGCGCGATGCCCGCTGCGTGATCCGGCAAGAGCACCGCGCCCCTGTGGTGCGCTCCTACAATACGGAGATGTCACAGCCCACGCTCCACCTCGTCGATGCCTCGTTGTACGTGTTCCGCGCCTGGCATTCGATGCCGGACGAATTCCACGACGCCGACGGCTGGCCGACCAATGCGGTGCACGGCTTCGCCCGCTTCCTGCTTGAACTGCTGGAGCGCGAGCGTCCCGGGCACGTGGTGGTGGCCTTCGATGAAGCGTTGGATTCCTGTTTCCGCAACGCGCTGTACCCCGCCTACAAGGCCAACCGCGATCCCGCGCCACCGGAGCTGCGCCGCCAGTTCGCCTGGTGCAAGGCGCTGTGCCGGGCGATGGGCCTGGCCACGCTGGCGCACACCGACTACGAGGCCGACGACCTGATCGGCAGCGCCGTGCACCGCGCGCGCGGCCAGGGTTTCCGCAGTGTCATCGTGTCCGCCGACAAGGACCTGTCGCAGCTGCTGCACGCGCACGACGAACAATACGATTTCGCCAAGGGCCAGCGCTGGAGCGCGGATGGCGTGAAGGCGCGGCACGGCGTGCATGCGCACCAGATCGCCGACTACCTGGCGCTGACCGGCGACGCGGTGGACAACATCCCCGGCGTCACCGGCATCGGCCCGAAATCGGCGGCGGTGCTGCTGGCGCATTTCCAGTCGCTGGACGCGCTGCTGGACCGCATCGACGAGGTGCCGTTCCTGCGCCTGCGCGGCGCCGCCACGCTGGCCACGCGCCTGCGCGAGCAGCGCGAGCACGCCCTGCTGTGGCGGCAGCTGACCACCATCGCGCTGGACGCGCCGCTGCCGGAGCACGGCTTCGCCCGCGGCCGCGGCGACGCCGACGAACTGGCCGCGCTGGCCGACTGGGTGAAGTTCGGCCCGATGACGCGCAAGCGGCTGGTCGACGCGGCCGGCCTGTAGCGCCGAATTCGGCGCAGCGCTTGCTGCAGTTTGCTTCTGCCTTTCACTCCCACCCCCATCCGTTGCCGGGCACCGGGGCGCTGCTGCGGCAAGGGTTCGAGCGCGCCATGCGTGCGCAAATGTCGCCAGCGCGGCATGCCGTGCGTGGTTGCGATCGCCCGGCACACTGTGCTGGGCCGGACCGCATCGCGGGCGGGCGGCCGTGCATCGAAGCCGGACGCGGAGCCTGAGCGGCGAACCCTTGCCGTGGCAGCGCCGCGCTGCGCACGAACACCGTCACCCGCCTGCGCTAGCATCGGCGCATGACCAACCTCAAACAGACCCTGTACGAAGGCCAATGGCTGCGGCTGGTGCGGATCGGCCACTGGGAGTCCTGCGAGCGCACGCATGCGCAAGGGATGGCGGTGATCGTGATCGCGGTGACCCCGGCCGACGAGGTGCTGTTCGTCGAGCAGTTCCGCATCCCGCTGGGCGCGCGCACCATCGAGATGCCGGCGGGCCTGGTCGGCGACGACCACGCCGAGGACACCCTGGTGGACGCCGCGCGGCGCGAGCTGGTCGAGGAAACCGGCTGGTCGCCGGGGCGCGTGGAGGTGCTGCTGACCGGCCCCACCAGTTCCGGCATGAGCAACGAGCGCATCGCCTTCGTCCGCGCCCGCGACCTGGTGCGGGTGGGCGACGGCGGCGGCGTGGACGACGAGAACATCGTCGTCCACGCGGTCCCGCGCGCACAGGCGCCGGCCTGGCTGATGCGCAAGCGCGCCGAAGGCTACGAGCTGGACCTCAAGCTCTGGGCGGGGCTTTGGATGATCGACCACAATCCGGACGGCTCGCCGGCGGATTGAGCCTGCAGCCCGATCGCTTCCTGGGGCACGGGGGCGCGAACGCTTTTGCGAGATCACTCAAAGCGCAGCGCCCTGCGGTGCGCTCCCACGATGCCTGGATCGGTTATCGCCCGGCGAAGCGGTCGGTCGCCCGCACCAGCGCGTCCACGTTCTCCGCCTCGAAGGCGGAGTGGCCGGCGGTGGCGGACACGATCAGCTCGGCCTTCGGCCACGCCCGGTGCAGGTCGAATGCGTTCTGGATGGGGCAAACCACGTCGTAGCGGCCGTGCACGATCACGCCGGGGATGTCGGCGATCTTGTGGACGTCGCGCAGCAGCTGGTCTTCCACTTCGAAGAAGCCGCCGTTGACGAAGTAGTGGTTCTCGATCCGCGCGAACGCCAGCGCGAACTCGGCATCGCCGTGGGTGTCGGCGTAATCGGAAGGAATCTGCAGGTAGCTGGTGCCGCCCTCCCAGATCGCCCAGGCGCGCGCCGCGGCCAGCCGCAGCTGCGGATCGTCCGAAGTCAGCCGGCGGTGGAATGCGGAGATCAGGTCGTGGCGTTCCACTGGCGGGATGGCGTCGATGTAGTGCTGCCACGCATCGGGAAACAGCCGCGAGGCGCCCTCCTGATAGAACCATTCCAGCTCCCAGCGACGCAGCATGAAGATGCCGCGCAGGACCAGTTCGGTGACGCGCTGCGGATGGGTTTCGGCATAGGCCAGCGCCAGGGTGGAGCCCCAGCTGCCGCCGAACACCTGCCAGCGCGCGATGCCCAGGTGCTCGCGCAGCTTTTCGATGTCGGCGACGAGGTCCCAGGTGGTGTTGTCCACCAGGTCGGCGTGGGGCGTGCTGCGGCCGGCGCCGCGCTGGTCGAACAGCACGATGCGGTACTTCGCGGGATCGTGGAAGCGGCGCATGTTGTCGCTGCAGCCGGCCCCGGGGCCGCCGTGCAGCAGCACCACCGGCTTACCGTCGGGATTGCCGCACTGCTCCCAGTACAGGGTGTGGCGGTCGTCGACCTGCAGGGTGCCGGTCTGGTAGGGGGCGAGCTCGGGATACAGCGTGCGCATGGGGGCATCCTTGTGGCGAATCCTGGCGCCCATTGTAGAAGCGCGGCGCAGGATCGCCGCGCGGCTAGCGCAACCGGCCCAGGCTCACCCGGTCGCGCTGCTCGAGGTCGCGCTCGGTGGCGACGTCCGCGAACCCGGCCGCCGCCAGCAGCGCGCGCACCGCATCGCCCTGGTCCCAGCCGTGTTCCAGCAGCAGCCAGCCGCCCGGACGCAGGCAAGCCGGCGCGTCGCGCACGATCACCCGGATCGCATCCAGCCCATCGGCACCGCAGGACAGCGCCATCGCCGGTTCGAAGCGCAGGTCGCCACGGGCCAGGTGCGGATCGCCCTCGGCGATGTACGGCGGATTGCTGGCGATCAGGTCGAATGTGTCTTCGCCCAGCGGCTGCAGCCAGCTGCCAAGGCGGAACGCCACGTTGCCGATGCCGTTGCGCGCGGCGTTGCCGCGGGCCACGTCCAGCGCCGCGCTGCTGGCATCGGTCGCCAGCACCTGCGCCCGCGGCCGCTCGCTGGCGATGGCCAGCGCGATCGCGCCGCTGCCGGTGCCGAGGTCGGCCACCCGTACCGGCGCATCGACGGGCAGCCGCGCCAGCGCCAAGTCCACCAGCAGTTCCGTCTCCGGGCGCGGCACCAGGGTCGCCGGGGTGACCGCCAGCTCCAGCGTCCAGAACCCGCGCCAGCCGGTCAGGTAGGCCACCGGCTCGCCCGCGGCCCGCCGCGCCAGCAGGACGTCGAAGCGCGCGGCTTCCGCCTCGCCCGGCGCGTCGTCGGCATGCGCGAACAGCCAGCTGCGCGATTCGCCCAGCGCGTGCGCCAGCAGCAGCGCGGCATCGGCGGGATCGATCAGGTCGCGGGCGCGGGCCAGCAGGCGCGCAACGGTGGGAACGTCCGGATTCATCGCCAGATGGTAGCCAGCGCGCGTCTTGACGCCAAAGAAAGGTATCGCCGCGCAGCATGGAAACGCCAACTATGATAGTCTTGAGCTATCAATTGAATGGCAACAATCAATTTCAAAAATTGATTGCCGGCACCTATGCTGGCCTTCGTTCCAGACCATCCACCCCCCAACCATCCGAGGAGCATCCATGTCCCTGATCAATACCCAGGTCCAGCCGTTCAAGGCCAACGCGTTCAAGAACGGCCAGTTCATCGAAGTGACCGAGAAGGATCTGCAGGGCAAGTGGTCGGTCCTGATCTTCATGCCGGCCGCTTTCACCTTCAACTGCCCGACCGAGATCGAAGACGCCGCCGAGCACTACGACGAGTTCCAGAAGGCCGGCGCCGAGGTCTACATCGTCACCACCGACACCCACTTCAGCCACAAGGTCTGGCACGAAACCTCGCCGGCCGTCGGCAAGGCCAAGTTCCCGCTGGTGGGCGACCCCACCCACGCGCTGACCAACGCCTTCGGCGTGCACATCCCGGAGGAGGGCCTGGCCCTGCGCGGCACCTTCGTGATCGACCCGAGCGGCACCATCAAGACGATGGAAATCCACGACAACGCCATCGCCCGCGATGTCAGCGAGACCGTGCGCAAGCTCAAGGCGGCCCAGTTCGTCGCCAGTCATCCGAACGAGGTCTGCCCGGCCAAGTGGAAGGAAGGCGCCAAGACCATCACCCCGTCGCTGGACCTGGTCGGCAAGATCTGACCCCGGCACGCGCACCCTCTTCCGCAAGGGAGAGGGTTGCGCGGAATTGGTGCCACGCGCCGGTTCCGCGCAACCCTTTCTTCGCCCGTCCGCGCCGGCGATGCCGTGCGCAACGGCAACGCCTACCCGAATCCCGACCCCCGCAGGAGACAGCCATGTTGGATGCCGCCCTCAAGACCCAGCTCGCCGCCTATCTGGAAAAGCTGCAGCAGCCGATCGAACTGGTCGCCTCGCTGGACGACTCCGAGGCTGCGCGCGAACTCGATGAACTGCTGGGCGAGATCGCCGCGCTGTCGCCGAAGATCACCCGCGCCAGCGGCGACGACGCCCGCAAGCCCTCGTTCCTGATCCGCCGCACCGGCAGCGACGTGCAGGTCGGCTTCGCCGCGATCCCGCTGGGCCACGAATTCACTTCGCTGGTGCTGGCGCTGCTGCAGGTGGGCGGCCACCCGGTGAAGATCGACGAGGCGCTGGCGCAGCAGGTGCGCGAGCTGCCGGGCGACTACGCCTTCGAGACCTACATGTCGCTGCACTGCCAGAGTTGCCCGGACACGGTGCAGGCGCTGAACGCGATGAGCGTGCTCAACCCGCGCATCCGCCACGTGGCCATCGACGGCGCGCTGTTCCAGGCCGAGGTCGAGGCCAAGCAGATCCTGTCGGTGCCGACGATCTACATGAACGGCGAGGAATTCGACGCCGGCCGCATGAGCATCGAGCAGGTGCTGGCCAGGCTCGACACCGGCGCCGCGGCGCGCGCGGCCGAGGCATTGAAGGAGCGCGAGCCGTACGAAGTGCTGATCGTGGGCGGCGGCCCGGCCGGTGCGGCGGCGGCGATCTACGCCGCGCGCAAGGGCATCCGCACCGGCCTGGTGGCGGAGCGCTTCGGTGGCCAGGTGCTGGACACCATGTCGATCGAGAACTTCCCGTCGGTGGAATACACCGAAGGCCCGAAGCTGGCGGCCTCGCTGGAGGCGCACGTGCGCAGCTACGGCGTCGACGTGATCACCGCGCAGCGCGCCAAGGCCCTGCATCCAGCCAGCGCGGCCGGCGAGCTGGCGGGCGTGGAGCTCGAGAGCGGCGCCACCCTGCGCGCCCGCACCGTCATCCTCGCCCCCGGCGCACGCTGGCGCCAGACCGGCGTGCCCGGCGAGGCCGACTACCGCACCAAGGGCGTGACCTATTGCCCGCACTGCGACGGCCCGCTGTTCAAGGGCAAGAAGGTGGCGGTGATCGGCGGCGGCAACTCCGGCATCGAGGCCGCGATCGACCTGGCCGGCGTGGTCGAACACGTCACCGTGCTGGAGTTCGACGGCAAGCTGCGCGCCGACGACGTGCTGCAGCGCAAGCTGCGCAGCCTGCCCAACACCGCGGTGCACTTGAACGCGCAGACCACCGAGATGGTGGGCGATGGCGCCAAGCTGACCGGCCTACGCTTCACCGACCGCACCAATGGCCAGGTGAGCGACCTGGAGCTGGCCGGCGTGTTCGTGCAGATCGGCCTGCTGCCCAACACCGAATGGCTGAAGGGCGCAGTGGAACTGTCCCCGCGCGGCGAGATCGTGGTCGACGACCGCGGCCACACCAGCGTGCCGGGGGTGTTTGCCGCCGGCGACGCCACCACCGAGCCGTACAAGCAGATCGTCGTGGCGATGGGCGCGGGTTCGACCGCCGCGCTGTCGGCCTTCGACTTCCTGATCCGCCACTCCGCCCCGGCAGCCGTGGCGCAGGCGGCCTGAGCGATGACTGCCCGGCCGTTCGACGTGCAGCGCCTCGACCACGTGGTGCTGCGCGTGCGCGACCTGGACCGCAGCGAGGCGTTCTATCGCGCGGTGCTGGGCTGCGAGGTCGCGCGCCGCCGCGACGACCTCGGCCTGCGTCACCTGCGCGCCGGCGCCTCGATGATCGACCTGGTCGCGGTGGACGGGAAACTGGGCCGCCGGGGCGGCGGTGCGGCGGGCTCAGAGGGCCGCAACCTGGACCACCTGTGCCTGCGCATCGAACCGTTTGACGAGGCCGCCATCGTCGCCCATCTTGCCGGGCATGGCGTTGTGCCCCAGAGACCCGCAACCAGCAATTTCGGCGCGGAAGGCGATGGCCTTTCGCTCTATTTCGACGATCCCGACGGCAACACCGTCGAACTCAAGGGCCCCTCCGCTTGAACCTGCGCGATCTCCGTTACCTCGTCGCCCTGGCCGACCTGCGCCATTTCGGCCGCGCCGCGGACGCCTGCTTCGTCAGCCAGCCCACCCTGTCCACCCAGATCCGCAAGCTGGAGGAGGAGCTGGGCGTGGTGCTGATCGAACGCGCGCCGCGCAAGGTCATGCTGACCGCGGCCGGCCAGGACGCGGTGCAGCGCGCGCGCCGGATCGTGGCGGAGGTGGACGAACTGAAGGAGTCCGCGCGGCGCGGCCGCGACCCGGCGTCCGGCGCGCTGCGGCTGGGCGTGTTCCCCACCCTTGGCCCGTATCTGCTGCCGCACGTGGTGCCGCAGCTGCGCGAACGCTTCCCGCAGCTGGAGCTGCTGCTCACCGAAGAGAAGAGCGACGTGCTGCTGGCGCGGCTGCGCGAAGGCAAGCTGGACGCCGCGCTGCTGGCGCTGCCGCTCCACGACGAGCAGCTGCATGCGCAGTTCCTGTTCGAGGAGCCGTTCCTGCTGGCCGCGCCGCAGCAGCATCCGCTGGCGCAGGCCAACGGACTGCGCGTCGATGCGCTGGGCGACGAGACCCTGCTGCTGCTGGAAGACGGCCACTGCCTGCGCGACCAGGCGCTGGACGTGTGCCGGCTGTCGGGCGCGCAGGAGAAGACCGGCTTCCGCGCCACCAGCCTGGAGACGCTGCGGCAGATGGTGGCCGCCGGCGTGGGCGTCACCCTGCTGCCGGCGCTGTCGGTGCACGACCCGATCGTGCAGCCGGCCGGCATCCGCCTGGTGCGCTTCGCCGATCCGGCGCCCAGCCGCCGGATCGCGCTGGTCTGGCGCAAGTCCTCGGCGCTGGACGGCTTCCTGCAGCAGCTTGCGGATGTGATCGGCACGCAGGCACGGGCACAATTGGCGCAGGGTTGAGAGAAGCGCACCGGGAGCAAGATCGATGCGGATACGCGGCGGGGTGCTCGCGGCGGTCGTCGCCTGCCTGCTGGCGGGCTGGTGGCTGGCGCATCCCCCGTCCACCCTGCCACGGCCGGACCCCACGGCGATCACCGGCTGTCCATTGCCGCCGCGGGTGCCGCGCGGCGACCCGCCACTGCAGACCGACGCACCGCGCGGCCTCGCCCTGCCCGCCATCGGCGCCGCCACGCTTTCGCCGCTGGCCGGCTTCAGCGTGGAGGCGCGGGTGCTGGGCCGCGAGGACTACCGGCTTGGCCGCGAAGCGGAGTTTTCGCCCACCGACCTTGCCTTGGGCTGGGGCCGCATGGCCGACGACACCGTGCTGGCGCAGCTGACCATCAGCCAGGGCGGCCGCTGGTACCGCTACCGGTGGCAGGACCAGCCGCCGATTCCGGCGGACGAAATCGCCCGCAGCAGCGCCAACATGCACATCGTGCCCGCCAACGACGCCGTGGCCGCCGCGCTGGGCAGGGTCGAGGCCGGCCAGCGCCTGCGCATCGACGGCTGGCTGGTCCGCATCGATGCCGACGACGGCCGTTGGCACTGGCGCAGCTCGCTCCGCCGCGACGACAGCGGCGACGGCGCGTGCGAGCTGGTCTACGCCTGTGCGCTGACCACGCTATGACCGCGCTGTGACCGCGCTCACGGCTCCTGCGCGGCGTGGTCCTGCCGGGTCTTCATCCCGGCCACGAAGATCCCGGCCAGGCTGACCGCCAGCCCCGCCCACTGCCGCGGGGTGATGGTCACGTCCAGGAACACCACGTCGAGCAGGTAGGCCACGATCGGTTGCGCCAGCAGCAGCAACCCGGCCAGCGCCACCGGCAGCATGCCCATCGCGCGGGAGATCAGCACCCAGCTCAGGCAATGGCCGAACGCGGCCAGCGCCAGCAGCACGCCCCAGCTGCGCAGCGACGGCGGCGCGAACGCCTCGCCCTCGGCCCAGCCGATCAAGCCCAGGCACAGCGCGCTGCCGAACGCGGCGTAGCACAGCACCTGCTCCACCGGCACCCGCGCCCGCCCGGCGCCGGCCTCCGCCTGCGAGCGCTTGATGCCGACGTTGTAGGCGGCATAGCACACGCCCGCGCCCAGCCCCAGCCACACGCCCCAGCGGTACTGCGGCGGCAGCGTGGCCCAGTCCGCGCCCAGCAGCAGCCACAGGCCGGAGAACGCCAGCAGCACGCCGGCGACGAAGCGCGCGTTCAGCCGCTCGCCGAACAGCAGCACGCCGGCGATAGCCATGAAGAACACCTGCGCATTGGCCAGCAGGGTGGACAGTCCCGGCCCCACCAGCAGGATGCTCTTGTGCCACATCCACAGGTCGACCGCGAAGGCGACCACCGGCACCGCCAGCCACCACCACGCCTTGCGCGGCAACGGTTGCCAACCATGTCGTGCGCTCACCAGTGCGGCCAGCAGCGCGCCGGCCAGCAGCATCCGCCAGAACGCCACCGCGGTCGGCGGCATCGCCGCCATCCGCACCATCAGGCCATTGCTGCCGATGATCGCCGCACCGGCCAGCAGCTGCAGGCCGGCCGCACGCTGCGGATGCGCCGCGCTCATGCGGGCTGGGCGCCGGGAAATTCCTCGTCGTCCGCCAGCGCCTGCTCGCCCAGCTGCAGCGCCGCCACCACGTCGCGCGCCTGCGGCCAGGCGGCATCGGGCACCATCACCCCCACCAGCCCGAACACGCCCAGTTCGCCGATCCCGCCGGTCAGCGCCTCGCCGCGCACGAACGCGGGAATACCCTCGGCTTCCAGCGCCTGCCGGACCAGGTGGGCATCGATCAGGTTGGCGGCTTCGTACACGCTGCGCATCGGCACTCCTTGTGGCGGCCAGCGTACGCCCCGCGACGGCGCCGCGAAACCCTTGCACTGTGCGGCTCGGATAGACTAGCGGACTACCCAGGAAGCACCCACGCCGTGTCCTCGACCCCGACCCCGCCCGCCGCCGACGCCCCCGTCCGCACCGACTTCATCCGCCAGATCGTCCGCGACGACCTCGCCTCCGGCAAGCACAGCGCGATCAAGACGCGCTTTCCGCCCGAGCCCAACGGCTACCTGCACATCGGCCACGCCAAGGCGATCTGCCTGGATTTCGGCGTCGCGCAGGAGTTCGGCGGCGTCTGCAACCTGCGGCTGGACGACACCAACCCCGCCCGCGAAGACCCCGAATACGTGCGCGCCATCCAGGACGACGTGCGCTGGCTGGGCTTCGACTGGCACAGCCTGCGCCATGCCTCGGACTACTTCGGCGTCTATTACCTTGCCGCCGAGAAACTCATCCGCGACGGCAAGGCCTTCGTCTGCGACCTGTCCGCCGAACAGGTGCGCGAATACCGCGGCAGCCTGGTCGAGCCGGGCCGCAATTCGCCGTTCCGCGAGCGCAGCGTCGAGGAAAACCTGGACCTGTTCCGGCGCATGCGCGCGGGCGAGTTCCCGGGCGGCGCGCGCACCCTGCGCGCGAAGATCGACATGGCCAGTGGCAACATCAACCTGCGCGATCCGGCGCTGTACCGGATCAAGCACGTGGAGCACCAGAACACCGGCAGCGAATGGCCGATCTACCCGATGTACGACTTCGCCCACGCGCTGGGCGACGCCATCGAGGGCATCACCCATTCGCTGTGCACGCTGGAATTCGAGGACCACCGCCCGCTGTACGACTGGTGCGTGGACAACGTGGACCTGGCCGGCAACCCGGACCTGCTGGAGCCGCTGGTCGCCCGGGGGCTGCCGAAGGAAGCCGGGAAGCCGCGCCAGATCGAATTTTCGCGACTGAACTTCAACTACCTGGTGATGAGCAAGCGCAAGCTGATGGCGCTGGTCACCGACAAGCTGGTGGACGGCTGGGACGACCCGCGCATGCCCACCCTGCAGGGCATCCGCCGCCGCGGCTACACGCCGTCGGCGCTGAAGCTGATGGTGGAGCGCGTGGGCATCAGCAAGCAGAACTCGCTGCTGGACATCTCCATCCTCGAAGGCGCGCTGCGCGACGACCTCGACGCGCACGCGCCGCGCCGGATGGCGGTGATCGATCCACTGAAGCTGGTGCTGACCAACCTCGATGCCGGCTTCGAGGAAACCCTCACCTTCGCCAATCATCCCAAGGACGAGGCGCAGGGCGAACGCAGCATCCCGTTCTCGCGCGAGCTGTGGATCGAGCGCGAGGACTTCGAGGAAGTGCCGCCGAAGGGCTTCAAGCGCCTTACCCTGGGTGGCGAAGTCCGGCTGCGCGGCGCCGGCATCGTCCGCTGCGACGAGGCGGTGAAGGACGCCGACGGCCGCGTGGTCGAGCTGCGCTGCACGCTGGACCCGGAATCGCGCCCCGGCATGGAAGGCGCCAACCGCAAGGTCAAGGGCACCATCCACTGGGTCAGCGCGCAGCACGCGGTGGCGGCGGAAGTGCGTCTGTATGACCGCCTGTTCACGGTTCCGGACCCGGACAACGACGAAGGCGGCAAGACCTACGTCGACTACCTCAATCCCGATTCGCGCAAGGTGGTAACGGGTTACGTCGAACCGGCGGCGGCGCAGGCGGCGAACGAGCAGGGCTTCCAGTTCGAGCGGCTGGGCTATTTCGTCGCCGACCGCTACGACCACGCGCCCGGCAAGCCGGTGTTCAACCGCAGCGTGACCCTGCGCGACACCTGGGCGCAGAAGGCCTGACATGGCGATGCCGCTTCCCGCGCAGCTGCACATCACCCTGCCGATCTGGGTACTGGAACTGGACGTGGCCGGCCGCGATTTCTCCAGCGACGAGGCCAAGGTCGCCTTCGCCATCGAACTGTCGCAATACAACGTGGAGCGCCAGAGCGGAGGCCCGTTCGGCGCGGCGGTGTTCAGCCCGCAGCACCAGCTGATCGCGGTGGGCGTGAACCGGGTGGTGCGCCAGAGCTGCTCGCTGGCGCATGCGGAAACCATGGCCTACATGCTGGCGCAGCAGCGCCTGCAGCAGTTCCGCCTGAACGAGCTGGGCGGCCCGGTCACCTTGGCCACCTCGGCGCAGCCCTGCTGCCAGTGCTACGGCGCGACCATGTGGGCCGGCATCGACCGCCTGCTGATCGGCGCCCGCGCCGAGGACGTGATGGCGCTGACCGCGTTCGACGAAGGCCCATTGCCGGCGGACTGGGTGGGCGAACTCAACAAGCGCGGCATTGAAGTCGTGCGCGACGTGCAGCGCGACGCCGCCTGCGCGGTGCTGAAGACCTACGGCGAACTGGGCGGGCCGAATTATTGACGGGTTGCTGTGCTACTGCCGCCAGGGCTTCGAGCCGGAGCTGGCCGGCGAGTTGACCGAACGCGCCGCACAGGCCGGGATCGCCGGCTATGCGCGCACCGAGCGCGACAGCGGCTACGTGGTGTTCTTTTGCGAAGACGGCGAAGCGCTGGATCGCGCGCTGCCGTTCTCGGAACTGATCTTCGCGCGGCAGAAGCTGCGCCTGCTGGCCGAACTGAACGGGCTGGATCCGAGCGACCGCATCGCGCCGATGCTGGCGGCGCTGCCGCCCGCCCGCACCGCGGGACAGGCGCCGCTATACGGCGAGCTGGTGATGGAGCATCCGGACAGCGATGCCGGCAAACCGCTGGCGGGGCTGGCGCGCAGCCTCGGCAACGCGCTGCGCCCGGCGCTGCGCAAGGGTTACCTGCTCAGTGCGCAGGACAGCCGCCGGCTGCCGCGCCTGCACGTCTGCTTCGCCGCCGGCGACCACGCCTTCCTCGCCACCAGCACGCCCGCCGACAGCGCGCCCTGGCCGCTGGGCATCCCGCGCCTGCGCATGCACAAGGACGCGCCGTCGCGTTCCGCGCTGAAGCTGGAAGAGGCGCTGCTGGTGCTGCTCAGCGAAGACGAGCGCACGCGCCTGCTGAAGGAAGGCATGGTGGCCGCCGATCTCGGCGCCGCCCCCGGCGGCTGGACCTGGGTGCTGGTCCGCAACCGCCTGCGGGTGTCGGCCATCGACAACGGCCCACTGCGCCAGCACGTGCTGGACACCGGCATGGTGCAGCACCTGCGCGCCGACGGATTTTCCTGGCAGCCGCCCCATCCGCTGGACTGGATGGTGTGCGACATGGTGGAACAGCCGCGCCGCGTGGCCGAACGCATGGCCACCTGGCTGCGCGAAGGCTGGTGCCGCCACGCCATCTTCAATCTCAAACTGCCGATGAAGAAGCGCTGGCAGGAAACCCGGCTGTGCCTGGACCTGTTCGCGCAGCAGGCCGGTAGGCCGTTGACCATCCGCGCCAAGCAGCTCTACCACGACCGCGAGGAGATCACCGTGTTCGCCAGCGCCACGGTCGACCGCCCGCGCGACTGACTGGCGGCCCATCCGGCGCGACCCGCGCCCTGCCGCGCCAGTAGCGGCATCACGCCGTGACCGGCCGCCATCGAAGGGGGTGCCGGCATTGCCGTCCATGCCGTTCGCGCGGGTTGCCGCCTACCGCCCCGCCGCATGCCGCCACAGCGCGCGCACCAGCGGCGGCATGCGCCCCGCCAGCCCCAGCGCATGGCCGCGCAGCAGGGTCGGCAGCAGTGCGTCGTTGCTGAAGACGCGGTTGATGGCCTCGAAGGCGTGCGCGCCCAGCGCGTTGTCGCTGCGGCGCGCGCGCGCCCAGCGCGCCAGCCGGCTCGCGGAGGCGATGTCGCCACCCTTCGCCTGCGCGCCGCGCAACATCGCCCGCAGCGCGGAGACATCGCGCAAGCCGTGGTTCACGCCCTGCCCGGCCAGCGGGTGCATCACATGGGCGGCATCGCCGACCAGCAGCACCCGGCCTTCGACCTGGCGCTGCGCCAGTTGCCGGCGCAGCGGGAACGCCGCGCGCTGCGACTGGAGGGTAAAGCCGCCGAGCTCGCCGCCGAACGCCACCGACAGCTCGCGCTCGAACTGGGCCTGCGGTGCGTCCAGCAGCCGCTGCGCCTCGGCTTCCGGCAGCGTCCAAACGATCGAACCGAGGCGGCCACGCAGCAGCGCCTCGCCATCGTCATTGAACGGCAGCAGCGCCACCGGCCCGGTGGGCAGGAAGCGCTGCCAGCAGGTCTCGCGATGCGGCGCCTCGCTGGCGACGAAGGCGACCAGCCCGCGCTGGTGGTAGTCGTGCGATGGCGCCTGGATGCCGGCCAGCCGGCGCAGCGCCGAATGGCCGCCGTCGGCGGCGATCGCCAGCCGCGCCTCCAGCACCAGTCCATCTTCCAGGCCAAGGCGCACGCCGCCGGTATCCTGCGCCAGCGTTTCCACTTTCGCCGGGCAGTGCAGGCGCACGCCGGCGGCCGGCAGCGCGTTCCACAGCGCATCCACCAGCAGAGCGTTCTCGACGATCCAACCCAACTGCGGCTCGCCCAGCGCGTCTGCATCGAAGGCCAGCGGCGCACCGCCAGCCGCATCCCACACGCGCATGCCGCGATACGGCTGCACGCGCGCCGCTTCGACCTGCGCCCACACGCCCAGATCGGCCAGCAGCGCGGCGTTGTCGGGTGCAAAGGCGAACACCCGCAGGTCGCGCGTTTCGCGCCGCCACGGCTCCGGCTGGCGCGCCTCCACCAGCGCCACCTGCAGGCCTTCCCGCGCCAGCATCAGGGCGCTGGCCGCGCCGACCACGCCGCCACCGACCACCACCGCGTCCAGCAGGCCGCGCCGGTTCATGCCGCCACCTTGCGGCACAGCGCCGGCACGTCGCCGCGGTAGCCCATCGCGCCGCCCACCAGCCGGCCCTGCAGCCAGCCGAAGGCATCGCCCGCCACCAGACCGGCGCTGCGCAATGGACGCAGCAACGGTGCGTCGTTGGCGGTGAGCTTCGCCAGCCCGTCGGAGAACGCGATGGTGCGGCTGCGGTCCTCTTCGCGGCGCGCGGCATGCCGTCGCAGCACGGCGTCATCGCCGGGATCGCGGGGATCGCGGGCGTGTTCGGCAATGCATTCGGCCAGCGTCAGCGCATCGCGCAGGCCCAGATTGAAACCCTGCGCGCCGAGCGGATGGATCGACTGCGCGGCATTGCCGACCAGCACCGCGCGCGGCGCGGCCAGCGCGTCGGCCACGCAACCCAGCATCGGGTAGCGGCTGCGCTCGCCGACCGACAGGAAGCGCCCGGCGCGCCAGCCGAACGCTTCCTGCACGCGCGCCAGGAAGGCCGCATCGTCCAGCCCGGCCACCGCTTCCGCGTCCTCGCGCCGGACGCCGTGCACCAGCCCGTAATGGCCGTCGCCGCGCGGCAGCAGCGCGGTCGGGCCGTGCTCGGTCAGGCGTTCGAAGGCGGTGCCGTCGGGCGCGCGCTGCGTGCGCAGGCGGGCCACGAACAGGGTCTGGCCGTAGTCGTGCTCGCGCGTGCCGATGGCCAGTGCCTCGCGCAGCGCGCTGCGCGCGCCGTCGGCGGCCACCAGCAGTTTCGCCCGCAGCTCCCGCTCGCCATTCGCATCGACGATGCGGATCGCGCGCAGGCCATTTTCGCCTTCGCCAAGTCCGGTGAAACGCGCGGGCCGGTAGCGCGTCAGGCCTTTCAGTTGCAGCAGCCGCGCCTCCAGCGCCTCGCCGAAATCCCGCGCCACCACCACCCGGCCGAACTCGCTGCGCCCGTAGGCCTGCGCGTCCAGCAGCATGCGCCCGAAGTCGCCGCGGCGGCTGACGTGGATGCGCCGGATCGGCCCGGTGGGCGCACGCATCAGCGGCAGCACGCCCAGCGCCTGCAGCGCATTGAGGGTAGCTTCGGCAAAGCTGAGATTGCGCTGGTCGAACACCGGCGGCAGCGCGCCGGCCGGTGCGGCCTCGACCATGCCGACATCCAGCCCCTGCGCGTCCAGCGCGATCGCGAGGCTGGCGCCGACCAGGCCGCCGCCGACGATCAGCACGTCATGCGCGGGGCCGTTTCCAGAGGCTTGAATGGACATTGCGCTATGCTAACGGCTCCGCAGTCCGCCCGTCCCGATGCCATGAATCGCCCCGCCTCGACGCTCCCCGCCGGCCCGCTGCTGCTCACCGCGCTGATCTTCGTCGCGGCGCTGAGCCGGGTCATTCCGCACCCGCCGAATTTCTCCCCGATCGAGGCGGTTGCGCTGTTTGGCGGCGCCTATTTCGCCAAGCGCCAGTGGGCGCTGGTCGTGCCGCTGGTGGCGATGTTCGCCTCCGACCTGGTGCTGGGCCTGGTCAACGGCGGCATCTACTGGAGCTACTTCGCCAGCGCCGGCTACCTGATGGTGTATGCCTGCATCGCCCTCTCCACCGTGCTGGGCTTCGGCCTGCGCGGCAAGGTCGGCGCCGGCCGCGTGCTGGGCTATTCGTTGGCCGGCTCGCTGCTGTTCTTCGTGCTGACCAATGCCGGCGTGTGGGCGTTCGGGTCGATGTATCCGCATAACGCCGCCGGCCTGACCGCGGCCTTCGTCGCCGGCGTGCCGTTCTTCCAGTGGACCGTGCTCGGCACCCTGGTCTACGCGGCGCTGCTGTTCGGGGGCTTCGAGCTGTTGCGCCGGCAGCTGCCGGCGCTGCGCGCGCAGACGGCCTGATGGGCAACCGCCTCAGCAAGATCTACACCCGCACCGGTGACGACGGCAGCACCGGCCTGGGCGACGGTTCGCGGGTCGGCAAGGACTCGGCGCGGGTGGAGGCCTACGGCACCGTCGACGAAGCCAATTCCTGCATCGGCGTGCTGCTGGCCGCGGACGTGCCCGAGGACGTGCGCGGCCTGCTGGTGCGCGTGCAGCACCAGCTGTTCGACCTCGGCGGCGAGCTGTGCATTCCCGGGCATGCGGCAATCTTCGATGCCGACATCGAAGCGCTGGAAGCCCAGCTCGACCACTTCAACGAAGACCTGCCGCCGCTGAAGGAATTCATCCTGCCCGGCGGCGGCGAAGCGGCGTCGCGCTGCCATGTCGCCCGCACGGTGGTGCGCCGGGCCGAACGCGCCGCAGTGTCGCTGGCGCGTCTGGAAGAGGTGCGTCCGCAGCCGGTGCGCTACCTGAACCGGCTGTCCGACCTGCTGTTCGTGCTCGCCCGCGTGCTCGCCCGCGCCAGCGGCCACGGCGAGGTGCTGTGGAAGCACGAGCGCCGCAGGTAGACCTCTGGCGGAGGAACGGCAGGTGATGCAGATCTACACCCATGCCGCTTGCCTGGCGCACGATACCGGCCCCGACCACCCGGAACGCCCCGAGCGCCTGCGCGCGGTGCTGCATGCGCTGGAAGCGGCGCATCCGGACCTGGACTGGCAGCAGGCGCCCCCCGCCAGCCGGGGCCAGCTGCTGCGTGTGCACGACCCGCATCTGCTCGACGCGGTGCTGGAGGCGGCGCCGCGCGCGCTGCAACCGCTTGATCCCGACACCATGCTGTCGCCCCAGTCCGCCGATGCCGCGCTGCGCGCCGCCGGCGCTGGCGTGGCCGCGGTCGATTCCGTACTGGCCGGCCGCACCCGCCGCGCGTTCTGCGCGGTGCGCCCGCCCGGCCACCACGCCACCGCGGCAGCGGCGATGGGCTTCTGCCTGTTCAACAACGTGGCGGTGGCGGCCCGCCATGCCATCGACCGGCACGGCCTGGAGCGGGTGGCGATCGTCGATTTCGACGTCCACCACGGCAACGGCACCCAGGCGATCTTCGAGCGCGAGCCGCGCGTGCTCTACGCCAGTTCGCACCAGTGGCCGCTGTATCCCGAGTCCGGGGCGCGCAACGAGACCGGCTGCGGCAACATCTTCAACCTGCCCCTGCCAAAGGGGACCGACGGCCTGGATTTCCGTGCCGCCTGGCGCGAGGAGTTGCTGCCGGCGGTGGACCTGTTCCAGCCACAGTTGCTGCTGGTGTCCGCCGGCTTCGACGGCCATCGCCGCGACCCGCTGGCCGGGCTGCTGCTGGACACCGCCGACTTCGCCTGGCTGACCCGCGAACTGGTCGCCATCGCCGACCGCCACGCCGACGGCAGGATCGTGTCGACGCTGGAGGGCGGCTACGACCTCGCCACGCTGGCCGAATGCGTGGTGGCGCACGTCGACAGCCTGCGCCTGTGAAGGCGCGGCTGAAGCCCACGCAAACGCGCGGCGCTTCCCGCGTTTGCCGCTGCTGGCTGCTTCCGGCAAGCTAACGATCCGTTTTTCGCCCCGGATCGCCCGTGCGTCCCGTCCTGCGCCTGCTTCCCCTGTCCCTGTGCGTCGCGCTCTGCCTGCAGGCGCGCGCCGCCGACGACCCACCGCAGAACTGGCGGCTGTGCCCGGTCGGCGACGTGGTGCCACCGTTCGCGGACGCCATGCGTGCGCCGGAAGGGCTGAACATCGATCCCACCGGCGAGACGCCCACCGATATCGAAGGCGACCTGCTGTCCGGCACCGACGCCAACCCCATGTTCCAGGGCAACGTGACCATGCGCCGCGGCAACCAGTTCATGGGCGCGGACCAGCTCACCTTCGACAAGGAGGCGGGCCAGTACGCAGCGGAAGGCAGCGTGCGCTTCCAGGCCCGCGGCCTGCGCCTGCGCGCGGCGCGCGCCGAAGGCGACCAGAACACCGACACCCATGCCATGCAGGACCTGGAATACCAACTGCTGTCGCGGCGCGGCAACGGCAGGGCCGACAGCCTCAACCTGGCCGGGGAAATGGGCAGCCTGCGCGGCGCCACGTTCTCCACCTGCCCGCCGGCGCAGCGCCATTGGGAAGTCAGCGCGCGGCGGATCGACATCGATACCGACAGCGGCATGGCCGTGGCCCGCGGCGCGAGCCTGAAGGTGGGCAAGGTGCCGGTGCTTTACATGCCGTGGTTCATGTTCCCCACCGACGAGCGCCGCCGCACCGGCTTGCTGTATCCGTCGATCTCCAATTCCGGCCGCAACGGCTTCGACTGGCGCCAGCCGGTCTACCTCAACCTGGCGCCCAACTACGATGCCACCCTCAGCCCGCGCTGGATGAGCAAGCGCGGCGCGCTGCTGGGCGCGCAGTTCCGCTACCTGCTGGAAAACGGCGAAGGCACGCTGGATGGCGTCTGGATGCCGAACGACGAACTGCGCGACCGCAGCCGCGGCCTGGCCCACTTCGAGGGCGTGCACAACCTCGCGCCGGACTGGCAGGCGCGCGCCAGCCTCAACTGGATCAGCGACCCGCGCTACTACGAAGACTTCAGCAGCAGCATCGACGGCCTGTCGCAGGCGACCTCGTACAGCGCGCTGGGCGTCTACGGCCGCGGCCGCGACTGGACCGCCGGCGTGGTCGCCGATCACTGGCAGCTGGCGGACTACACCCTGACCGACGCGGTGCTGCCCTACGACCGCCTGCCGCGGGCCTACCTGAACTGGGAACGCCGCGTCGGCGGCCTGCTGCACGCGGGCGTGGATGCCGAAGCGGTGCGCTTCCATCACCCGGTATACGCCGCCGGCTCGCGCGTGGACCTGCGCCCGTGGATCGGCGCCCCGCTCGAGGGCGACGCCTGGTTCCTCCGCCCCACCCTGGCCTGGCGCTACACCGGCTATTCGCTGGACCGCACGCTGGGGCAGGCGCTGGGCGGGGAGTCGCCGACGCGCGCACAGTCCATCTTCAGCGTCGACACCGGCCTGTTCTTCGACCGCGAAACCCAGGTCAAGGGCAAGCGCTACCTGCAGACCATCGAACCGCGCCTGTTCTACCTGAACGTGCCCTACGAGGACCAGGGCGACATGCCGGTGTTCGACACCCAGCCGCTGACCTTCAGCTGGAGCCAGCTGTTCCGCGAGAACCGCTATTCCGGCGCCGACCGCCAGGCCGATGCCAACCAGATCACCCTGGCGGTCAGCTCCCGCATGATCCGCCAGGCGGACGGCTTCGAACGCTTTTCCGCCAGCCTGGGCCAGATCCGCTACCTGAAGGAATCGCTGGTGCGGCTGCCGAACGAGCCGGTGACCGAGAAGGGCCGCTCGGCGTGGGTAGCCGACGTCAACTACGCGCCCACCGACCGCTGGACCATCGGCGCCTCCTACCAGCGCGACCCGAAGTTCAAGCGCACCGACCTGGCCAGCATGCGCGCGCGCTACCTGCTGCCGGACGAGGGCGTGTTCAACCTCGCCTACCGTTACCGCCGCGCGCTGCTGGAACAGGTGGATGTTTCCTTCCTGTACCCGCTGAACGCCAGCTGGAGCCTGGTCGGCCGCGGCTACTATTCGTTGCGCGACCGCAAGGCGCTGGAGAGCCTGGCCGGCGTGCAGTGGGACAGCTGCTGCGTGGCGATGCGCCTGGTCGCCCGCCGCTACGTGCACAACCGCGCCGGCGAGCTGAGCAACGCACTGATGTTCGAGATCGAACTCAAGGGCCTCGGTTCCGCCGGCCAAGACGCGCGCCGCGCCTTGCGCCGGTCGATCCTCGGCTACAATCGCGACGACCTCTATCTGGTGCCGCCGCAGACCGCCACGGGCCAGCCTTTCCCGCCCGACAACGCGAACGCCAATCCATGACCTTCATCCATCGCCTGCGTGCCCCCCGCCATCTCGCCGCGCTGCTGCCCGTGCTGCTGCTCGCCGGTGGCGCGGCCGCGCAGGACGCCGCGTCCCTCCAGCCGGTCGACCGGATCGCCGCCGTGGTCAACGAGGACGTGATCCTGCGCAGCGAACTCGACCGCGCGGTCGCCAACATCCGCGCCCAGTACGCCGGCCAGGCCAACCAGCTGCCGCCGGCCGACGTGCTGGAACGGCAGGTGCTGGAGCGCCTGGTGCTGCTGCGCCTGCAGATCGCGCGCGCCACCGACGCCGGCATCACCGCCAGCGACCAGGACCTGGAGCGCGCGGTGCAGGGCGTCGCCCAGCAGAACGGCATGACCATCGACCAGCTGCGCGCGCGCCTGGCCGAGGACGGCCTGTCGTTCACCGATTTCCGCAACAGCCTGCGCGACGAGATCATCACCCAGAAGCTGCGCCAGAGCTTCGCCCAGGGCCGGATCAACGTCAGCGAGGGCGAGGTCGACGCGGCGATGGCCAACGCCTCGGCTACCGCCAGCCAGCAGTTCCACCTCGCCCACATCCTGGTGGGGACGCCGGAAGCGGCCAGTCCGGAGCAGATCGCCACCGCGCAGAAGAAGATCGAGGGCGTGAAGGGCCTGATCGACCGCGGCGAGATGACCTTCGCCGCCGCCGCGGTGCGCTATTCCGACAGCCCCAACGCGCTGGAGGGCGGCGACCTCGGCTGGCGCAGCCTCAACGAGATTCCGCCGTCGTTCGCGTCGGTCATCCAGCAGATGCAGGACGGCCAGGTGATCGGCCCGATCCGCGGCCCCAGCGGCTTCCAGCTGCTGCAGCTGGTGGGCACCCGCACCCAGGCCGCCGGCAGCGGCGAGAAGGTCACCCAGTTCTCGGCCCGCCAGATCCTGGTGAAGGTCGACGACAAGACCGACGACGCGGCCGCCAAGGCGAAGATCGACACGCTGGCGGCGCGGCTGGCCGGCGGCGCGGATTTCGCCAAGCTGGCCAGCGAGGATTCCGACGACGCCACCACCCGCCGCCGCGGCGGCGACCTGGGCTGGTTCGGCGCCGACACCTACGGCACCGCGTTCGGCATGCAGGTGGCGGCGCTGGGCGACGGGCAGACCTCGGCGCCGTTCAAGACCGATGCGGGCTGGGTGATCGTGCAGCGCAACGGCAGCCGCGAGATCGCCGCAGGCGACGAGAACCTGCGCGCGCAGGTCCGCGAGACCATCGGTCGCCGCAAGCTGGAAGAGGAATGGGACCGCTTCCTGCGCGAGATGCGCGGGGAAGCCTACGTGGACGTGCGCAACGAACAGGGCAGGTCCACCCGGCCCGAACTGCCGGAGACGCAGAAGGAACAGCCCAAGGTCACCCCGGTCGAGCGCGCCGAGGGCAGCCGCGCGGTCTTCTGAGGCGCACATGCGTCCCCTGCTTGCGCTGGTCCCCGGCGAGCCCGCGGGCATCGGCCCGGAGCTCGTCGTGCACGCGGCCCAGCGCGACTGGGACGCGGACCTGGTCGTGTTCGGCGACGCCGGCAGCCTGCACCGCGCAGCCGCCGCGCTGTCGCTGCCGCTGGCCCTGCATCGCAGCGGCGAACCTCCCGCCGGGCCGCGCAGCCTGGAGATCGTGGACATCCCGCACCCGGTCGTAGCCGCGTTCGGCACGCCCGAGCCGGCCAACGCGGCCTCGGTGGTGGATGCGCTGACCAGCGCCGCGCAGGCCTGCCTCGAAGGGCGGCTGCACGGTCTGGTCACCGGCCCCGTGCACAAGGCGGCGATCAACGAGGGGGGCATCCACTACACCGGCACCACCGGCCTGCTGGCGGCGCACGCCGGCACTGAAGTGGTGATGATGCTGGCCAATCCCGCCATGCGGGTGGCCCTGCAGACCGTGCACCTGCCGCTGCGCGAGGTGGCCGACCGGATCACCCCTGGCGCGCTGGAGCGCACGCTGCGGATCGTCGATGGGGTCCTGCGCACCCAGTTCGGCATCGCCGCGCCGACCATCGCCGTGCTCGGCCTGAACCCGCATGCGGGCGAAGACGGCCACTTGGGGCGCGAGGAACTGGACGTCATCATTCCGACGCTGGAGCGCCTGCGCCTTGATGGCCTGCGCCTAGTCGGCCCGCTGCCGGCCGACACCGCCTTCCTGCCCGACAAGCTGCGCGCTTTCGACGCGGTGCTGGCGATGTACCACGACCAGGGCCTGCCGGTGCTCAAGCACGCCGACTTCGCCCATGCGGTGAACCTCACCCTCGGCCTGCCCTACCCGCGCGTGGCGGTGGACCACGGCACCGCGCTGGACCTGGCCGGCACCGGCAAGGCCGATCCGTCCAGCCTGTTCGCCGCCATCCGCTGCTGCACGCAGCTGGCGTCGCGGCGCGCGGGCGCGTGATGGACGAGATCGCCTTCGACGACTTCCTGAAGGTCGAGCTGCGCGTCGGCCGAGTGCTGTCGGCAGAACCATTCGCGCAGGCGCGCAAGCCCGCCTATGTGCTGCAGGTCGACTTCGGCCCCGAACTCGGCGTGCGAAAATCCAGCGCGCAGATCACCGTCCACTACCGCCCCGAAGACCTGGTGGGCCGGCTGGTGGTCGCCGTGGTCAACTTCCCCAGGAAACAGATCGGCCCGCTGATGTCCGAATGCCTGGTCACCGGCTTCCACGACGCCGACGGCGCAGTGGCGTTGTGCGTGCCGGACCGCGACGTGCCGCTGGGGACGCGCCTGCTGTGAGCCCGCCCGCCATGAGCCCGCCTGCCATGAACACTGGCTTCACCGAACCGGCCAAGAAGCATCTGGGCCAGAACTTCCTGCACGAGAAGGGCGTGATCGAGAAGATCGTGCAGGCCATCGATCCACGACCGGGCGATGTGCTCGTCGAGATCGGCCCCGGCCAGGGCGCGCTGACCTTCCCGCTGCTGAGGAAACATGGCGAGGTCACCGCCATCGAGTTCGACCGCGACCTGCACGCCCCGCTGCAGGCCGCAGCGCGCGAGCACGGCCAGCTGCACCTGATCGAGGGCGACGTGCTGGGGGTGGACTTCGGCGCGCTGGCCGCGCAGCGCGGCGATGCCCTCGGGCAGATCCGGCTGGTCGGCAACCTGCCCTACAACCTGTCCTCGCCGATCCTGTTCCATGCGCTGGACCATGCCGCCGCGATCCGCGACATGCACTTCATGCTGCAGAAGGAAGTGGTGGAGCGCATGGCCGCCGGCCCCGGCAGCAAGGTGTACGGCCGCCTGAGCGTGATGCTGCAGGCCTACTGCACGGTGACGCCGCTGTTCGTGGTGCCGCCGGGCGCGTTCCGGCCGGCGCCGAAGGTGGATTCAGCGGTGGTGCGGCTGGTGCCGAAAGCTGCCGAACGCATCGAGGTGCGTGACCGCGCGGTATTCGCCAACGTCGTCCGCGCCGCCTTCGGCCAGCGCCGCAAGACCCTGCGCAACGCACTCAATGGCGTCGCCGATGGTGCCGCCATCGAAGCTGCCGGCCTGCGCGCGGACGCCCGCGCGGAGCAGGTTGAAGTCGCCGGCTTCGTGCGCCTGGCCAACCTGCTGGCCGGCGCCTGAATGGAGCCGGCGCGCCGCGCCACGCGCCGCTAGAATGTCGGCATGAGCAGCAACGATTACCAGTTCGACATCGATGTCGACACCCGCTTCCTCGACGAGCAGTCGGCGCCGGAGGAAGACCGCTACGTGTTCGCCTACACCATCCACATCCGCAACCTGGGCAAGATCCCCGCGCGACTGCTGGGCCGCCACTGGCTGATCACCGACGGCAACGGCAAGGTCCGCGAAGTGGTGGGTGAAGGGGTGGTGGGCGAGCAGCCGTGGCTGCAGCCAGGCGAAGGCTTCGAATACACCTCGGGCGCAGTGCTGGAGACCGACTTCGGCACCATGCGCGGCAGCTACGACGTGCTGGCCGACGACGGCACCCGCTTCGCCGCGCCGATCCCGGCGTTCACCCTGTCCGTCCCGCGCACCCTGCACTGAGATGGCCGTCTGGGCAATCGGCGACCTGCAGGGTTGCTACGACGTCACCCGGCGCCTGCTGGAGAAGATCAACTTCGACCCGGCGGCGGACCGGCTGTGGTTCTGCGGCGACCTGGTCAACCGCGGCGGGCAGTCGATCGAGACCCTGCGGCTGGTCCATTCGCTGCGCGAGCAGTGCGAGGTGGTGCTGGGCAACCACGACCTGTCGCTGCTGGCGGTGGCCGAGCGCACGCCGGAGGAACAGCGCCGGGTCAATCCGGACCTGCAGGGCGTGCTGTTCGCGGAGGACGCGCCGGAGCTGCTGACCTGGCTGCGGGGGCGCCAGCTGGTCCACGTGGACCGCAAGCTGGGCTGGATGATGGTGCACGCCGGGCTGGCGCCGAAGTGGACCACCCAACTGGCCGAAAAGCACGCCCGCGAGATCGAAGCCCGCCTGCGCGGCGACGGCTACCGCAAGCTGCTGAAGAACATGTACGGGGATGGCCCCGACTGGTCGCCGCGGCTGCAGGGCAGCGACCGCGACCGCGCCATCATCAACATCTTCACCCGCATGCGCTACTGCAGCCCGCGCGGGCGCATCGCTTTCGAACACAAGGGCGCGCCCGGCACCCAGCCGCCGGGGCTGTACCCGTGGTTCTCGGTGCCCGGCCACGCGCCGCGCGACCTGAAGATCGTCTGCGGCCACTGGAGCACGCTGGGCCTGTTCATCGGCCACGGCGTGCACGCCATCGACACCGGCGCGGTGTGGAGCGGCAAGCTGACCGCCCTGCGGCTGGATGCCGACGACTTCCAGCTGGTGCAGGTCCCGGGCCGCGACGTGCCGGCACCGGCGCCGCGGCAGCGCCCGCCGCGGCACGGCCACAAGCCGCATGGCAACCACGGTCCGCGCCGCCACGACGGGGGCCGTGCGCCAGAAGGCCAGGGTCAGGCGCGCTCGTAATCGACGAAATCGAACGCGAACGGATGCGTCGCATCCGCCGGATGGTGGATGCGCGCGGTTTCGCGCCAGTGCCGGGCGTCGAAGCGCGGGAAGAACGCGTCGGCCCCCTCCACCACGGTATCGACCAAGGTCAGGTGCAGGTGGGTGGCCTGCGGCAGCGCCAACAGGTAAACCTCGCCGCCACCGATCACGCACAGCTCGTCGCATTCCGCAGCCGCCTGCGCGATCCCCACTTCCAGCGACGCCACCGCCTGCATGCCCGCGAAGGGCACCGCGCCGCCGCGGGTGAGCACCAGGTTGCTGCGGCCGGGCAGCGCACGGCCCAGCGACTGCGCGGTCCTGCGGCCCATCAGCACCGGCTTGCCCAAGGTCAGCGCCTTGAACCGCTTGAGGTCGTCGGGCAGGTGCCAGGGCAATGCGTTGCCGCGGCCGATGGCGTGATTGCGGTCGAGCGCGGCGATCAGCGAAACGCGCATGGCCGGCTCACACCGCCACTGGCGCCTTGATCGCCGGCAGCGGATCGTAGCCCTCGATGGCGATGTCATCGAAACGGAAGCCGAAGATGTCCTTCACGCCCGGGTTGAGCAAGAGCCGCGGCAGCGCGCGCGGCGTGCGCGCCAGCTGCTCGCGGGCCTGCTCGAAATGGTTGCTGTACAGATGCGCATCGCCCAGCGTGTGCACGAAATCGCCCACGCCCAGTCCGCAGACCTGCGCCACCATGTGGGTGAGCAGCGCGTAACTGGCGATGTTGAACGGCACGCCGAGGAAGATGTCGCCGCTGCGCTGGTACAGCTGGCAGCTCAGTTTCCCGTCCGCCACGTAGAACTGGAACAGCGAATGGCAGGGCATCAGCGCCATCTTCGGGAGGTCGGCCACGTTCCACGCCGACACGATCAACCGGCGCGAATCCGGGTTGCGGCGGATCTCGTCCACCACCCAGCGGATCTGGTCGTGGGTCTGGCCATCCGCGCCTTCCCAGCTGCGCCACTGCTTGCCGTAGACCGGGCCGAGTTCGCCATCGGCATCGGCCCATTCGTCCCAGATCGAAACCTTGTTGTCCTTCAGGTAGGCGATGTTGGTGCTGCCCTGCAGGAACCACAGCAACTCGTGGACGATCGAGCGCAGGTGCAGCTTCTTGGTGGTCACCAGCGGGAAGCCTTCGCCCAGGTCGAAGCGCATCTGCCAGCCGAACACGCTGCGGGTGCCGGTGCCTGTGCGGTCGGCCTTGTCGCTGCCGTGCTCCAGCACGTGCCGGAGCAGCTCCAGGTACTGCCGCATCAGCGCGCCTCCGGCATCAGCGTCGGCGCGCTGCGCGAGCGCCACAGCCAGAACAGGCCCAGCAGGACCAGCGGCGTGCTCAGCACCTGGCCCATGGTCAGCCAGCCGAACGCCAGGTAGCCCAGTTGCGCATCGGGTTCGCGCACGAACTCCACCAGGAAACGGAAGCTGCCGTACAGCAGCGCGAACAGGCCGGCCACCGCGTAGCGCGGACGCGGCCTGCGCGAATACCAGACCAGCACCGCGAACATCACCAGCCCTTCCAGCGTGGCCTGGTACAGCTGCGAGGGGTGGCGCGCGAACGCGTCCAACATCCCGCTGTCGAACTGCGCCTTCAGCGCGGCAGGGTCCATCGAGGCGAACGGCGCCGGCAGCGCATGCGGGAACACCACGCCCCAGCCCTCGAACGCGGTGCCCTGGGTGGGCTTGCCCCACAATTCACCGCCGATGTAGTTGCCCAGGCGGCCGAAGCCAAGCCCGGCCGGCACCAGCGGGGCCACGAAGTCGACGGTATCGAAGAAGTGCAGCCGATGCCGGCGCGACCACCATGCGCCCGCCCCCAGCACGCCCAGCAGGCCGCCGTGGAAGCTCATTCCGCCTTCCCACACCCTGAACAGCATCAGCGGGTCGTGCAGGAACGCGCCGAAGTCGTAGAACAGTACGTAGCCGATGCGCCCGCCCAGCACCACGCCCAGCATGGCGTAGAACATCAGGTCGCCAAAGCCGTTGTCGTCCACGCCGGGCAGGCGGCCGGCGCGCACCCGTCGCCGGCCCAGCCACCAGGCCACCGCGAAACCGAGCAGGTACATCAGCCCGTACCAGTGGATCTTCAGCGGCCCCAGCGCGACGGCGACGGGATCGATCTGGTGGAGGATGGGCATGCGGCTGCGGCTCCGGGAAACGGGTCAATTCGGGACGGTTACCACTCGCCGGCGCCGGGTACCTTGTGCGCGACCGCCTTGCGGCGCATCAGCAGGTTCAGCCATTCCACCAGCACCGAGAACCCCATCGCGAAATAGATGTACGGCTTGGGCACGTGCACCTCCAGGCCGTCCAGGATCAGCACCACGCCGACCAGCAGGATGAAGGTCAGCGCCAGCATCTTCACGGTCGGGTTGGCATCGATGAAGCGGCCCAGCGGGTTGGCGGCCAGCAGCATGATCGCCACCGCCGTGAGGATCGCGAACACCATGATCGGGATGTGCTCGGCGATGCCCACCGCGGTGATCACCGAATCCAGCGAGAACACGATGTCGATCACCGCGATCTGCGCGATCACCATCCCGAACACCGCCGATGCCTTGGTGGTGCGCGGATCCTCGTCTTCGCCGCCGGTCACCATGTCGCGGACTTCCTGCAGGCCCTTCACCAGCAGGAAGGCACCGCCCAGGATCAGCACCAGGTCGCGGATCGAGATGCCCTGCCCGAACAGGACGAACAGGTCCTGCGACATCCGCGCCAGGTGCGCCAGGGTCACCAGCAGCAGGATGCGGGTGATGCAGGCCACCGCGATGCCGAGCTTGCGCGCGAACGGTTTGCGGTGTTCGGGCAGGCGGCTGACCGCGATGGAGATGAACACCAGGTTGTCGATACCCAGCACGATTTCCAGGGCACTCAGGGTCACCAGGGTGAGCCAGGCGTCCGGCGAAGCAAGAAAACTCAGGTCCATTCTTTACTCTTCATGTCGCGCCATCGCGCGGTTTACAGATAGCGCGGCAGCAGCAGCAGCGACCACACCAGTACCACGTTGACCATCAGCACGAACACCGCGGCCGAACCCATGTCCTTGGCCCGCCCGGCCAGTTCGTGGCGTTCAGGCCCGAAGCGTTCGATCACCGCCTCCATCGAGGAGTTCATCAGCTCCATGGCCATCACCAGCAGGCAGCTGCCGATCAGCAACACCTGCTCCACCGGGGTGGCGCCCAGCCACCAGCCCAGCGGCCCTAGCACGGCGAACATGCAGACTTCCAGCCGGAACGAGGATTCGTGCAGCCACGCCGCGCGCAGGCCCAACATCGACCAGCGGGCGGCGCGCAGCACGCCCGCCGGACCGCGCGGCAGGTGTCCGTAAAGGTCAGCCATGCGAGGGAACCGGGGGGCGGGCGGACATGGCGGTGAGGCGGGTTGGCATCTGGCGGCAGCGTCGAGGAGCGAATGCGCCATTTTGCCACACCCCGCTGCGGGCCCCGGCAGGCCGCGCGGCAGGCGCGGGCCGGCGCGCTACTGCGCGCGCAGCGCCTCGATCGGGTCCAGCAGCGAGGCCTTGCGCGCCGGGTAGTAGCCGAAGAACAGCCCGGTGCTGATCGAGAACGCCGCCGCCAGCAGCACCACCCTGGCGTTCAACTCCACCGGGAGGTTGCCGAACTTGCCCACCAGCAGCGCGCCGACAACGCCGATCCCGATGCCGATCACCCCGCCGATCAGCGAGATCAGCATCGCCTCGGCCAGGAACTGCCGGCGCACGTCGCGCGGGCCCGCGCCCACCGCCATCCGCAGGCCGATCTCCTTGATCCGCTCGGTGACCGACACCAGCATGATGTTCATGATGCCGATGCCGCCGATGATCAGGCAGATGCCTGCCACCGCGCCCAGCAGCTTGGACATCAGGTTGGTGGTGGCTGTGCGGGTGGCGACGATCTGGCTGATGTTGCGCACCGCGAAATCGTCGTCGGCGCCGGGCTCGATCTTGTGCCGCTGGCGCAGCAGGCCCTCGATCTCGGCCTGCGCGCTGGCCAGGTTGCGCGGGTCGTCGACGCCCACGGCGATGCTTTGCACCGCCCCCGGCGGCATGCCCTGCGAACTCGCCAGCCGGCGCCGCGCCGCTTCCAGCGGCACCACCACGATGTCGTCCTGGTCCTGGCCGAAGCCGCCCTGGCCCTTCGACCCCAGCACGCCGACCACGGTGAACGGCACCCGCCCCAGCCGCACGGTCTGGCCGATGCCGTCCTCGTCGTCGCCGAACAGCGCCTTGCGCACGGTTTCGCCTAGGATGACCGGCTTGGCGCCGCCGCCGTAGTCGCCGGCGTCGAAGCCCTGGCCCTTGGCCACCTGCCAGTCGTTGATCGCGAACCAGTCCGCCTGCACGCCCTGCCACTGGGTGGAAGCGTTGTTCTCGGCGAACACCACCTGGGTGCCGCCGCGCAGCGAGCCGGCCACGTACTGCACGCTCGGCACCTCGCTGCGGATGGCCTCCACGTCGCCCTCGCCCAGGCTCCAGCGGCTGCCCTGGGCCATGCGCGCGCCACCCGGCCCCATGCCGCCGAAACTGCTGATGTCGAGCCGCTGCGAGCCCAGCCCGGAGACCATCTTGTCGATCTCGGCCTGGGTGCCCTGGCCGATCGAGACCATCACGATCACCGCCGCGATGCCGATGATGACGCCCAGCGAGGTCAGCGCGCTGCGCATCCAGTTGCCGCGCAGGGCGAAGAACGCGGTGCGCAGGATGTCGAGGAAACTCATGCGGCCTCCGCGTCGGTCTGGGCGTGCAGCTCGCCGTCGCGCATCACGAAGGTGCGGTCGGCATGGGCCGCCACGTGGGCATCGTGGGTGATCAGGATGACGGTATGGCCGTCGTCGCGCAGGCGCTTGAACAGGGCCAGGATTTCCTCGCCGGTCTTGCTGTCCAGCGCACCGGTGGGCTCGTCCGCCAGCAGGATCGGCGGCTGGTTGACCAGCGCGCGGGCAATCGCCACGCGCTGCTGCTGGCCGCCGGACAACTCGTTGGGAAAATGCGCGGCGCGCGCGCCCAGGCCCACCGCCTCCAGCGCGGCCACGGCGCGGCGCCGGCGCTCGGCCGGCGGGATCTGCGCATAGCCCATCGGCATCGCCACGTTGTCGGTGGCGTTCATCCGCGGCAACAGGTGGAAGCCCTGGAACACGAAGCCGATCTTGTCGCGGCGCAGCGCCGCCAATGCCTCGGCGTCCAGCGTCGCCACGTCAACGCCATCGCACTCGTAGCGGCCGGCGCTGGGGGTGTCCAGGCAGCCCAGCAGGTTCATCAGCGTGGACTTGCCGGAACCGGACGGCCCCATGATCGCCACGAATTCGCCGCGGTCGATGCGCAGGTCGACCCCGCGCAGGGCGACCACCTCGGCCTCGGTGCCGGCCGAATACACCTTGCCCAGACCGCGCGTGAGGATGACCGGAACCGACTCCGCCGCCATCACTTGCTCTCCGCCGCCGAACGCTCGCCGGAGACGATCAGGTCGCCTTCCTTGATGTCGCGGCCGGAGATCTCGGTGCTGCTGCCGTCGCTGGCGCCAACCTTCAGCATGACCGGCTGCGGCTTGCCGCCGACCAGCTTGTAAGCCAGCACACGCTTGGCGCTGAGCTGGGCCTCCAGGCCGGCATTCCACTTGCCCCGCTGGGCCTCGTCCAGGCTGGAGACGAACGCATCGAACTGCTGGTTCAGGCGGTCGCGCATGCGCGCGCGCATCTGCGCCAGCATCGCCGGGTTGGCGCCGCCGTTGCCGCCGCCCATCCGCATGCCGCCGCCACCGAACAGCCGGTTGCCACCCTGCTGCTGGGACTGTGCCCCCTGCTGCGCCTGCGCCTGCGCCATGCGCTCGGCCTGGCGTCGCTGCATTTCCTCCAGCGCCGCATCGAACGCCGCCTTCTGCTGGGCGCTCAACCCCAGCGTCCCCGCCAGCGCCTGCAGATCCTCGCCGATGCCCGGGCCGCGCCCGGAGCCTGCACCGCCGCCGGCCGGCGCGCCCTGCGGCTGCAGTTCGGCAAGCGCCGAGCCCTCCGCCGGCTTGAAGCGCAGCGCGGCGTTGCCCAGCCGCAGCACGCCCTCGCGCTTGCTGACCTCGATTTCCGCGTTCACGGTCAGGCCCGGCAACAGGGTGCCATCGCTGTTGTCCACGGTCACCACCACCGGGTAGGTGACCACGTTGTTGTTGGTGGTGGCCGCCAGCCGCACCTGCTCCACCACGCCCTTGAAGCGACGGTCGGGGAAGGCGTCCGCGGTGAAGCCCACCGCCTGGCCGGTGCGCACCTGGCCGATGTCGGATTCGTCGACGGCCAGCTCGATCTTCATCTTCGAGAGGTCTTCGGCGATGGTGAACAGCTCCGGCGCCGAGAAGCTCGCGGCCACGGTCTGGCCCGGCTCGATCTTGCGGGTCAGCACCACGCCATCGACCGGGGAACGGATCACCGCGCGGTCGATGTTGACCTGGGTGTTCTTCAGCGACGCGGTCTGCTGGCGGATCTGGGCCTGCGCGGCGTTGACCTGGGCACGAGCCTGGTCGAGCGCGGCGCGGGAAAGGTCGAGGTCGCTGCGTGCGATCAGCTTCTGCGCGGACAGCGACTGCTTGCGTTCGAAGTCCAGGGTCGCGTTGTGCAGGCTGGCCTGCGCCTGCCGCAGCTGCGCCTGCGCGTTGGCGATCTGCGCGTTGCCCTGCTCCAGCTGGGCCTGGTAAGTGGACGGATCGATCCGCGCCAGCACGTCGCCCTTCTTCACCGGTGAATTGAAGTCGACCAGGATGTCGGTGACCTGGCCGGAAATCTGGCTGCCCACGGTGACGGTGGTGATGGCGCTGAGGGTGCCGGTGGCAGAGATCGCCACGCGGATATCGCCGCGCTGGACGGTTTCGGTGCGGTAGCCGCCGGCCTCGTCGGTGGCGGCGCGCTTGCTCCAGGCATACCAGCCTGCGGCCAGCACTGCGATGGCGGCAACGGCCAGGCCGGCCTTGCGGAAAGTGTTGCGGGAACGACGGGGCTGGCTCATGGGGACGGTCGGCTGGGATTGACGGGTGGGAACGCACGGATGCGCGTCCGGTTGACAGCCGCGCATCCTAGCCGCGTTGCCCGCGCGGCAACCGTGCCTTCAGTCCCGGTTGATCCTTCCGAACAGGATGCTGGCCCGGGTTCCCTGTCCGGGGGTGCTCTCCAGCCGCACCGGCCAGCCGCAGCGTTGCCCCAGCCGGTGCGCGATCGACAGCCCCAGCCCGGAGCCGACGTACTGTTCGCCCTCGCCCCGGTAGAACGGCTCGAACGCGCGCGCCAGCGTGGCCGCGTCCATGCCGATACCGGTGTCTTCCACCTCCACGCAGCCTTCCTTGAGCCGCACCACCACCCCGCCGGCGTCGGTGAACCGCACCGCGTTCGACAGCAGGTTGCCCAGCATCACCTGCAGGATGCGCGACGGCGCATGCAGCACCGGCTCCGCCTCGACTTCCAGATGCAGGGCCAGCTGCTTGTGGCGCAGGATCGGGCGGACCCGATCGACCTCACGCTCCACCACTTCCCGCACCACGACATCGTCCACGTCCAGCGGCGCCTGCTCGGAGCGGGCCAGGAACAGCAGTGCATCGATCACGGCTTCCATGCCCGCCACCGCGTCCTGGATGCGCGCCAATGAACGCCGCGAGGCGGGGGAAAGCCCGTCATCGTGTGCGATCAGGTCGCTCGCCACCCGGATCACCGTCAGGGGCGTACGCAGCTCGTGGCTGGCGTCACGGGTGAAATCACGCTCGCGCTCCGCCGCCTCCGGTGATGGATTGGCGGCAGAAGGCGGGCGCGGCAGGGCAACGGACATGGGCAGGCTTTCGGCGTCAGTCGGCGAGATCGGCGATCCGATACCCGGCGCTCTGCACGGTATGCAGCAGCGGACGCTCGAACGGCTTGTCCATCACCTTGCGCAGGTTGTACAGGTGGCTGCGCAGCGTATCCGAGTCCGGCAGCTCGTCGCCCCAGATCTCGCGCTCGATTTCCTGCCGGCTGACCACCCGCGGCGACTCGCGCATCAGGATCGTCAGCAGGCGCAGGGCGATCGGGGACAGCTGCAGCTCGATGCCTCCGCGGGTGGCCCGCAACGACGCCGGGTCCAGCACCAGGTCCCCCACCTGCAGCACTTCCGATCCCACCTGGCGGCGGTCGCGGCGGATCAGCGCATGCAGTCGCGCCTCCAGTTCGCGGATCGCGAACGGCTTGGTCAGGTAGTCGTCGGCGCCGGACGACAGGCCGGTGAGCTTGTCGTCCAGGGTGTCGCGCGCGGTCAGCATCAGGATCGGCGTGGCCTTGCGCGCGTCGCCGCGCAGGCGGCGGCACACCTCGATCCCGTCCAGCCGCGGCAGCATCAGGTCCAGCACGATGGCGTCGTAGACGTTCTCCGATGCCAGCCGATAGCCATCCAGGCCATCGGCTGCGTAATCGATCTCGAAGCCACGACTCTCGAGGTATTCGCCCACCATCTCGGAGATGTTGCGGTTGTCCTCGACGATGAGCACCAGTCCCGCCTGTTCCTGTTCGCGCATGCGCGCCTCGCTCGAATTGACTTGCCAAACGATGACGATTGCGGAGTCGAAGCCGCGTGAAGGCGTAATCTGCGCGCTCCCGCGCACACCGCCCGCCCGCATGCCCTACGACCGCCTGATTGCCCCGCTCCTGCTGGTATTTTCCAATGTATTCATGACCTTCGCCTGGTATGGCCACCTGAAGTACCGGGAGACCGCCCTGGCCAAGGTCATCCTGGTCAGCTGGGGCATCGCGTTCTTCGAATACCTGCTGATGGTGCCAGCCAACCGCATCGGCAGCACGGTCTACAGCGCGCCGCAGCTGAAAGGCATGCAGGAGGTCATCACCCTGCTGGTGTTCGTCGGGTTTTCCACCTGGTATCTCGGCCAGCCGCTGAAATGGAACCACTGGGCGGGGTTTGCGCTGATCGCGGTGGCGGCGTGGCTGATTTTTCTTGAGTGACCGCAGGCGTAGAGGGGTTCGCGTGACGGGTCCTGCGCGGGCATCCGCGCGGCCGGCACCCGTCCGGGGACACGCCGTGAATACATCCATGTAGGACCATCGGCGGCATCCTTGCCGCCGATGGTCCCCGGACGGGCACCGACCGCGCGGACGCCTGCCAGATGGTGTCGCTAGAACGGAATGCGGCCGATGAGGATGTCCCGGTACATCACCCAGTCGCCGGCGAACGAATAGAACGGATGCTTGAAGGTGGCCGGACGGTTCTTCTCGAAGAAGAAATGGCCGATCCAGGCGAACGCATAGCCCGATAGCAGCGCTGCCAGCAACCACCACGGGTTGCCGCCCTTGATCGCCAGCACGATGAAACCGATCGCGAAGCTGGTGCCGACGAAATGCAGGCGCCGGCAGGTGCGGTTGCGGTGCTCGCCCAGGTAGAACGGGTAGAACTCGCGGAAGCTGGAAAAATCCGCCATCTTTTTTCTCCCTCCGGCTTCCGCCGCCCTAAGGCTTATCACGTTCCGCCAGCTTGGCCCGCACCCAGTAGCGATCCTGCGCGTCCAGGGGTTTGCCGGCAAGGCCGCCATCGGCTGCCGCCATCGCTTCCATCGCGCGGAAGCGGCGCTCGAACTTGGCGTTGGCGCGGCGCAGCGCGTTGCCCACGTCCACCCTGGCATGCCGCGCCAGGTTGGCGCAGACGAACAGCACGTCGCCCAGCTCATCCTCCAGCCGGTCGCGCGCGGCGGCATCGCCGGGATCGGCGGCCACGGCATCGAACTCGGCGCGGACCTCGTCGATTTCCTCGTGCAGCTTGTCCAGCACTGGCGCCGGGCTAGGCCAGTCGAAGCCGACCTTGGCCGCCTTCTGCTGCAGCTTCACCGCACGCTGCCACTCCGGCAGGCCGCGGGCAATGCCGGCCAGCGCGGACGTATCGGTCTCGCCCTTCGCCGCGCGCTCGGCCCGCTTGATCGCGTCCCAGTGGCGCAGCACCGCGGCGCTGTCGTCGGCATCGGCCGTCCCTGCGGCAAACACATGCGGATGCCGGCGCACCATCTTGTCGCAGATCGCCGCCACCACGTCGCCGAACGCAAACGCGCCGGCTTCTTCGGCCATCCGCGCATGGAATACCACCTGCAGCAGCAGGTCGCCCAGTTCGTCCCTGAGGTCGGCCATGTCGCCGCGGTCGATGGCGTCGGCGACTTCGTAGGCTTCCTCGATGGTGTACGGGGCGATGGTCGCGAAGTCCTGTTCCAGATCCCACGGGCAGCCGCCGTCCGGGTCGCGCAGCTTCGCCATGATGGCGAGCAGGTCGGCGATGTCGCTCATGCCGGCAACCGCGCGCGCAGCGCGGCATCGCCCATCGCGATGAAGTCGCCGTTGAGCAGGGTGTCGCGCTGGTTGTAGCGGAATGGCCGCCCCTTCGGGTCAAGCACCGCGCCGCCGGCGGCTTCCAGGATCGCCTGCCCGGCGGCGGTGTCCCACTCGCTGGTGGACCCGAAGCGCGGGTACAGGTCCATCGCGCCCTCGGCGATGCGGCAGAACTTCAGCGACGAGCCGCAGCCGATCACCTCGCTGCCCGGCAACGCCTCCAGCAGCGCCTGCGTGCGCGCATCGCGATGCGAGCGGCTGGCGGCGATGCGCAGCGGCGCCTCTGCCGGAATGCGTGCATGGAGGGCGACGTCGGCATCGCCGTCGCGACGGAACGCGCCGCGGCCCGGCGCGCCGTGCCAGAGCGCGGCGGTGACCGGCTGCTGGATCACGCCGAACATCGCCACGCCGTCCTCGATCAGCGCGATGTTGACGGTGAACTCGCCGTTGCGCTTGATGAATTCCCGGGTGCCGTCGAGCGGGTCGACCAGCCAGAACCGCGTCCACTGCCGGCGCATGGCGATGTCGGCGCCGCTGGATTCCTCCGACAGCACCGGGATGCCCGGGGTCAGCGCGGCCAGCCCGGCGACGATGCAGCGATGCGCAGCCAGATCCGCTGCGGTCAGCGGCGAGCGGTCGTCCTTGTGCTGCACGGAGAACGCGCTGTCGTAGACCGTCAGGATCGCCGCAGCGGCCTGGCGGGCGATGGCGATCACGCCGTCGCGGAGCGCGTCATTCACCTGCATGCTGCTGCAACCATTCGCGCACCATGAACAGGGCCGCGATGCTGCGGCCTTCGGAAAAATCATCCTGCAGGATCAGCTGGCCGAGGTCGGCCAGTTTCCACGGCACCAGTTCCAGCTCCTCCGGCTCGTCGCCGGGCAGCCGCTGCGGATACAGGTCGCGCGCCAGCACCACGTGGGTCTGGTGGCTCATGTAGGTGGGCGCCAGCGTCAGGCTGCGCAGCACGCGCAGGTCGCGCGCGCCATAGCCGGCCTCCTCCATCAATTCGCGGTTGGCCGCTTCCAGCGGCGTCTCGCCGGCGTCGATACGTCCCTTCACCAGCCCCAGTTCGTAGCGGTGCACGCCGGCGGCGTATTCGCGCACCAGCAGCACGGTATGCGCATCCAGCATCGGCACCACCGCCACCGCGCCATGGCCACGCCCGTGCAGGCGCTCGTACAGGCGACGCTCGCCGTTGCTGAACTCCAGGTCGAGCCGCTCCATCCGGTACGGTCCGGCGTCGTGCTCGGTGATGCCGTGGATGACCGGCAGGCGGCGGCTCATGCGGTCGCCCCGGCGGCGATAATGGCGGGATGGAAGGACTTCACGATGGCCCAATGATAGCCGCGGCGGATGACTGGCGGGCGCGCGACCTGGCGGTGCTCTGGCATCCCTGCACGCAGATGCGCGAACACCCGCACGCGCTGCCGCTGTTCCCCGTGGCGCGCGGCGAAGGCGCCTGGCTGGTGGGGTTCGATGGCCGCCGCGTCCTCGACGGCGTCAGCAGCTGGTGGACCAACCTGCACGGCCACGCCGAACCGCGCATCGCCGCGGCCATCGGCCGGCAGGCGCACAAGCTGGAGCAGGTGATCCTGGCAGGCTGCTCGCACGCCCCCGCGGTGGAGCTCGCCGAGCGCCTGCTGGCCCTTGCCCCGCGCCAGCCCGGCCGCGATCCGCTGGCCAAGGTGTTCTATGCCGACAACGGATCGGCAGGCGTGGAAGTGGCGCTGAAGATGGCCTTCCACTGGTTCCACAACAAGGGGGTCCAGGGGCGCACGAAGTTCGTCGCGCTGACCGGCAGCTACCACGGCGAAACGCTGGGAGCGCTGTCGGTGGGCGACCTTCCGCTGTACCGGCGGGTGTACGCGCCGCTGCTGCTGGAAACCCTGTTCGCGCCGTCGCCGGATGCCTTCGGCGCGCGCGACGAGGCCGGGGCCATCGCCTGCGCCGAGCGCGCCGCCGATGCCCTGGCCAGCCTGCTGGACGCGCACGCCGGCGAGGTCTGCGCGCTGATCGTCGAGCCCCTGCTGCAATGCGCCGGCGGCATGCGCATGCATCACCCGCGCTACCTGCAACGCGCGCGCGAACTCTGCGATGCGCACGGCGTGTTCCTGATTGCCGACGAGATAGCCACCGGTTTCGGCCGCACCGGCACGTTGTTCGCCTGCGAGCAGGCAGGCGTCCAACCGGATCTCCTGTGCCTGTCGAAGGGCCTGACCGGCGGCTTCCTGCCGCTGTGCGCGGTGCTGGCCACGCAGGCCATCTACGACGGCTTCCTGGACGACTCGCGGGAGCGCGCCTTCCTGCATTCGCACAGCTACAGCGGCAACCCGCTGGCCTGCGCGGCGGCGCTGGCCTCGCTGGACATCTTCGCCGCCGACGACGTGTTGGCGCGCAATCGCGCCACCGCCGCCAGGATGGCCGCGCTGGCCGCGCCGTTGCGGGCCCACCCGGCGGTGGCGGAAGTCCGCCAGCGCGGGATGGTGGTCGCCATCGAGCTGCACCCGGAAACGGGCAACGACGAGGACGGCCACGCGGTGGAGATCGCCGGCCGCCGTGGCCTGCGCATGTACCGCGCGGCGCTCGGGGCCGGCGTGCTGCTGCGGCCGCTGGGCGACGTGCTGTACTGGATGCCGCCGTACTGCATTGAGGACGCCCAGCTGGAGCAGCTGGCAGCGGCCACCCGCGCCGCGCTGGCGGAGGCCGTCGCATGAGGCGTCGACCCTTCTCGCTCCTTCGTTCACCGGCACCGCAGAGGGCATTCCGATGCGCCTGACCCGCAGTTTCGTCGCCCTGCCGCTGCGCGCGGGCGAGACCGTCGCCCTGCCCGAGGACGCTGCCGCGCATCTCGTCCGCGTGCTGCGCCTGCAGGCCGGCGATGCCTGCGTGCTGTTCAACGGCGACGGCTTGGACTGCGATGCCCGCATCGTGTCGGTCGGCAAGCGCGAAGTGCTGGCGGAGATCGTCGCCACCCGCCGCGTCGACAGCGAATCGCCGCTGGCGATCACCCTGCTGCAGGGCATCGCCCGCGGCGAGAAGATGGATCTGATCCTGCAGAAGGCGACCGAATTGGGGGTCACCCGCATCCTGCCGGCAAGCAGCGAGCGCAGCGAGGTGAAGCTGGACGCGCAGCGCGCCGACAAGCGGGTGGCGCACTGGCGGGAAGTGGTGGTGTCCGCCTGCGAACAGAGCGGCCGCGCCCGCGTTCCCGAGGTGGCCGCGCCGCAACCGCTGGCGCGGGCGGCCGCGCTGCGCGAAGGCCGCGGCTTCATCCTCGATCCGTTTGCGCAGCAGGGGCTGGTGGCGCTGCAGGGGGGCGCACTGGGCGCCTGCACGCTGGCCATCGGCCCGGAAGGCGGCTGGTCGCCGCGCGACCGCGAGCAGCTTGCGGCGGCGGGCTTCGAAGGCCTGCGGTTGGGCCCGCGCATCCTGCGTACCGAAACCGCCGGCATCGCCGCGATAGCCGCCCTGCAGGCGATGGCCGGCGATCTGGGTTGAAGATGCCAGGCCGCGCTTGCGGCCGGGCAGGGTTTCAGGCGGCGGCCGCCAGCGCCGCGTGCAGGCGCTGCTCCAGCGCGGCCAAGTCAGGCACCATCGCGTCGTTTTCGTTCAGGCGAACGCGGGCCAGCACGCCGGCGGGCAGCCCGTCGCCCTCCTCCTGGGTTGCGAGGGTCTGCTCGGTCACCGTCACCAGCCGCGGGAAGCCCTGGGTCAGCAGCGCGAAGTACGGCCGCTTGGGATTGCCGCCCAGCGCCTTCAGCACGATCACCTTGCTGCCCAGGCCGCCCTGCTCCTCGGCGATGCCAGCGAACCGCGCGAACGACACCAGCGGCAGCTGCCAGCCGCGCCAGCGGATCCGGCCCAGCAACCAGTCCGGCGCGTCCTCCAGCGGTTCCGGCTCGGCATAGGACAACACCTCGGCGATGGTCGCGTTGGGCAGCAGCAGGCGCGCATCGGCCACCTGGATGAGCACGCCGCGGATGATGTATGCGATGTCGGACATGGAAACCTCAGGCAGGCCAGCGTTGCAGCAGTTGACGGGACATCCCGGCGAGGCTGTCCGCGTCGCCGCCGCGTGCCGCCAGCGCCTGGCTGGCGGCGGGATCGAAACAGTTCTCGGCCGCCTGGCCGAGCGCAAGCCCGCCGGCCATGCGCATCGACAGGGCCACGTCGACCAGTCCCGGCGACGCGCCGCTGAGCAGCAGCATGGCGCTGTCGGCGGGGCGCAGCGCGGCGAAGCGCGGTTCGCCGGCAGCCTCCACGAAATGCAGGCCGACCGGCGCCTGGTGGACGTCGATGTGGTCCGGCATCACGTGGACGTGGCCGGGACGCAGCGGCTCGCCTGCGCTGGCCAGCACCACCGGCATGCGCGCGGCGCGCTGCATCTGCCGGACCAGGCGGTCGTACTGCCCCCCCTCGATGCGCTGGCGCAACAGCACGGGGCGCGGGAAATGTTCGGGCAATTCGCCGAGCAGCTGGCGGACCGCATCCGGCCCGCCGACACCGGCCGCGATCACCACCGCGCCGTCCGGGTGGATCAGCGCCGAACCCACCGATGCCGCCGGCAGCGGCTGCATGGCGGCCACCTCCATGGTCAGGTCGCGCATTTCCTGTTCGAAGTCGCTCGCCGGCGCACCACCGGGCGGCGCCGGCAGGACATCGCGGTGGCCCTGCAGCTTGGCGGTCAGGTGCCGCGCCCATCGCGCCGCTTCCCAACCGTCGCGGCGGGCCGCCACCTCGGCGTCGTCGAACAGCACCAGCAGGGACGGGTCGGCCAGCACCGCGTCGAACTTCTCCAGCGCCGCTTCGGCCACCGGATCCAGCACCACCAACACCGCGTCCGGCGCGGCCGCGCGAATCTGCGCCTCCTCCGCGCTGGCCGGGTCCAACACCCCCGCCAGCGCCGCGCCCGCCTGCCGCAGCGCCGCCTCGGTGCGGTCGCGCGCGACCCCCGCGCGCGCCAGCACCAGCACGCGACGCGCGCTCATTGCGCGGTTCCGGCGCCCGCGTGCTCCAGCCCCAACAGCTCGAACACGTTGCGCATCAGCTCGGCTTCCTGGTACGGCTTGCCGAGGTAACGCTCCACGCCGATCTCGAACGCGCGCTGGCGGTGCTTATCGCCGGTGCGCGACGTGATCATCACGATCGGCACCTCGCGCAGGCGCGGATCGGCCTTCATCGCGGTGGCCAGCTCGTAGCCGTCCATGCGCGGCATCTCGATGTCCAGCAGCATCAGGTCCGGCACGATGTCGACCATCCGCTCCAGCGCATCCAGGCCGTCCTTCGCGGTGGCGACCTCCAGGCTGTGGCGCTCCAGCACGCGGCCGGTGACCTTGCGCATGGTGACCGAGTCGTCGACCACCATGACCAGCGGCACCCGCCGCTGGGTGCCGGGAACGTGGGCGACCTCGACGTCCGCCGGCGTCGCCGCGGCCTGCCGGCGCACCAGCGGCGCGACGTCCAGGATCACCACCACGCGGCCATCGCCCATGATGGTGGCCCCGAAGATGCCCGGCACCGAGGTCAGCTGCGGGCCACCGGTCTTGACCACGATTTCGCGGCTGCCCAGCACCTGGTCGATCGCCACCGCCGCCCGCAGCTCGCCCGAACCGACCAGCAGCAGCGGCATCTGCAGGTGGCCTTCGGCGCGCGCCGGCGCCGTGCCGACCAGCACGCCCAGATCGTGCAGCACGTAGTCCTCGCCGCCGTAGCGGTAAGTCGCGCCGGCCTGCGCCAGCTCCTCGCGGGAGATGCGGCCGACGCCACGGACCGAGGCGATCGGCACCGCATACTCGGTCTCGCCGATCCTGACGAAGACCGCCTGCGTCACCGCCAGGGTCTGCGGCAGGCGCAGGGTGAACGCCGTGCCCTTGCCGGGCTGCGACGCGATGTCGATGGTGCCGCCCAGCTGGCGGACCTCGCTGGCGACCACGTCCATGCCCACGCCGCGGCCGGCCAGCCGGCTGACGGTTTCGGCGGTGGAGAAGCCGGGCTGCATGATCAGCTGATCGAGTTCGATGTCGGTCAGCTGCGCGTCCGCCGCAATCAGGCCACGCTCAACGCCGCGTGCGCGGATCGCGGCCCGGTTCAGGCCGGCGCCGTCGTCGGAGATCTGCAGGACGACTTCCGAGCCTTCGCGGCGCACCGCCACGCGGATACTGCCTTCCTCCGCCTTGCCGGCGGAGCGGCGGGCATCCGGCGCCTCGAGGCCGTGGGCGATGGCGTTGCGCAGCATGTGCTCCAGCGGCGCGGTCATGCGCTCCAGCACGTTGCGGTCGAGTTCGCCCTGCGCGCCGTCCAGCTTGAGCTGCGCCTGCTTGCCGGTTTCGGCGGCGGCCTGGCGGATCACCCGGCGCAGGCGCGGCACCAGCGAGTCGAACGGCAGCATGCGCGTGCGCATGAGGCCTTCCTGCAGCTCCGAGCTCACCCGCGACTGCTGGGTGAGCAGGGTTTCGTACTGGCGGGTCAGGTCGTCCATCGACCCGTGCAGGCTCTGCAGGTCGGCCGCCGATTCGGCCAGCGCGCGCGAGAGCTGCTGCAGGGTACTGAAGCGGTCGAGCTCCAGCGGATCGAAGGCTTCGTTGCCGGTGTCGTGCTCGCGCTGGAAGCGGGCGATGATCTGCGCTTCGGTTTCCGAATCCAGGCGGCGCAGCTGGTCGCGCAGGCGCAGGTTGGTCTGCTCCATTTCGGCGGCGGTGCTGCGGAACGCCGCCAGCTGCTGCTCGAGGCGGGCGCGATAGATGGCGACCTCACCCGCGTAGTTCACCAGGCGGTCGAGCAGGTCGGCGCGGATGCGTACCTGTTCCTGCGGCGCGCGCACGCCGATCTCGTCGTCCTCGCCGAACCCGTCCTGGCCCATCGGCGCAGACAGCGGCTTGAGTCCGATCTTCGCGGTGGGCTGCACTGCCGGGACCGGGCCGGCACCGGCCGCCGGCCCCGCCACCGCCGCCGGGCGCTGTTCCGCACGTGCATTGAATTCCTCGATCAGCGCATCCGGCATGCCCAGCGCACGGCGCGCGGCGATGCGGGTGATCATGCCGTGCAGGCGGTCGAACCCGCGTTCCAGCAGCGGCACGCCATCCATGCCGAAGTCGATCTTCTGCGCCGCCACGGCTTCCAGCAGCGACTCCATGGCGTGGCCCAGTTCGCCGGCAGGCATCATGCCGGCCATGCGCGCGCCACCCTTGAGCGTGTGCAGGTCGCGCTGCAGGCCCACCACCAGTTCGTTGTCGTCCGGGGTCTCGCGCAGCTTCGCCAGCAGCCCGTCGGAGTGGTCCAGCAGGTCGCCTGCCTCCTCGACGAAGATGTCGACCAGCTCCAGGTCCAGTTCGCTGGTATCCAGCGGCTCGTCCGGGTCCTCGCTCGCTCCCGCGCTGGCCTGCAGTGCGGCCAGCGCCGCTTGCTCGCGCGCCCTGGCCGCTGCTGCGGCTTCCGCGGCGCGGCGTTCCGCGTCGGCGCGTTCGGCCTCCGCGCGGCGTGCCGCGGCGCGCTCCGCCTCGAGGCGCTCGGCCTCGGCGCGCGCGGCGGCGATGCGTTCGGCTTCGGCGCGCTCGGCTTCGCGCCGCGCCGCCTCTTCGGCGGCGATGCGCTCGGCTTCCGCACGCGCCGCTTCTTCCGCCGCGAGGCGTTCGGCCTCGGCCTGCTCGGCCGCCAGACGCGCCGCCTCGGCTTCTTCCGCAGCGATGCGTTCGGCCTCCTGGCGCGCGGCTTCTTCCGCCGCCACGCGCTCGGCCTCGGCCTGCTCTGCGGCTACGCGCGCGGCCTCTGCCTCCTCCGCGGCAATGCGTTCGACTTCGAGGCGCGCGGCCTCTTCCGCCAGCTGACGTTCGGCTTCTTCCGCCGCAAGGCGTTCGGCTTCCCGCCGCGCCGCTTCCTCCGCCGCGAGGCGCTCGGCTTCGGCTTGCTCGGCCGCCATACGCGCCGCATCGGCTTCTTCCGCAGCGATGCGCTCGGCTTCCTGGCGCGCGGCTTCCTCCGCTGCGAGGCGCTCGGCTTCGGCCTGCTCGGCCACCAGACGCGCTGCTTCGGCTTCTTCCGCAGCAATGCGTTCGGCTTCCCGGCGCGCGGCTTCTCCCGCCGCGAGGCGCTCGGCTTCGGCCTGCTCGGCCGCCAGACGCGCCGCTTCAGCTTCTTCCGCAGCGATGCGTTCGGCCTCTTGGCGCGCGGCTTCTTCCGCCGCGAGACGCTCGGCTTCGGCCTGCTCGGCCGCCAG
>NZ_JAXOFT010000029.1:0-22419 GCF_036409385.1 Thermomonas sp. LB-4 | reverse complement strand
TCCCGCACTCCGCTCTCACTGGCAACACTAGGGCAAAGACAAGACACAAGCGCACGGAACGGGCGCGATGCTCTTTGCGTGATCCTGCGAAAGCGTTCGCGCCCGTTCCGTGCGCTCCTACAGGGGAGACGGGGCGACCGGATCAATGCACCGGTCGCCATCACGCTCACATCGGTTCGCAGAAGCAGTAGGCCAGCGCCTTCACCCGCGCCTGCCCGCGCTGTTCCAGCGCGGCCTGCACGAACCGCAACGGCGCCTGTTCGTGGGCGCGGCTGGCCAGCAGCAGTTCGCCCAGCCCGGTGCCGCGCAGCAGGCCCAGCCCTGCGCGGCTCTGCATCAGCTCGGACAGCATCTGCGACAGCGGCACCGTGCGTTCTTCCACGTACACGGTCTGCCAGCGGTCGGGCTTGCCCAGCTTGGCCCGCGCGGCGGCATCGGCCACCGCGTCGCCCAGCCCGCCCAGCGCGTCCACCAGCCCGCGCTGCTGCGCCTGCGCGCCGCTCCACACGCGGCCCTGCGCCACCGCGTCGATCTGGTCCACGGTCTTGCCGCGCGCCTTGGCCACCTTGCCGGTGAAATCGCGGTAGCCCTTCTCGATCACCGCCTGCACGGTGCTGGCCACGCCGGGATCGAGCGGCCGGGTGATGTCGAACGCACCGGCGTACTTCGCGGTGGCCACGCCGTCGGTGTGCACGCCGAGCTTGCCGAGGGTGCGGTCGAGGGTGGGGAACAGCCCGAAGATGCCGATCGATCCGGTGATGGTGGAGGCGTCGGCATAGATGCGGTCGGCATTCATGCTGATCCAGTAGCCGCCGGATGCGGCGACGTCGCCCATCGACACCACCACCGGCTTGCCGGCGGCCTTGAGCGCCTCGACCTCGCGGCGGATCTGCTCCGAGGCGAACACCTCGCCGCCGGGCGAGTTCACCCGCAGCACCACCGCCTTCACGTCGTCGTCGTCGCGGGCCTCGCGCAGCAGCGCCGAGGTGGATTCGCCGCCGACCTTGCCCGGCGGCAGCTCGCCGCCGGCGATCTCGCCCTCGGCCACCACCACCGCCACCTGCGGACGGGTGTCGGCCTGCGGCAGGGTGCCATCCAGGTGCTGCAGGTAGGTCGTCAGCGCCACCTGGCGGAACCCGCCGTCGGCATTGTCGTCGGCCACGCCGCGCTTGGTCAGCAGGCCGGCGACCTCCTCGCGGGTCTTCAGCGCGGTCACCAGCTTCTGCCGCAGCGCCAGCTGGGCCAGGTCGCCGTTGGCCGCCGCCACCTGCTCGGGCAGGGTGTTGGCGTAGCTTTCCAGGGTGGCGGGATCAAGCCCGCGCGCCTTGCCCACGTCGGCCAGCAGGCGCTTCCACAGGTCGCCCATCCAGAACAGGTCGGCTTCCTTAGAGGCGGGCGAGGCGGCATCGAGGATGTAGGGCTCGGCGGCGGACTTGTATTCGCCGACCTTGAACAGGTGCATGTCCACGCCGAGCTTGTCCTGCAGCGCCTCGCGGTAGTACTGCCGGTACGAGGCCAGCCCGTCCAGCATCACCCCGCCGGGCGACATCGGGTCGAGGTAGATCTCGCTGGCCTGCGCGGCCAGCAGGTACTGGCCCTGGCCGTAGGCGTCGCCATAGGCGATCACCTGCTTGCCGGCGGCGCGGATCGCGGCCAGCTTGGCCGCCACGTCGCGCAGCGAGGCGAAGCCGCTGGGCTGCAGGTCGTCCAGGTACAGCGCCACGCGCTCGATGCGCTTGTCGGTGCGGGCGGCGTCGAGCGCGCGCAGCGCGTCGCGCAGGCGCACTTCCCGGCAGTCGCCGCTGCGGGTGGCGCGGGCCAGGTTGCGGCTGAACGGGTCGCAGCTGTACTGCTCCACCAGCCGGCCTTCCGGCGCGAACACCAGCGTCGAGCGCTGCTCCAGCGGCGCCAGCTTGCCGCCGCCGAACAGCGCCACCAGCACGATCGCCAGCACCAGCAGGAACAGCAGGTTGAAGACCAGCCGGCGGCTGAAGTTGACGGCGTCCCACAGGCCGACGGCCAGGCGGACGATGGGGCCGCGGCGGCGCGGTTCGTTCATTGCAGTGCTCCGGGAAATGCGGGCCGCGCAGCGGCGGCCAGTGTGGGAATGCTAGCCGAGCGGCGTGACGGGCTCATGCGGCATCGGTCACGGTGACCGACGGCGGTGCGATCGACGATGCGGGCGCCGGGGCGGGCATCGGCAGGCGCGCGCTGCTGCGCAGGAAGCGCCGGCACAGCAGCACCGCCGCCACCAGCAGGCCTGCGGTCAGGCCTAGCCACATCCCGCGCGGCCCCCAGCCCAGCCACAGGCCGAGGCCGGCGCCGACCGGCATGCCGATGCCCCAGTAGGCCAGCGCCGCCATCCACATCGGCACGCGGGTGTCGTTGAGCCCGCGCAGCGCGCCGGCCGATACCACCTGCACGCCGTCCGGGAGCTGGAACAGCGCCGCGTACAGCAGCAGGCTGCCGCCCAGCGCGATCACCGCCGGGTCGGCGCTGTACAGCGCGGCGATGGCGTCGTGGCCGGCCAGCATCAGCAGCGCCGAGCAGAGCTGGGTGCACAGCGCCAGCGCCAGCCCTGCGAAGGCGGCAGTGCGCACCCCGTCGCGGTCGCCGCGGCCCAGCGCGTGGCCCACCCGCACGGTGGTGGCCTCGGCGATGCCGAACGGCAGCATGAAGCACAGCGTGGCCACGTTCAGCGCCACCTGGTGGGCGGCCGCCGGCACCTCGCCCAGCCGCCCGATCAGCAGCGCGGTGGCCGCGAACAGCCCGCCCTCCATGGTCACGGTGACGCCGATCGGCAGGCCGTTGCGCAGCAGTTCGCGCTGCGCCGCCCAGCGCGGCGATTCCCAGCGCGCGAACAGCTGCAGGTCGGCGAAGCGGCGGCTGCGCCCCAGATACAGCGCGAAGCCCAGCGCCTGCATCCAGAACATCAGCGTGGTTGCCCACCCGATCCCCGCCGCGCCCATCGCCGGCAGGCCCAACAACCCGTTGGTCAGCACATAGGCGGTGGGTGCCAGCAGGCACAGCCCGCCGAAGCCCAGCAGCATGGTCGGCAGCGACCAGTGCAGGCCGTCGCTGAGGTAGCGCATCGACAGGTACAGGGTGAAGGCCGGGATCCCCCAGCGCACCGCGTGCAGGAAGTCGACCACGCCCGGCACGATGTCGGGCGCGATGCCCATTGGCCCCAGCAGCAGCGGCAGCGCCGACAGCAGCGCCAGCAGCGCGATCCCGAGCATCAGCGCCAGCCACAGCGCCTGCCGGAACAGCGGGCCGATCTGCGCGCGGCGGCTGCCGCCGTCCAGCTGCGAGACCGCCGGCGGCAGCGCCATCAGCGTGCCCATCGGCGCCAGCATCGGCAGCCACAGCAGCGCCGAGCCCACCGACACCGCGGCCAGGGTGGCGGTGCCGTGGTGGCCGGCGACCATCGCGTCGACGAAGCCGACCAGCCCGTGCGACAGGTGCCCGGCCGCCAGCGGCGCGGCCAGACGGGCGGTGCGGCCCGCGTCGGTGCGCAGGCGGGAAAGGAAGGTGGGCATGGGCGTACCGGGAAACAGGGGCGCACGCTGGCGCCGGCGCCGCGCGGCCTGTCATTCTACCGGGATGAGCCAGCCGCCCGTTCGCGAACCCGACCCGCAAACTGCGCTGGAAGCGCACTGCCGCAACTGCGGCGTGGCCCTGCACGGCCCCCATTGCCATGCCTGCGGACAGCCGGTGAAAGGGCTGGTGCGGCCACTCGGCAACCTGTTCGGCGACGTGCTGGACAGCGTGTTCGACCTCGACACCCGCGTGTTCCGCACGCTGCCGCCGCTGTTCGCCAAACCCGGCTTCCTCACCCGCGAATATTTCGCCGGCCGGCAGATCCGCTACGTCACCCCGTTCCGGCTGTTCTTCTTCCTGGCCGTGCTGGCCTTCTTCGTGGCCCAGCTGACCCTGGACGGCCCCAATATCAACCTCGGCGATGGCGACGCCATTGCCAGGGCCACCACCGTGGCCGAGGTGGAACAGGTGCGCGACGCCAAGCTGGCGGAACTGGCGAAGGTGAAGCAGGGCATGACCGGCACCGCGGCGGCCACCGGCATCCCCGGCGTCGAGGTTGGCGAACAGGTGCTGCGCGAATCCGCCGCCGCGCGCATCGCCGAGCTGCAGAAGGCGCAGGCCGCGGGACTGCCGCCGCCGGTCGCGGATACCGACCGGGAGAACGCACTGGACGTACGCTTCAACGACAGTCGCTGGGACGAGAAGAAAAATCCGCTCGACACCTCGCTGCCCGGCTTCGCCGACCGCTGGCTCAATGCGCAGCTGGCGCGCGGCAGCAGCAACATCGCCCGCCTCAAGCAGGACCCGGCGGCATTCAAGGACGCGGCGCTCGGCGCGGTGCCCACCACCCTGTTCGTGCTGGTGCCGGTCTTCGCGCTGATGCTGAAGCTGGCCTATGTCTTCAAGCGCCGCCTGTACATGGAGCACCTGGTGGTGGCGCTGCACAGCCACGCCTTCCTCTGCCTGGACCTGCTGCTGGTGCTGCTGGTGCGCGCGTTGGCGCAGTGGCTGGCGCCGGGCGAGGGCGCGCTGGCCACGCTGTTCGCCTGGGCGGAAGGCCTGCTGCTGGCGTGGATGCCGGCCTACCTGCTGCTGATGCAGAAGCGCGTGTACGCGCAGGGCTGGCCGATGACCGTGTTGAAGTACTTCGTGCTGGGCACCTGCTACTCGGTGCTGCTGAGCTTCGCGGTGCTGGCCAGCATGGCGATCGGGCTGGTGGCGATGTGAGCGCGGTGACCTGCGAGGTCAATCTCGAGGTCGACGCCGGCATTGTGGCTCGCCACCGCTGATTGCCGGCACACACGGCGCAAATGCTGGCGCTGCCGGGCTTCATCGAAGCGCGGGCGGTGGGGCGGCGGATCCCGTGCCCGAAGCGGCGCCGGTGCAGCACTATTGCTGCAGGCGCGCACGCAGCCAGGCCGAGCGCTGCGGGGGCGGCTGCGCCAGCAGCTCGCGACGCAGCGCCGCGCGGGCGTCCGGCGGGGTGATCTGCGCCAGCCGTGCCAGGGTATCCAGCTCCTCGGCGGTCGCGGCGCGCAGCAGCCGCAGCAGGGCTTCGCGCTCGCCGGCTTCGACGTAGGCGAACAATGCGGCGATGCGCGGCCAGTCCTTGCCCAGCCGCGGCCCCAGGTGCCAACCGCGATGGGCGTCGAACGACAGCGCCGCGTAGCGTTCGCGCAGGGCCTGCTGCTCGGCCGCCGGCAGCGCGGCCAATCGCGCCGCCAGCCGGCGCAGCAGGGCCTGTTCGTCGGCCGGCAGAGCCTGCCATTCCGCCAGCGCGCCGCGCTGCTGCGCGCGTTGCAGCGGCGACAGGCGGTCCCAGGCGCGCATGCGCTCGGACAGGCGGGTGACCGCGGCCGGCTCGGCAGCTGCCGCCGAGGCGGTGTCCGCGAAGGACGCGGCCAACGGCGGCGCCGGCAGCGCGTCGGGCGCCTCCACCGCCAGCCAGGCCAGCAGCGGCAGCTGCAGGGCCAGCTGCACGGTGCCCGGCTCGGCCAGCAGGTCGCGATCGGGGTGCAGGGCCGGATCGGTGGGGTCGAAGCGTGCCTTGGGCGCAGCGGCGGGGGGCAGCGGCGCCACCTGCACATGATTGCGCCAGTGATCCAGCAGCTCGCGGCCGCGCGGGTGCAGGAAAAAGCTGCCCACCAGGGCGACGACGCACAGCGCCACCCCCAGCCACAGCCAGCGCAGGCGCCGCCGATGGCGCGCAGTGGCTGCAGGCTGTTCGGCCGGCGTCGCGGCAGCGGACGCCGCGCCGGCCGCAGGCGCGGCGTCGGGCAAGGCGTCCAGCGCCCGCTGCGCGGCCGCGCGCCAAGCGCGCCAGACGTCGAGGTCGGGCTGGCCCAGCGCGTCGCGCGGCAACGCATCGCGGATGCGCAGCTGGTAGGCCTCGACCTCGATCCCGAGCGCCGCAGCGGCATCGGCATCTTCCAGGGCGCCCACCAGATGCAGCAGCAGGGCTGCCCGCACCGGGGGCGGCAGCCGCGCGATCCCGGGCAGCGGGCCGGCGGCCGCGGTGCCCGCCGTCTGCCGCATGGTCGGCGCGCTCAGCAGCAGCCGCCAGTACTGCCGCGGCCATTGCGCGATCGGCCACTGGCCGGCCTCGCCGGCGAAGACCCGGCCGGCCGCCTCAAGCGCGCGCGTCGCCGCGACGGCATCGCCGCACTGCACCAGCGCCAGCAGGCGGGCGCGCCGATCCAGGCCACGCAGGAACGCGGCCACCGCCGCGGATGGAGGGGCAGGAGGACTGGCTCTGGTCATGTCGGGGCAATCGGCACCCATCCATCTTATAGCGGCCGCTTCCGGCGCCGGCCGCCTGCTGGCGACGCCGGACGGGCAGGCTTCAGCGAGCGCATGGTCGGCGCAGCCGCGCCAGTTGTGCACAGCGGCATGGGGCGGGCGGCAACGCCGGCAGCACCGGCCACCGGCGTTTTCCGGGCCGCGCAGGCTTGGCGCAACTGTTTGATTTTGAAAGGCATCGATGCAGCGATGAAAATTTGACCAGCATCACGCAGGGGGCGCTGCTGCTGGCTTGCGGTAGGTCTTCCCGGCGTCGCACACAGGCTTATCCACAGGTGGTGGGGATAACCGGGGTTTTCCGGGCAGAAACAGCCGCTTGCGCGGAATTCCGTGCGCTGGCCCACACAAATGCCCTTCCACGCCCCGGCGCGGAATGGCTTGACACCCTCTGCCACGGTGGCTCCGCCAGCACCGGCGCGGGCTGCGGGCGGAGCAGTTGTGCACAGCCGTGAAGAGACGGTCACAAAGCTGGGTTCCACGTTAACGGGAGCGCTGCCCGGTACCGTGTTCCACGGTCAAGTAATTGATTGATAAAGAAAATCCGAATGTGGCGATTTTTTGTCCAGCTGAACCAAAGGACGCTGGGACGGCGCTTGCGCAGCAGTGGACGGGCCCCATGCACAGACTTATCCACAGTCGATGTGGATAAGCCTCCTTTTCCTGCAATAACAGCCACTTGCATGGAAGAGGTGAGCGCGGGGTCAGGTGTGCGCCGCAAGCTGAACGATGGCCGCCGGGGCTAGACTTGACCGGATGACTGCTCCCGCGATCCTGCGCGTGGCCCTGCCGGTGCCGCTGCCGCGTCTGTTCGACTACCTGCCGCCGCCCGGCGTGGACGCCGCGCTGGTGGCGGTGGGCGCGCGGCTGCGGGTGCCGTTCGGCCAGCGCGAGGTCTGCGGGCTGGTGGTCGGCCATGGCCAGGCGGATCCGGGCGTCGAGCTGCGCGCCGCCCTGGACGCGCCGGATGCGGCGCCGCTGCTGCGGGGTGAGCTGCTGGCCTCGTTGCGCTGGCTGGCCGGCTATCTGCATGCGCCGCTGGGGGAGGTGCTGGCCGCCGCGTTGCCGGCGGCGCTGCGCCGCGGCGAGCCGCTGCCGGACATGGCCCGCTACGGCTGGGCGCTGAACGAAGCCGGCCGCACCGCGCTGCCGGCAATGCGCCCCGGCCGGCCCAGGGCGCTGGCGGAACTGCTGCAGATCCTGCGCGACGAGGATTGGCTGGACGTTGCCGCGCCCGGCTGGCGCACGCCGCTGCGCGCGCTGCGCGAGCGCGAACTGGTGGTGCGTCTGGAAACCACCGGAACGGGATCGGGTTCAGTTCCGCGTGGAAGTGAACCCGCCCCCGTTTCCTCCGCTGCCTTTGCGCCCAACGCCGAGCAGCAGATCGCGATCGACGCGATCCGCGGCGCCGCCGGCTTCGCCCCGTTCCTGCTCGACGGCGTCACCGGCAGCGGCAAGACCGAGGTCTACCTGCAGGCGATCGCCGACTGCCTGGCGCGCGGCAGGCAGGCACTGGTGCTGGTGCCGGAAATCGGCCTGACGCCGCAGGCGCTGGCGCGCTTCCGCACCCGCCTGGGCGTGCCGGTGCACGCGCTGCATTCTGGCCTGAACGACAGCGAGCGCGCCGCGACCTGGCTGGCCGCCGCCAGCGGACAGGCGCGGGTGATCGTGGGCACCCGTTCGGCGGTGTTCGTGCCGCTGCCGGAGGCCGGCCTGATCGTGGTCGACGAGGAGCACGACGGCAGCTACAAGCAGTTCGACGGCCTTCGCTACCACGCCCGCGACTTCGCCATCGTGCGCGCCCGCGCACTGGCCGTGCCGGTGGTGCTGGGCAGCGCCACGCCGTCGCTGGAGACGCTGCACAACGCGCAGTCCGGCCGCTACGCGCTGCTGCGCCTGCGCCAGCGGGCGGGCGACGCGCGGCCGCCGCAGGTGCGGGTGCTGGACGTGCGCAAGCGGCCGCTGCATGCCGGCCTGTCCGAGGAGGCGCTGGCGGCGATCCGCGCGGCGCTGGACGGCGGCGGGCAGGTGCTGGTGTTCCGCAACCGCCGCGGCTATGCGCCGGTGCTGCTCTGCCACGACTGCGGCTGGAGCGCGCACTGCCCGCGCTGCAGCACCCCCGAGCGGCCCACCGCGATGACCGTGCACGCCCACGGCAAGCGCCTGCAGTGCCACCACTGCGGCCACCGCCGGCCGTCGCCGCCGGCCTGTCCGGACTGCGCCAGCCTGGGGCTGCAGCCGCAGGGCAACGGCACCGAGCGGATCGAGGCCGAGCTGCAGGCTCGCTTCGACGACGTGCCGGTGATTCGCATCGACCGCGGCAGCACCGGCCAGCGCGATGGACTGCAGAAGCACTTCGATGCGCTGGGCAACCGCCCCGGCATCCTGATCGGCACCCAGATGCTGGCCAAGGGCCACGACCTCGGCAACCTCGTGCTGGTGGTGGTGGTGGGCATCGACGAGGGCCTGTTCTCGGCCGATTTCCGCAGCGGTGAGAAGCTTGCGCAGCTGCTGATCCAGGTGGCCGGCCGCGCCGGCCGGGCGGACCGTCCCGGCACGGTGCTGTTGCAGACCCACCACCCGGAGCATCCGCTGCTGCAGACGCTGGTGGGCGGCGGCTATCACGCCTTTGCCGACGGCGAGCTGGCGCTGCGCGAAGCGGCCGGTTTTCCGCCGTTCGCGCACCTTGCGCTGCTGCGCGCCGAGGCCAAGCAGGCGGAACTGCCGCTGCAGTTCCTGCAGCTGGCGAAGACGCTGCTGGAGGGCAGCGGCATCGACCTGCATGGCCCGTTGCCGGCGCCGATGCCGCGCCGCGCCGGCTACGTGCGTTCGCAGCTGCTGCTGGCCGCGCCGGCACGCGCCGCCCTGCACGTTGCGCTGGAAGGGGCGGTGCCCGCGCTGTACGCGGCGCCGGAGGCGCGGCGGGTGCGCTGGTCGCTGGACGTGGACCCGCTGGACCTGTACTGACCCTTCGCGGTCGCGGTCCTACAATGCGGCGTCCCCATGCAGCACCGGATCGTCCGTGAAATCCCAGCTCGACCAGCTCCGCACGCATTCCGCCGTGGTCGCCGATACCGGCGACATCGAGGCCATCGCCCGCTTCATGCCGATGGATGCCACCACCAATCCCTCGCTGCTGCTGAAGGCCGCGGCGCTGCCCGCGTATGCCCCGCACCTGGCCGCCAGCGCGGCGGCGGCCAGCGGAGATGATCCGGTGGGCGACGCCTGCGACCGGCTGGCGGTGGCGATCGGCAGCGAGATCGTCAAGCTGATCCCCGGCCGCGTGTCCACCGAGGTCGACGCGCGGCTGAGCTTCGATACCGAGGCCACCGTGGCCAGGGCGCACCGGCTGGTGCGGCTGTACGCGGATGCCGGCATCGGCAGCGACCGCCTGCTGATCAAGATCGCCGCCACCTGGGAAGGCATTCGCGCCGCCGAACGGCTGGAGCGCGAAGGCATCCACTGCAACCTGACCTTGCTGTTCTCGTTCGCGCAGGCGGTGGCCTGCGCCGAGGCCGGCGTGTACCTGGTCTCGCCCTTCGTCGGCCGCATCCTCGACTGGCACCTGGCCAACGGCATGGCGCCGCCAGCCGCGCCGCAGGACGACCCCGGCGTGCGGTCGGTCACGCGCATCTGGCAGTACTACAAGCAGCACGGCTACGACACCGTGGTGATGGGCGCCAGCTTCCGCAACACCGGGCAGGTACTGGCCCTGGCCGGCTGCGACCGGCTGACCATCTCTCCCGACCTGCTGGCCGAACTGGAGCGCTCGAACGCGCCGGTGGCGCGTGCGCTGGACGAGGAAGGCGGACGTGTAGCGCCCCCGGCGGCGCTGGACGAGGCCGGCTTCCGCGCCCGCCACGACGAGGACACCATGGCCCGCGAGAAGCTGGAGGAAGGCATCCGCAAGTTCGCCGCCGACCAGCAGCAGCTGGAAGCGCTGCTCGCGGCGCAGCTGGGCTGACGCCGCGGCGATGGCGACCCGGCCGCGCGTGGTGATCGTCGGCGGCGGCTTCGCCGGCCTGTGGGCGGCGCGCGCGCTGGCATCGGCGCCGGTGGAGATCGTGCTGGTCGATCGCGGCAACCACCACCTGTTCCAGCCGCTGCTCTACCAGGTCGCCACCGCCGGCCTGTCCGCGCCCGACATCGCCGCGCCGCTGCGGCACATCCTGCGCAGGCAGAAGAACGTCGAAGTGCGGATGGCCACGGTGACCGGCATCGATCCCGGTGCCAGGCGCGTGGCCCTCGACGACGGTGGCGCGCTCGCTTTCGACTTCCTGCTGGTGGCCAGCGGCGCGACCCATGCGTATTTCGGCAACGAGCATTGGGCGCGGCACGCGCCGGGGCTGAAGACCCTGGACGATGCGCTGGACCTGCGGCGCAAGCTGCTGCTGGCGTTCGAGCGCGCCGAAGCGGCGACCGATCCCGCCGAACGCCAGGCGTGGCTGAGCTTCGCCATCGTGGGCGGTGGGCCCACCGGCGTGGAACTGGCCGGCACGCTGGCGGAGATCGCCCGCCACACGCTGAAGAACGAGTTCCGCAACATCGACCCGTCGACGGCGCGCGTGCGCCTGGTCGAGGCCGGGCCGCGCGTGCTGGCGGCGTTTCCGGAAGCGCTGTCGGAGAAGGCGAGGCGGCAGCTGGAGCGGCTCGGCGTGGAAGTGTCGCTGGGCACGCCCGTCAAGGACATCACCGCGGACGGCTACGCGCTGGGCGATGCCTTCGTCCCGGCGAAGACGGTGGTCTGGGCGGCGGGCGTGGCGGCGTCACCGCTGGGCGCGATGCCGGGCGTGCCGCTGGACCGCGCCGGCCGCGTGCAGGTGCGGCCCGATCTCGGCGTGCCGGGGCATCCGGACATCTTCGTCGCCGGCGATCTCGCCGCGCTGGCACGCGCCGATGGCAGGCCGGTGCCCGGCGTGGCGCCGGCGGCCAAGCAGATGGGTCGCTATGTCGCGCAGGTCATCCGCGCGCGGCTGGCCGGCCGCGTGCTGCCGCCGCCTTTCGCCTACAAGGACTACGGCAACCTGGCCACCATCGGCCGCATGGCGGCGGTGGTCGATCTCGGCACGCTGCGCTTCTCCGGCCTGCTGGCCTGGTGGTTCTGGCTGGTGATGCACGTGTTCTTCCTGATCGGCTTCCGCAACCGGCTCGTCGTGCTGCTCAACTGGTGGTGGGCCTACTGGAGCTACCAGCGCGGGGCGCGGATCATCCTGGGCGAAGGCCGCGATCGGCCGGCGGCGGAGTAACCCCAATCCCATGTCCACCCTGTTGCTCGTGTTCGACCTGATCGGCACCTTCGTGTTCGCCCTCAGCGGCGGCACCCTGGCGGTACGCCAGCGGCTGGACCTGTTCGGCGTGCTGGTGCTGTCCTGCGCCGCGGCGGTGTCGGGCGGGGTCATCCGCGACGTGCTGATCGACGCGCATCCGCCGGCCGCGCTGGCCGACTGGCGCTACCTGGTCACCGCGATACTGGCCGGGCTGGTCACGTTCCGCTGGTCCGCCGCGATCGAGCGCCTGCGCAACCCGGTGCAGCTGTTCGATGCCGCCGGGCTGGCGCTGTTCGCGGTGCTGGGCACCGGCAAGGCGCTGGCGTTCGGGCTGTCGCCGTTCGCGGCGATGCTGCTGGGGATGGTGACGGGCATCGGCGGCGGCATCGCCCGCGACGTGCTGGTGGCGCGCACGCCCGTCGTGCTGCAGGCCGAGCTGTACGCGGTGGCCGCGCTGGCCGGCGGCGGCGTGGTCGCGCTGGCCTCGGCCCTGCACCTGCCGCAGCATCCGGCGATGGTCGCCGGCGCGCTGGCCTGCTTCGGCCTGCGCTGGATGGCGCTGCGCCACGGCTGGCGGTTGCCGGTGGCGCGGCCGCGGGACTGAGGAAAGAAATTGGTGTGCAGTACATATTCATTCGCATCGGATGAGACCAGCACGATGCAAGCTCTGGCTCCATTGAATAAAGACGTCTTGACGTCTATTCTCTCTTTAAGAATGAAAATGGCAGCCCACTCATGAAGCAAATGCCCGGTGCAGTACGCGACTCCATCATTCGCGCGCTTTCGGCAAGACCCAAGGGAGCATCCGTCAAGGACATCGTCGAAGCTGTGAACGATACGATCGGGCCAACACCCGCCTCTTCGATCCGCTCTTACTTGAATCTTAATGCCGGACGTTACTTCGTTCGTAGCGAGCGCGGCGTCTATCGCCTGCATGACGATCTGTTCGATGCTTCACAATTCGATCCGTTCGAACAGAACAAGGCATCTACAAGCACCAGCCCTGAACTCTTCCGTTATGGCTCATCGCTACTCGTTCGATCCGATTGCTTCGAATGGTTGCGTGCCCGCGATGCCTGTTCATTGCATGCAGTGGTGACAGACCCGCCTTATGGTCTGATCGAATACAGCGATACTGAACAAGCCAAGCTGCGTGGTGGGAAAGGCGGTGTGTGGCGGATACCGCCTTCGTTCGACGGTGCTAAACGCACGCCGCTGCCAAGATTCACCGTACTTTCGCCGCAGGATGTCATCGCGCTGGAGGAGTTCTTCCTGCAATGGGGAAAATTGCTTCTGCGTGCGTTGGTGCCCGGCGCGAATGTGGTCGTGGCGTCCAACCCGCTGCTTTCCCATGTCGTCTCCACCGCGCTTGCGAAGGCGGGATTGGAGCGCAGGGGCGAGATCATCCGCCTGGTCATGACCATGCGAGGGGGAGATCGCCCGAAGGGCGCGCATGAGGAGTTTCCCGATGTCAGTGTGATGCCTCGCTCCATGTGGGAGCCGTGGTTGACTTTCCGCAAGCCGTTGGAGGGCCGGGTTCAGGACAATCTCCGGAAATGGGGAACGGGTGGGTTTCGCCGGCCATCCGATGACAAACCTTTCGGAGATGTCATTGCTTCAGCCCCAACGCGGGGACGTGAACGATCCATTGCGCCTCATCCCAGTCTGAAACCACAGGAGTTCCTGCGAACGCTCGTGCGTGCATCCCTTCCGCTTGGGCGAGGAATAGTTTGCGATCCGTTCGCGGGTTCGGGGTCAACCTTGGCTGCGACGGAAGCGGTGGGCTATGCGAGCATTGGTGTTGAGCGTGACCCGGAATACTTCCGTCTTGCGCAAACGGCTCTTCCGAAGCTGGCTAAGCTTCAGGTCTGAAGCCTGTAGATCCAGTTGGATCGCAACTTCGCAACGCCTTCTTTGTGGAGCGTTGCTGTTCTGGTTCCGAGTTCACCGCGTGCATTCTTTCTGAAGTCTTCTTGCACGACTTTACCGAGATAGACCTCGGTGAATGCCATCGGCTTCCGCGCATTGGCCGGCTCGGTTTTGTCGTCGATGACATAGACGAAAACACACATCCACTGGTCGCGCGCGCCATGAGTATCGACCGCGCCGCCGGATTTCCGAGTCGTTTTGATTTCGACGCCCTCCGTGCCGGACTTCACGGCATTGTCGGCGTACACGCCTTTCACGAGCAGATCAGGGTGACCGTTGAAGTATTTGTTCTCGGTCAGCGTTCTGGAGTGGCGCGCCACGCTAGCAGTGAGCATGTCGGACAGCAGACCGGACATGATGGCGGGCCGCAACATGTCGTCCATCCGTTGCAAGCCCTTGTCGATTAGGGCGGCATTCACGTCGTGGAAGAAATCATAAATATCTTGCATCGCAAGCTCAAAGTCCTTCAGTCTCAGCTGGAAGGGCAGGTCGGCTTGCTCGTTGAATGCAGAAAAATCGACGCGATTGCGTTGGGTCATGGTTAGCGGGGTTGTTCGGTGGTTTTGCGAGTCTAAACAACAAAACGGCCCGGATCGCTCCGGGCCGTTCGGTGTTGCGTCGATGGCGAAGCGCGCTTACGCCGCGAACAGCGCCTTCATCTTCTTCAGCGCGTTCGCCTCGATCTGGCGGATGCGCTCGGCGGAGACGCCGTATTCGTCGGCCAGTTCCTGCAGCGTGACCTTGCTGTCGGCGTCCAGCCAGCGGCGCTTGATGATGTCGCGCGAGCGGGCGTCGAGGCGGGCCATGCCTTCGCGCAGCACGTCCAGCTGGTCTGCTTCGCTGTCGGCGGATTCGTAGGCGGCGGCGGGGTCGCCGTCATGGGCGACCAGATAGCTCACCGGCGCCGGCGGGGCGTGGTCGTCGTCGGCATCGTCCGGCGCGTCGAAGCCGATGTCGCGGCCGGACAGGCGCGATTCCATCTCCAGCACTTCGCGCTCGGAGACGTTCAGGTCCTTGGCCACCGCGCGCACTTCCTCGGCGTTGAGCCAGCCCAGTCGGGTCTTGCTCTTGCGCAGATTGAAGAACAGCTTGCGCTGCGCCTTGGTGGTGGCCACCTTCACGATGCGCCAGTTCTTGATGATGAACTCGTGCATCTCGGCGCGGATCCAGTGCACCGCGAAGCTGACCAGGCGCACGCCGACGGTCGGGTCGAAGCGCTTGACCGCCTTCATCAGGCCGATGTTGCCTTCCTGGATCAGGTCGCCCAGCTGCAGGCCGTAGCCGCTGTAGCCGCGGGCCACGTGCACCACGAAGCGCAGGTGCGACAGGATCAGTTCCTGCGCGGCGGCGATGTCGTTGTCTTCGCGCAGGCGATGGGCCAGGCGCTGCTCGTCCTCGACCGACAGCACCGGGATCTGGTGCACGCCGCTGATGTAGGCCTCCAGCGAGCCGATGGCGCTGGGGATCGGCAGGTTGTTGGCGACAAGCGCGGTAGACGTCATGGTTTCCCTCATGGCCTCGATTCTAGCAGTCGCATTCTCTGACTGCTGACCGCGCGGTAAGTTCTGAGCGTTGCATCAATGGAACGATTGCGCGTTCAACTTCCGTTTGGTTTGACCGGCTGCGACCGCCCACGCCCGCGGTGTTGCCGACGGGCATCCGCATCTACCACCTCGCCCCGGCCATCGCTTGACAGCATCGGCGTGCCCGCGGATGCTGCGGCCATTCCGAGGGGAGCCCCGTACGGGGCTGAGAAAGCGTCGAGCTGACCCTTGCACCTGATCCGGGTCATGCCGGCGTAGGAACGGAAGAACACGCGCAGTGCCACCGGCACTGCCTGCCGTTGCATCGTCAATCCCGGATCTCCCGCCGCTTCACGAGGAGGAGATCCACATGCAAGCACCCCCCGCCCGTCCGGGCGCCGTCACCACCGGCCCGATCCGCGGTTCGCGCAAGGTCTATCTGTCGCCCCCCGGCCACCCCGGCCTGCGCGTGCCGCTGCGCGAGATCGCACTGGACGACCCGCAGACGCCGCGCCTGCACCTGTACGACACCTCCGGCCCGTATACCGAGGACGGCGCCGCCATCGACCTTGCCGCCGGGCTGTCGCCGCTGCGCGAGAGCTGGCTGGCGGCGCGCGGCTTCGAAACCATCGAAGGACGCACGCTGCGCCCTGAAGACAACGGCTTCGCCAGCGGCGAGCGGCTGGTCGCGGCCTGCCCGGCGGCGCGCACGCTGCGCCGCGGCAACGAGGGCCAGCCGGTGACCCAGCTGGAGTTCGCCCGCGCCGGCATCGTCACCGAGGAAATGGTCTACGCCGCCCATCGCGAAAACCTTGGCCGCATCGCCGCCAGCGACGAGGAAAAGCAGCGGCTGGCGGCAGGCGAGTCGTTCGGTGCGGCGCTGCCGGCGCTGGTGACGCCGGAATTCGTGCGCGAGGAAATCGCCAAAGGCCGGGCCATCCTGCCGGCCAACATCAACCATCCGGAACTCGAGCCGATGGTGATCGGGCGCAACTTCCTGGTGAAGGTGAACGCCAACATCGGCAATTCGGCGCTGTCGTCCGGGGTGGCCGAGGAAGTGGAAAAGCTGGTGTGGGCGATCCGCTGGGGCGCCGATACGGTGATGGACCTGTCCACTGGCCGCAACATCCACAACCTGCGCGGCTGGATCCTGCGCAACGCGCCGGTGCCGATCGGCACGGTGCCGCTGTACCAGGCGCTGGAAAAAGTGGGCGGCGACCCGGCCAGGCTGGACTGGGAGGTGTTCAAGGACACCCTGGTCGAGCAGGCCGAGCAGGGCGTGGACTACTTCACCATCCATGCCGGCGTGCGGCTGGCGCACGTGCCGCTGACCTCGAAGCGCGTCACCGGCATCGTTTCCCGCGGCGGTTCGATCATGGCGCGCTGGTGCCTGCGCTACCACCGCGAGAACTTCCTGTACGAACGCTTCGACGAGATCTGCGACATCCTGCGCCGCTACGACGTGTCCTTCTCGCTGGGCGACGGGCTGCGCCCCGGCAGCATTGCCGATGCCAACGACGCCGCCCAGTTCGCCGAACTCGACACCCTGGGCGAGCTCACCCGCGTGGCGTGGGACAAGGGCTGCCAGGTGATGGTGGAAGGCCCCGGCCACGTGCCGATGCACAGGATCCGCGACAACATGACGCGCCAGCTGGAAGCGTGCAGCGACGCGCCGTTCTACACCCTGGGCCCGCTGACCACCGACGCCGCGCCCGGCCATGACCACCTGACCTCGGCGATCGGCGCGGCGATGATCGGCTGGTTCGGCACCGCCATGCTCTGCTACGTCACCCCCAAGGAGCACCTGGGCCTGCCCGACCGCGACGACGTCAAGACCGGCGTGATCAGCTACAAGATCGCCGCCCACGCCGCCGACCTGGCCAAGGGCCATCCGGCCGCGCAGGCGCATGACGATGCGCTGTCGCGGGCGCGCTTTTCGTTCCGCTGGGAAGACCAGTTCAACCTCTCGCTGGACCCCGACACCGCGCGCGCCTACCACGACGCCACCCTGCCCAAGGACGCGCACAAGAGCGCGCACTTCTGCTCGATGTGCGGGCCGAAGTTCTGCTCGATGCAGCTCAGCCACGAGCTGCGCGGCGAGGCCGATGCCGGGATGCAGGCGAAGGCGGCGGAGTTCATCGCCGGCGGGGGCGAGCTGTACGTGGACGCCGCGCCGTGAGCGCGCGCGTGCGGGTGCTCGGCGCCGGCGTGGCCGGCCTGGCGGCGGCATTGGAACTGGCGCAGGCGGGTGCCGAAGTGGAAGTGCTGGAATTGGGCGCGCAGCCCGGCGGCGAGGCTGCCAGCCGCTTTGCCGGCGGCATGCTGGCGCCGTGGTGCGAATGCGTCAGCGCTGAACCGCTGGTGGCCGAACTGGGCCGGCAGGCGCTGGACTGGTGGCCGCGGCAGTACCCCGGCACCGTCCGCAACGGCACGCTGGTATTGGCCGCTGCGCGCGATGCCGGCGAGCTGGAAGCCTTTGCCCAGCGCAGCGACAACTACCGCCGGCTGGACGCCGATGGCGTGGCCACGCTGGAGCCGGAACTGGCCGGGCGCTTCCGCCAGGGCCTGTTCTTCGCCGACGAAGCGCACCTGGATCCGCGCGCGGCGCTGGCGGCATTGGCGGTGCGGGTGCAGGAACTGGGCGTGGAAGTCCGTTGCGGTGTCGATGCGCGCGCGCAGCCGGACGATGGCCGCACGCTGCTGGACTGCCGCGGCTACGCCGCCCGCGACCGCCTGCCGGAGCTGCGCGGCGTGCGCGGCGAAATGCTGCTGCTGCACAGCGACGGGGTGCGCTTCTCGCGCCCGATCCGGCTGCTGCACCCGCGCGGCATGCACTATCTGGTGCCGCGCGGCGACGGTCGCTGCATGCTGGGCGGCAGCATGCTGGAAAGCGACGATGCCGGCGCGCCCAGCGCGCGCGCGGTGATGGAACTGCTGAACGCCGCCTACGCGCTGCATCCGGCGCTGGCCGAGGCGCGCATCCTCGAGCTGGGCCACGGCCTGCGTCCGGCCTTCCCGGACAACCTGCCGCGGCTGCAGCGGCGCGACGGCCGCTGGCATCTGAACGGGCTGTTCCGCCACGGCTACCTGCTGGCCCCGGCGCTGGCGCGGCAGGCCGCCGCGCGCCTGCTGGAGGCGGCGTGATGCAGCTGCAGGTCAATGGCGAAACGCGCGCCGTCGAAGCCGCCACGCTGGCGCAGGCGCTGCTGGAACTGGGCTATCGCGGGGCGCATGTCGCCACCGCCCTCAACGGCGTGTTCGTGCCCGCCGGCCAGCGCGGGGCGCAGGCGCTGCGGGACGGCGACGCGCTGGAAGTCCTCGCCCCGATGCAGGGAGGTTGAGATGCGGGTGTACGACATCGAAGTGGGCTCGCGGCTGTGGCTGGGCAGCGCCCGCTATCCCTCGCCGGCGGTCCTGTCCGCAGCGGTGCGCGGCGCCGGCTGCGACGTGGTGACGGTGTCGCTGCGCCGCGAGAACGCGCAGGCCGGCGCCGGCCAGGCGTTCTGGGCGCTGATCCGTGGCCTCGGCGTGCGGGTGCTGCCCAATACCGCCGGCTGCCATTCGGTGAAGGAGGCCGTCACCACCGCGCGGATGGCGCGCGAGCTGTTCGGCACGCGCTGGATCAAGCTGGAGGTGCTGGGCGCAGGCGAGCTGCTGCAGCCGGACGTGTTCGGGCTGGTGGAAGCGGCGCGGATCCTCTGCGACGAGGGCTTCCAGGTATTCCCCTACACCACCGCCGACCTCGGCGTGGCCGAGCGCCTGCTGGAGGCTGGTTGCCGGGTGCTGATGCCGTGGGGCGCGCCGATCGGCAGCGGCCGCGGGCTGGCCGATCCGTTCGCGCTGCGCGCGCTGCGTGCGCGCTTTCCCGGTCTGCCGCTGGTGGTCGACGCCGGCCTGGGCCTGCCCTCGCACGCGGCGATGGCGATGGAGTTGGGCTTCGACGCGGTGCTGGCGAACACCGCGGTGGCGCTGGCCGCCGACCCGGCGCGGATGGCGCGCGCGTTCGCCGATGCGGTGCGCGCCGGCCACGCCGCGCATGCCGCGGGGCCGATGCCGGTGCGCGACTTCGCCGAGCCGTCCACGCCGGTCATCGGCCAGGCCTGGCGCGCATGAGCCGGCTCGATCCGTTCTACCCTGTGGTCGACAGCGCGGCCTGGGTGCAGCGCCTGCTGCCGCTGGGAGTGAAGCTGGTGCAACTGCGGATCAAGGACGCGGCCGGCGGATGCCTGCTGGCGGAGATCCGTGCCGCGCTGGCGGCTTGCCGCGCCCGGGCCGCGCAGCTGGTGGTCAACGACCACTGGCAGCTGGCGCTGGACGCCGGTGCGGACTTCGTCCATCTAGGCCAGGAGGACCTGGACGGCGCCGACCTGCCGGCGCTGCGGCGGCGCGGCGTGCGGCTGGGCCTCAGCACCCACAGTGATGCCGAGCTGGAGCGCGCGCTGGCGCAGGCGCCTGACTACATCGCGCTGGGTCCGGTATATCCGACCACGCTGAAGCGGATGCCATGGCCGCCGCAGGGCCTGCCGCGCGTCGGCGAGTGGAAGCGGCGGATCGGCCCGCTGCCGCTGGTGGCGATCGGGGGCATCACCCTGGAGCGTGCGCAGGGCTGCTTCGACGCCGGCGCCGACGCGGTGGCGATGGTCAGCGACATCACCCGCCACACGGATCCCGACGCGCGCACCCGCGACTGGCTGCGGGCTACGCGGGGCCGCGCATGAAGCCGCTGGCGCTGAGCATCGCCGGCTCCGACAGCTGCGGCGGCGCCGGCATCCAGGCCGACCTGGCCGCGTTTGCCGCGCTGGGCGTGCGCGGCGCCACCGCGATCACCGCGGTCACCGCCCAGAACCGCAGCGGCGTGCGCGCGCTGCAGGTGCTGCCGGCGCTGCTGGTGCGCGACCAGATCGATGCGGTGTTCGAGGAAGAGCCGGTGCGCGCGGTCAAGCTGGGCATGCTGGCCGAGGCGGCGATCATCGAAGCGGTGGCGGCCAGCCTGCGCCAGCATGGCGCCCCCGCGGTCGTCATCGACCCGGTGATGATCGCCAGCTCCGGCGCGCGGCTGCTGCGCGCCGACGCGGTGGCGGCGTTACGCCGCGAGCTGCTGCCGCTGGCCGATTGCCTGACCCCCAATCTCGATGAAGCCGCCGCGCTGCTGGAGGCGCCGCGCGCGCAGGACGAGGCGCAGATGCTGGCGCAAGGCCGCGCACTGCTGGCGCTGGGCCCGCGCGCGGTGCTGATGAAGGGCGGCCACGCGCCGCTGACCGAGGCGGTGGACCTGCTGGTGCAGCCGCAGTCGGTGCAGCGTTTCGCCGCGCCGTGGATCATCGGTGCCGATGGCCACGGCAGCGGCTGCACGCTGTCGGCGGCGGTGGCGGCCGGGCTGGCGCTGGGCGACGCGCTGGAAGTGGCGGTGGGCGCCGCCAAGCGGCATCTGGGCCGTTGGCTGGGCGAACGCTTCAGGTCGTCGTGAGCAGCGCCCGCGGCGGCAGAGTCCAGTCGATCGGGGTCTTTCCGCAACGGGTCAGGTATTGGTTGGCGGCCGAGAAATGGCCGCAGCCGAGGAAGCCGCGGTGCGCCGACAGCGGCGAGGGGTGCGGCGCCTTCAGCACGCGATGGCGGCGTCCGTCGATCACCGCGCCCTTCTTCTGCGCGTAGCTGCCCCAGAGCAGGAACACCAATTGCTCGCACTCGCGGTTGAGCACGTCCACCACGTGGTCGGTGAACCCTTCCCAGCCGCGGCCCTGGTGGCTGCCGGGCTTGCCGTCCTCCACCGTCAGCACGCTGTTGAGCAGCAGCACGCCGCGCCGCGCCCACGGCAGCAGGCAACCGTGGTCGGGACGGATGAAGCCGGTATCGCGCTCCAGTTCCTTGTAGATGTTCAGCAGCGACGGCGGCACCGGCACGCCCGGACGCACCGAGAAACACAGCCCGTGCGCCTGACCGGCACCGTGGTAGGGGTCCTGGCCCAGGATGACCAGCTTCACCGCGTCGAACGGCGTGGCCTCGAAGGCGGCGAAGATTTCGCCGCCCGGCGGGTAGATGGTGGCGCCGGCGGCCTTGCGCTGGCGCAGGAAGGCGGCAAGGGCGCGCATGTCCTCGCGTCCGAACCAGTCGCCCACGCGCGCCTTCCAGCTCGGTTCCAGGCGGATGTCGGGCGGAGCGGGGGTGTCCATCGCGCTCAGATCACGCCGCGCTTCTTCTCGAACAGCAGGTAGGCCACGCCCAGCACCGCACCGATCCCCAGCGAGGCCGGCCAGCCCAGCGGGCTCAGCCACTTCACCAGCCCGGCCAGCAGCAGGCCCAGCAGCACGAACTGCGAATAGCGCCAAGGGCTGTCGCGGAAGTTCTTCAGTTCCGGGCCGGCCACGGGCTCAGACCTTGTAGCCGGTGTGGATGGCGACGATGCCGGCGCTCATGTTGCGGAAGCTGCAGCGCGCCAGCCCCGCCGCTTCCATCATCGCCTGCAGCTCGCGCTGCGGCGGATGCTTGCGGATCGACTCGGCCAGGTACTGGTAGCTCTCGGCATCGCCGGCGAACAGGCTGCCCAGCTTCGGCAGCACCTTGAACGAGTGGAAGTCGTAGATCGGCCGGAACCATTCGGCCTGCACCTCGGAGAATTCCAGCACCCGCGCCTGCCCGCCCGGCTTCAGCACGCGCGCGATCTCGCGCAGCGCGGCGTCCTTGTCGGTGACGTTGCGCAGGCCGAAGGCCATCGTCACCAGGTCGAAGCTGGCGTCGGGGAATGGCAGGCATTCGGCGTTGCACTGCACGTATTCGAAGCCGCGGACAAAGCCACGGTCGGTCATGCGATCGCGGCCGACGCGCAGCATGTCGCCGTTGATGTCGCCCAGCACCAGTTCGCCGGTTTCGCCCACTCGGTCCTTCAGCAGCGCGGCGATGTCGCCGGTGCCGCCGGCCAGGTCCAGCACGCGGTCGCCCCTGCGCACCTGCGAGGTGGCGACGAAGAAGCGCTTCCACAGCCGGTGGATGCCCAGGCTCATGGCATCGTTCATCAGGTCGTATTTGGCGGCCACCGAGGTGAACACCTCGGCCACCAGCTTCTGCTTCTGGGCCACCGGCACGTCGCGGAAACCGAAGTGGGTGGTGCCGGCTTTGTCCTGGGCTGTATCCATGGCGGGGATTATCGCACCATGGATTGATCCCGATCATGCCCGCCGGCCGCCGCCCGGCGAGAATGGTCCCGACCGCCGCCGGAGCCCGCCATGCAATCACCCCATTCGCACCAGCCCTTGCTGATCGCCGACGATCCCGCGCTGGACGCCTACATGGCCGACGTGCACGGCAAGAATTTGGTTCTTCTCCCAACTGAGGGGAGAGGCGCACGGCCGACCGGGCAGACTTGCTGA
>NZ_JAXOFT010000028.1:0-26535 GCF_036409385.1 Thermomonas sp. LB-4 | reverse complement strand
GGCAACACTAGGGCAAAGACAAGACACAAGCGCACCGCAGGGGCGCGATGCTCTTAGCGTGATCCGGCAAAAGCGTTCGCGCCTCTGCGGTGCGCTCCTGCGGGAATCCCTCGGCGACGGCGCCTAGAACGCGTACTTCAGCTTCAGCGTCGCGTCGGTCTGGTTGCGACCGGCCAGGTCGCTGTCGCGGCGCATTTCCACGCCGGAGCTCAGGGTCAGGGTCGGTTGCAGCTGCACGTTCAGCAGCAGGCTGTTGCGCAGGTAGGCGCCGTGCTGGCCGGTTTCCACCCGGGTGACCTGCGACAGCCGCGCGCGCTTGCCCAGCGCCTGGTTCCATTCCACCTGGCCGCGCAGGATCGGCCCGGTGCCGGCGGTGCCGTCGTCGGCATAGCCCTGCAGGCGGTAGCCGGTATCCACCGACACGCGCACGCTGGTACCCGGCTTTTTCACCGCCTGCAGCCCGTACTGCATGCCGACGCGGGCGTTGCTGCCCTGCGCCTTGACCCAGTCGCGGCGTTCGTTGGGCAGGCGCAGGCGGCCGCCGCCGCCGGGCAGGTCGTCGGCATCGACGCGGCGCTGGCCCGAGGGGATTGCCGCCATCGCGTCCACCGACCACTCGCCATGCACGCACCGCGCCTTCAGGCAGCGCGGCGGCGCCACCAGGCGTTCCGCCACCTCCGGAGGCAGGGCCGGCAGCAGATCAGGAGGGAGGGCGGTCGGCGGCGCGGAGAACGCCAGCCACAGCAGCGGCAGCATGGTCGTCTTGCTCGAGGGCTCGGCCGCATTCTAACCACGGCCACAGGCACCCACGGTGAACGCCTGTCGCATAATCGGCGCATGGACCGCTATGAACGCATCATCGTCCTGCACCGCAGCCTGCAGGCCGCGCGCCGCCCGGTGACCGTGGCCCACCTGCAGGACGAGCTGGGCTGCTCGCGCGCCACCGTCTACCGCGACATCGCGTTCCTCCGGGATGCGCTGATGGCGCCGGTGATCGGCGACGGCGAGGCCGGCTTCCACTACGACAAGGCCGAGGCCGAACGCTTCGAGCTGCCCGGCCTGTGGCTGAACTCCGAGGAGCTGCACGCGCTGCTGGCCGCGCAGCAGCTGTTGGCGCGCAGCAGCGGCGGGATGCTGTCGGCCGCGCTGGCGCCGCTGCAGCAGCGGGTGGAGAAGCTGCTGGACGCGCACTCCGGCGGCAAGCGCTGGCCGATCGAGCGGGTGCGGGTGATCCCGCACCGGATCCGCCGGATGGACGAGCATGCCTTCCGCATCGTCGCCTCGGCGGTGTTGGAGCGGCGTCGGCTGGCCTTCGACTACCGCGCCCGCTCCACCGATGAGAAAACCCGCCGCACGGTCAGCCCGCAGCGGCTGACCCACTACCGCGACAACTGGTACCTGGACGCCTGGGACGAAGACCGCGAGGGCCTGCGCAGCTTCTCCATCGACCGCATCGCCGGCGCGCGGCTGGCCGACGGCAACGCGCGCGACGTGGCCGAGGAGGAGCTGAACGCCCACCTCGCCGGCAGCTACGGCATCTTTTCCGGCGCGCCCAAGGGTTGGGCCACGATCCGCTTCAGTGCCAAGGCCGCGCGCTGGGTGGCCGATGAGCACTGGCATTCGCAGCAGCAGGGCCGCTTCCTGCCCGACGGCCGCTATGAACTGAAGCTGCCGTATTCGGTGCCGCGCGAGCTGCTGATGGACGTGCTGCACTACGGCGCCGACGCCGAGATCGTGGAGCCGAAAGCGCTGCGCGAACAGCTGCGCGCGCATCTGCAGCTGGCGCTGTCCAACTACCAGGCGGACTGATGAGCGCACGCGCGCACGCTGCTTCGCCGCCGGCGTCGATCGTGCTGGCGCTGGGCGGCGGCGGTGCCCGCGGGCTGGCCCAGATCGGCGTGATCGAGGTGCTGCTGGCGCGCGGCTTGGACATCGAGGCGGTGGCCGGCACCTCCTGCGGTGCGCTGGTCGGCGGCGCGTTCGCGGCGGGCAAGCTGGATGAGCTGCGCGACTGGATGCTGCGCACCAGCCGCAACGAGATGCTGCGCCTGCTCGACCCCGGTCTCGGCCGCCCGGCGATGTTCACCGGCACCCGGCTGGTGCGCGCCTTGCGCGAGGTGGTCGGGGAGCCGCGCATCGAAGACCTGCCGATCGACTTCACCGCGGTGGCGGTGGACCTGCTGCGCCAGCGCGAAGTCTGGCTGCGCCGCGGCGACCTGTGGGACGCGCTGCGCGCCTCGTTCGCGATCCCCGGCATCTTCACCCCACTCAACATCGGCGGCATGGAGCTGGTGGACGGCGGCCTGCTGGCACCGCTGCCGATCACCGCCACCCGCCTGGCCGGCGCCCATCGGGTGGTGGCGGTGGACATCCACGGCAGCACCCCGCAGCGCCGGGACGAGCCGGTGCGGGTGGTCGATGCCAAAGCCGATGAACCCGCAGCGGGCCTGCTGGGGCGCTGGATGGATCGGTTCGGCGAGGAGGCGGCCACACCCACCCATCGCTTCGGCCTGATGGAGGTGATGTCGCGCGCGCTGGACACCATGCAGGAGCGCATCGCCCGCGTGCAGCTCGCGCTGGAGCCGCCGGAACTGCTGATCCGCATCCCCCGCGACGCCTGCCAGTTCTACGAATTCTGGCGCGCCGCCGAGCTGATCGAGATCGGCCGCCGCGAGGCGGAGAAGGCGCTGGACGCGGCGGGGTATTGAGCCCGCCGCCATTGCCGTTGTGCCGCATCGGCGCGACGAGGCGGCGCACCCGGTAAAGCGTTTGCGCCAGCGGGGTGCTCCCGCAGGGACCTTGGCCACGCGCCGCGCTGCGCCACCGTCGCAGTCCGTGAGATGTGCCCGCCGCAAGCTGGCGCCACCTTGAACGGAGCTGCCGCCATGACCCACCGCGACCTTGATTCCCTGCTGCGCCAACTGGTGATCCTGGGCGCGCTGGCGGTGCTGCTGATTCCCGCCGCGCGCGGCAGCAGTGCGCTGCTTGGCTGGCTGCCGCTGTGGCTGGTGGGCATGCCGCTGGCGGCGTGGTGGAGCCTGCGCAGGTTCCCGCTGCCGAAGCTGGCCTTGCGCCTGCCCAGGCGTCGGCGCGTGCAGGCCCGCAGGCGGCGCGGGCGCGGCGTTTCCGCGGCGGTCGGTATCGCCCGCCGCGCCTGAACGCGGGGACTTGCGGGCCATGCTGGGGTCGCCGGCGCTGTGCTAGCGTTCGGGGCTTTCCAGAACGCCCCCGGAGCCCGCCATGTCCCAGTTCTCCAGTGCCTGCCTGATCGCCGGCCTTGCTATCGCCGGTGGTGCGTCTGCCCAGACCCCGCCGAACGCCGATCCGCACGCCTGGCTGGAAGACGTGCAGGGCGAGAAGGCGCTGGCCTGGGTCCGGGCGCGCAATGCCAAGGCCGAGGCGGAGATCGCCAGCACGCCCGCGTTCAAGACGCTGGAAGCGCAGATCCGCGCGATCCTCGACTCCGACGCCAAGATCCCCGGCGTCGAGAAGATCGGCGGGTACTACTACAACTTCTGGAAGGACAAGCAGCACGAGCGCGGCGTCTGGCGCCGCACCACGCTGGACGAGTACCGCAAGCCGGAGCCGAAGTGGGAAACCGTGCTCGACCTGGATGCGCTGAACAAGGCGGAGAACGCCAAGTGGGTCTGGCATGGCGCCGACTGCCTCAAGCCGAAGTACCAGCGCTGCCTGATCGCGCTGTCGCCGGGCGGCTCCGATGCCGACGTGACCCGCGAGTTCGACCTCACCACCAAGCAGTTCGTGCAGGACGGCTTCTTCCGTCCGGAGGCCAAGGGCGGCTTGGCGTGGATCGACGAGGACACGGTCTACGTGTTCACCGATTTCGGCCCGGGCACGCTGACCAGTTCGGGTTACCCCAACATCGTCAAGGAGTGGAAGCGCGGCACCCCGCTGTCGGCGGCCAGGACCGTCTACGAGGGCAAGCCGGGCGACATGTACATCGCCGCGATGCGCGACCACACCCCCGGCTGGCAACGTGATTTCGTCAGCCGCACGCTGGCGTTCTACAACGACGAGCTGTACCTGCGGAACGCCGACGGCAGCCTGGCCAAGATCGACGTGCCCAACAGCGCGCAGAAGAACGTGCACAAGGAGTGGCTGCTGCTGGAGCTGCGCGAGCCGTACGAGGCCGGCGGCCGGACCTGGCTGCCCGGTTCGTTGATCGCCACCCGTTTCGACGACTTCATGGCCGGCAAGCGCGAGTTCACCCCGCTGTTCCAGCCCGACGACCACGCCTCGCTGGCCGGTTACACATGGACGAAGGACCATCTCGTCCTCAACGTGATGGAAGACGTGAAGAACCGGCTGTCGGTGCTGACGCCGGGCAAGGATGGCTGGGTGAAGACGGCCTTCGTCGGCGCGCCGACCATCGGCACCATTGGCGTCGGCGCCGTGGATGCGGACGACAGCAACGCGGTGTGGCTGACCGCCACCGATTTCCTCACCCCGACCACGCTGTCCATCGCCGAGGTCGGCAAGCAGCCGGAGGAGCTGAAGTCCAACCCGGTGTTCTTCGACGGGTCCAAGGACGTGATCGAGCAGCACTTCGCCACCAGCAAGGATGGGACCAAGGTGCCCTACTTCCTGGTGCGGCCGAAGGACCTGGCGTTCGACGGCAAGGCCCCGACCCTGCTGTACGGCTACGGCGGTTTCGAAGTCTCGATGACGCCGTCGTACTCGGGCAGCATCGGCAAGGCCTGGCTGGAGAAGGGCGGCGTGTACGCGCTGGCCAATATCCGCGGCGGCGGCGAATACGGCCCGCGCTGGCACCAGGCCGCGCTGAAAGCCAACCGCCACAAGGCCTACGAGGACTTCGCCGCGATCGCCGACGACCTGGTGGCGCGCAAGATCACCGCGCCGCAGCATCTCGGCACGATGGGCGGCAGCAACGGCGGCCTGCTGATGGGCAACATGCTGACCCAGTACCCGGAGAAGTTCGGCGCCATCGTGGTGCAGGTGCCGCTACTGGACATGAAGCGCTACAGCCACCTGCTGGCCGGCGCCTCATGGATGGCCGAATACGGCAACCCGGATACGGCGGACTGGGACTTCATCAAGACTTTCTCGCCCTACCATCTGTTCGACGCGAGCAAGGCCTACCCGGCGACCCTGTTCACCACCTCGACCAAGGACGACCGCGTGCATCCGGGCCATGCCCGCAAGATGATGGCGCTGATGGAAGCGGCCGGTAAGGACGTGCGCTACTACGAGAACATCGAAGGCGGTCACGGCGGCGCGGCCAACAACGCGCAGGCGGCGCACATGAACGCGTTGGCCTACACCTTCCTGTGGAACCAGTTGGCGAAGTGATCGCCAGGCCGTCATCCCCGCGCGAGCGGGGATGACGGGAAAAAGCGTTGCAAACCGCTTCGCGGAGCCCCATCCATGAAATCCCACGCACTGATCGCCGGTCTCTTCCTCATGAGCAGCCTTGCCTCCGCCCAGACTCCGCCCACGCCGCCCGATGCGGACAAGAAGCCGCACGTGGTGAAGGCGCCGTTCGGCGCCGAGCGCCAGGACGAGTACTACTGGCTGCGCGACGACAGCCGCAAGGACGCCGCGATGCTCGGCTACCTCAACGCCGAGAACGCCTACGCCGACGCCGTGCTGGCGCCGAGCAAGCCGGTGCAGGACAAGCTGTACGAGGAGATCGTGGCGCGCATCAAGCAGGACGATGCCAGCGTGCCCTACCGCGACCGTGGGTACTGGTACTACTCGCGGTTCGAGACCGGCAAGGACTACCCCGTGCATGCGCGCCGCAAGGACGCGCCGGGGATCGACGCGCTGTCCATCCAGCAGGCCAACGCGGCCGGTGATTTCGCCGGCGAGGAAGTGCTGCTGGACGTCAACCAGCTTGCCGCCGGCAAGGACTACTACAGCGTCGGCGATTACGAGGTGACGCCGGACAACGCCGTGCTGGCCTATGCCGACGACAGCAACGGCCGCCGCCAATACACCATCCGTTTCCGCAACCTGGTCACCGGCCAGGCCTATCCGGAAACCATCGCCGGCGTCTCGGCCAACCTGGTGTGGGCCGACGATAACAAGACGCTGTTCTACGTCGAGAACGACCCGGAGACGCTGCTGACGGTGCGGGTGAAGAAGCACGTGCTGGGCACCGACCCGAAGCTGGACCCGGTCGTCTACGAGGAGAAGGACGACAGCTTCTACATGGGCATCGACCGCACCCGCGACGACAAGTACATCGTCATCGGGGTGAGCAGCACGGTGTCCGACGAACTGCGCTACGCGCCGGCCAGCGACCCGCGCGAGTTCACCGTGCTGGCGCCGCGCGCTCGCGACGTGGAATACGACGCCGACCACTTCGGCGGACGCTGGGTGATCCGCACCAACGACCGGAATCAAGACGGCACGCCGGCGACCAACTTCAAGCTGGTCACCGCCGCCGACGGCGCAACCTCGCGCAAGGACTGGCGGGACTGGATCGCGCACCGCGACGACGTGCTGGTGGAAGGCTTCGAGTTGTTCGACGGTTTCACCGCCATCGCCGAGCGCAGCGGCGGCCTGGAGCGCGTGCGCCTGCTGAAGGCGGACGGGGAGGAATACATCCAAGCCGACGAATCCGCCTATTCGATGGGCCTGGACGTCAACAGCGAGCCGGACACCGACTGGGTGCGCTACAGCTACACCTCGATGACCACGCCGGCCACCGTGTACGAGCTGAACGTGAATACCGGCGAGCGCCGCCTGCTCAAGCGCCAACCGGTGCTGGGCGGCTATGACCCCGCCAATTACGTCACCGAGCGGCTGTGGGCCACCGCCCGCGACGGCACCAAGGTGCCGGTGTCCATCGTCTACAAAAAGGGCTTCGAGAAGAACGGCAAGGCCGCGCTGCTGCAGTACGCCTACGGCAGTTACGGCATGTCGATGGATCCGGGCTTCTCGGTCACCACGGTCAGCCTGCTGGACCGCGGCATGGCCTATGCCATCGCCCACATCCGCGGCGGCCAGGAGATGGGCCGCAAGTGGTACGAAGACGGCAAGCTGCTGAAGAAGAAGAACAGCTTCACCGACTTCATCGACGTCACCGATTTCCTGGTGAAGCAAGGCTATGCCGCGCCGAACCGCGTGGCCGCGCACGGCGGCAGCGCCGGCGGCCTGCTGATGGGCGCGATCGCCAACATGGCGCCGGACAAATACCGCGTGATCCTGTCGCAGGTGCCGTTCGTGGACGTGGTCACCACCATGCTGGACCCGACCATCCCGCTGACCACCAACGAATACGACGAGTGGGGCAACCCGGAACAGAAGCCGTTCTACGACTACATCGTGACCTACTCGCCCTACGACAACCTGGAGGCCAAGGCCTACCCGGCGATGTTCGTCGGCACCGGTCTGTGGGATTCGCAGGTGCAGTACTGGGAGCCGGCCAAGTACGTGGCGCGGCTGCGCGACCTCAACACCTCGGCCGAACCGGTGGTGTTCCGCACCAACATGGAGGCCGGCCACGGCGGCAAGTCCGGCCGCTTCCGCCGCTACCGCGAGCAGGCGGAGATGTACGCCTTCATGCTGGAACGGCTGGGTGTCGAATAACCTCCGCTCACCCCCTCCCAGGAGCGCCCAGCCAGGCGCGATGTTTTCCGCATGAATCCGTACGGCTCGATCGCGCCCCTGCGGTGCGCGCTGCAGCAGCAAAGGCGATAAGCCCATGACCCGTTGGCTGTGGGCCGCGCTGGCCTGGACCAGCCTGGCGCTGGGCATCATCGGTGCGTTCCTGCCGGTGATGCCGACGGTGCCGTTCGTGCTGCTGTCGGCGTTCGCCGCCACCCGCGGTTCCGACCGCCTGCGCGGCTGGCTGGTCTCGCACCCGAAGTTCGGCAGCGCCATCCTCGACTGGGAACAGAACGGCACCGTGTCGCGGCAGGCCAAGCGCTTCGCGATCGGGATGATGTGCGTGTCCTCGGTGTCGATGGCGATTTTCACGCCGCGCTGGTGGATGGCTGCGATCGGCATCGGCGTGATGGCGCTGGTGTCGGTGTGGCTGTGGCGGCGCCCGGAGCCGCGACAGTGACGCGGAGGCGCGGGTACACTGCGGGGATGACCAAGCGCCTCGCCCTGCTTTCGCTCGTTTCCTGCCTGCTGGCCGCCTGCGGCAACAAGGGCCCGCTGGTATTGCCCGAGCAGCCCGCCGCTGCGCCCGCCGTGGAAACCCCGGCCGAAACCCTGGCCGCGCCCGCAGTGGAGCCGGCGGCCAACGCTGACGCCGGCACCCCCGTCCGCCAGCGCTGAGCCGGCCATGCGTTTCACCAAGATGCACGGCGCCGGCAACGACTTCGTCGTGCTCGACCTGCGCGGCGCCCTGCCCGCGCCCACGCCAGAAGTTTGCGCGCGGCTGGGCGACCGCCATTTCGGCGTCGGCTGCGACCAGATCCTGACCATCGAGCCGCCGCGCAATGCCGGCAGCATCGCCGCCTATCGGATCTGGAATGCCGATGGCTCGGCCTCCGGACAGTGCGGCAACGGCGCGCGCTGCGTCGCCGCCTGGCTGGTGCGCGATGGCGCTGCGCCCGCGGATGCGGGGTTCGCCATCGAAAGCCCAGCCGGCGTGCACCCTGTGCAACACGACGGCGAGGGCGGCTTCGTCATCGACATGGGCGCGCCGCGGTTCGCCCCGGCCGATATCCCGCTGGCCGGCGTCGATGGCGAACGCGACGAATACGCGCTGCAGATCGACGGCGATACGCTGCGCTTCGGCGCGGCGTCGATGGGCAACCCGCACGCGGTCATCGAGGTCGCCGACGTGGATGCGGCGGACGTCGCCCGCATCGGCCCGGCGCTGCAAGCCCACGCCATGTTCCCCGCTTCAGTGAACGTCGGTTTCGCGCAAGTGCTCGCGCCGGACCATCTCCGCCTACGCGTGTTCGAGCGCGGCGTCGGCGAAACGCTGGCCTGCGGCAGCGGCGCCTGCGCGGCGGTCGCGGTGCTGGCGCGGCAAGGGCGCGTGCCGAAGGATGCCGACATCGCCGTGGCATTGCCCGGCGGCACCCTGCGCATCCGCCATGACACCGCCGCCGACACGCTGTTCATGGGCGGCCCGGCCACCTTCGTGTTCGAAGGCAACCTGCCCGACGCAAACCGGCTTGAGGAGAACACCGCGTGACGATGGATTTCAACGACGCCACCGAGAAGCTCGGCGCGCACGAAGTGGCGGCCTGGCTGCGCCGGCACCCGGCCTTCCTGCAGCAGTTCCCGGACCTGGCGCTGACCCTGGTGGTGCCGCGCGACAACGGCCCCACCGCCTCGCTGGCCAGCTACCAGCTGGATATCCTGCGCGAGAAGAACCGCGAATTGACCAAGCGCCTGCACGAGCTGTTCGCCAACGCGCAGGAGAACGAGCGGCTGGCGGTGCGTACCCACCAGCTCACCCTGGCGCTGCTGAAGCAGGACAGCGCGGCCAGCACCCTGCGCGCGATGGCGGCGGCGCTGGCCGAGGACTTCCACGGCGACCTGGTGCGCATCATCGGCTTCCGCGCCATCGACGGGCTGGAGGATGCGGACTGGTTCCAGCACATCGCCGAGGATCATCCGCGCGTGGAAGGCTTCCGCGACATCCTCGCCGCCGGCGAGCCGGTCTGTGGTCGCCTGCACCCCGACAAGAACGCGCTGCTGTACGGCGTGCGCGCCGACGAAGTGCAGAGCTCCGCGCTGCTGGCGCTGCCGGGCGTGGGCCTGGTGGCGGTGGGCAGCCGTGACGCCAACCGCTTCTTCCCCGGCATGGGCACGCTGTTCCTGCGCATGATGGGCGAGTCGCTGGCGGCGGGACTGCGGCGCTTCGGCTGAGGCGCGTGCGGGCGCTGCGCATGACCACCCGCATCTTCCACAACGGCCAGGTCCTCACCGCGCGCGGCTTCGAGCGCGATGCCTGCGCGGTGGTCGAGGACGGCCACATCGTGGCGCTGCTGCACGGCGAGCCGCCATCGGGCGGCGAACGCATCGACCTGCAGGGCGGCTGGCTGGTGCCCGGCTTCATCGACGTGCAGGTCAACGGCGGCGGCGGCGTGCTGTTCAACAACGACACCAGCGTCGAAGGCATCGCCGCCATCGGCCGCGCGCATCGCGGCTTCGGCACCACCGGTTTCCTGCCCACCCTGATCAGCGACGACGCCGAGGTGATGCGCCGCGCGATCGCCGCGACGCGCGATGCCATCGCGCAGGGCGTGCCCGGCGTGCTCGGCCTGCATCTGGAGGGGCCGTACCTCGCGCCCGCGCGCAGGGGCACCCACGACGCCGGCAAGTTCCGCGTGCCGGATGCCGATGAGATCGCGATGGCGACCTCGCTGGACAACGGCATCACCCTCATCACCCTCGCTCCGGAGCGTTTGCCGCTGGCCAGCATCCGCGCGCTGGTCGAGCGCGGCGCGATCGTCTGCGCCGGCCACAGCGCCGCCAGCCATGAGGAAGCCCGCGCCGGGCTGGACGCGGGCATCACCGGTTTCACCCATCTCTACAACGCGATGAGCCCGCTGCAGGGCCGGGAACCGGGCATGGTGGGTGCGGCGCTGGAGGATGCCGGCAGCTGGTGCGGGGTGATCGTCGACGGCGTGCACGTGCATCCCGCCAGCCTGAAGGTGGCGTTGAAAGCCAAGTCGCGCGGAAAGGTGCTGCTGGTGACCGACGCGATGCCGATGGTCGGTGGCGCCACGCCCAGCTTCGACCTCTACGGCGAAACCATCACCGCCGTGGACGGCGTGGTGCGCAATGCCGCCGGCGCGCTGGCCGGCTCCGCGCTGGACATGGCCAGCGCCGTCCGCAACAGCGTGCGCCTGCTCGGTCTGCCGCTGGACGAAGCCTGCCGGATGGCGGCGCAGTACCCGGCGGAGTTCCTTGGCCTGGACGGCGAACGGGGGCGGATCGCGCCCGGCTATCGCGCCGATCTGGTGCTGCTGGATGCTGAAGTGAACGTGCGCCGCAGCTGGATCGGCGGCCGCGAGTGAACGCTACGCCGCGTGGGCAGGGCGTTCGCCGCGCCGGTTGATCCAGAAGCCCACGGCGGCCACCAGCAATACCAGCAGCTGCGCCAGCAGCGTCTGCCAGGTCGGGAACACGCCCAGCCAGTCCACGCGCGGCGCGGCCACCGCGCCCAGCCCGATCCAGCCGGCTTCCTGCAGCGCGGCCACGCCCTTGCCGGCCAGCACCACCGCCAGCACCGCGATCAGCGCCGAGCTCCAGGCGAAGAACTTGCCGATCGGCAACCGCATGCCCAGCCGCAGCAGCGCCCAGGCCACCAGCGCCAGCAGCGCCACGCCGGCGGCCATGCCGGCCAGGATCGCGCGCGCGGTTTCGGGCGCCCACATCGCGGCATAGAACAGGATGGTCTCGAACACCTCGCGGTATACCGCCACGAACGCCAGCACGAACAGGAACACCATCGAGCGCCGCCCCAGCGCGGCCGACACCCGCTCGCGCAGGTAGTGCTGCCAGCGCCCGGCCAGGCTCTTCTGGTGCATCCAGATGCCCACGCCCAGCAGCACCAGCGCCGCGAACAGCGACGACAGGCCCTCGGTCAGCTCGCGGCTGGCCCCGCTGATGTCGACCAGCCAGGTCGCGAGCGCCCAGGTGATGCCGCCCGCTGCCAGCGCCAGCGTCCAGCCGGCGTGCACCCACGGCAGCGCTTCGGAGCGGCCGCTCTTGCGCAGGAAGGCGATCATGCCGATCACCACCAGCAGCGCCTCCAGCCCTTCGCGCAGCAGGATGGCGAAGCTGCCGAGGAAGGCGGCAGTGACGTCGCCGCGTCCCTGCTCCAGCACCCGGTCGGCGCGGTCGAACAGCAGCGACGCCTGCGCCGCATCCTGGCGGATCGCATCGATGCCGGCGCCCGCAGCGATGTCCGAGCGCAGCTTGCCCATGGCGACTTCGATCCCGCGCAGCAGCGGGGTGTCGCGCGCGGCCAGCAGCGGCTCCACCGGCTCCACCCCATCAAGGTAAGCCGACAGCGCCAGCGCCGCCGCCCGCTTGCGATCACCCTCGGCATACGCGCGCAGCGTGGCCTGCAGCTGGCTGCGCGCCAGCGCCAGCGTCGCCGGCTTGGCGTCGCCTGCGTGCTGCAGCGCCTGCGGCTGCGCGCGCAGGAAGGCGGTGATGGCGGCGGCCTGGCGGGCGTCCAGCACCTGCGCAAGCTGCGCCGGGCTGCTGCGCACCAGCGCCTGCAGGGAGGGCAGCGCGGCGTGCAGCCGGCCATCGTCCTGTGTCCACAGTGCTTCGCCCTCGCGGCGGGCGTCGTCGTCGAAGGCCATGCCGCCGACGTGGAAGGCCAGCGCCCAGCGCTGCGTCTCGTCCAGCTGCGTATACGCCGGCATGGCGGTGCCGGCCACGCCGCGGCTGATCGCCTCATACAGCGCCAGCGGGCTGCGCTGGGTCGCGCGCGTGAGGTCGGTGAAAGCGATCGGCGCCGGCACCATGCCCGCGGCCGCCGGGCCGTCGCCGCGACCGGTGGCACCGTGGCAGCCGGCGCATTGCGCGGCATACAAACTGGCGGCGCCGGCCACATCCGGCGTCGGCATCGCCGCGCTGCCGTCGCCATAGGCCGCCAGCAGGCCATCAGCCAGCGCATGCGCAGCCTGCGCGACCTGGACCGCATCGGCCCGGCGCCGCACCAATGCGATCAGCGCATCGGCCTGTGCCAGCAGCGCCGCGCGCTGCGGGATGTCCGGCAGCGCGCCGATGCGTTCGCGCGCTGTGGCGGAGAACTCGCGCATCTCCGCATATTCGCCATCGTTGACCACCTTGCCATCGGCCACCGCGCCGCTGTAGTCCACCGCGATGTAGTCCAGCAGCTGCCAGGCCTGGCGCACGTCGCCGCCGTCCTGCGCGGCAACCGGGGACAGCCCGGCGGCGACCAGCAGGGTGGTCAGAAGCAGGCGACGGAGGAAAGCGGGAACCATGGCGCGGACAGCCGGAAGGGAGCACATCCACTCTAGTCTTGTCGCAAATAGGAATCAATATTATTTGAGCATGGTTGCCCGGATCACTGGATGCGGGCACAACAGGACTCCGGCGACGCCATCGCTGACATGCGGCGCGAGAAGCGATGGAGGGTCGCCTCCGCCTCTCGTCCGGGACAAGGTGGCTGGGCTGCTAAAATACCGAGTCTTTGCTCGAACGCCGCCCAAGCTGCGGCGTTCTGTCGTTTCCGGAGTCCGCCATGACCAGCACCGCCGAACTGTCCTCGCCCGAATCCGCCAAGTCGCTGCTGACCCACGACGTGCTGGACACCGATTACACGCTGGAGGACAAATACCGCCGCACCCAGGGCCGGATCTACCTGTCGGGCGTGCAGGCGCTGGTGCGGCTGCCGCTGGTGCAGAAGCTGCGCGACGAGCGCGCCGGGCTGAACACCGCCGGCTTCGTTTCCGGCTATCGCGGCAGCCCGCTGGGCGGCTTCGACCTCGAGCTGTGGCGGGCCAAGAAGTACTTGGAAGGCGCGTCGGTGAAGTTCACCCCCGGCCTCAACGAGGACCTTGGCGCCACCATGGTCTGGGGCACCCAGCAGCCGGGCCTGTTCCCGGGCGCGAAGCACGACGGCGTGTTCGCCATGTGGTACGGCAAGGGCCCGGGCGTGGACCGCTGCGGCGACGTGTTCAAGCACGCCAACGCCGCCGGCACCTCCGCCCACGGCGGCGTGCTGGCGCTGGCCGCGGACGACCACGCCTGCCGCAGCTCCACCCTGCCCCACGGCAGCGAGGACGAGTTCGTCAGCGCGATGATGCCGGTGCTCAACCCGGCCGGGGTGCAGGACATCCTCGACATGGGCGTGCTGGGCTGGGCGATGAGCCGCTACACCGGGCGCTGGGTGGGCTTCAAGACGATCGCCGAGACGGTGGAATCCTCCGCCTCGGTCGATGTCGATCCGCATGCGTTGCAAATCGTGCTGCCGGGCGACGACGATTTCGAAATGCCCGTCGGCGGCCTGGGCATCCGCTGGCCGGACCCGCCGATGGAGCAGGAGATGCGCCTGCACCGCTACGCGGTGAAGGCGGCGCAGGCGTTCGCGCGCGCCAACCGGCTGGACCGCGTGGTGATCGATTCGCCGAAGGCGCGCCTCGGCATCGTCACCACCGGCAAGTCCTACCTCGACGTGCTGCAGGCGCTGGAATACCTGGGCCTCGATGAGGCCGCCTGCGCCGATCTCGGCATCCGCGTGTACAAGGTGGCGATGACCTGGCCGCTGGAGCCGGTCGGGATCGAACGCTTCGCGCGCGGGCTGGAAGACATCCTGGTGGTGGAGGAGAAGAAGGCCTTCATCGAGCGCCAGTTGAAGGAACAGTTCTACAACTGGCCGGATGCCTGGGGCGCGCGCCCGTCCATCGTCGGCAAGTACGACGAGGCCGGCAACTGGATCCTGCCGTCCACGGGCGAGCTCACCCCGGCCACGATCGCCGGCGTGATCGGCCGCCGCCTGCAGCGCTTCCACCGCAGCGAAAAGATCGACGCGGTGCTGGCGTGGATGGCGCAGAAGGAGGGCGAGCTGGCGCTGCCGCGCGCCAACTTCCCGCGCGTGCCGCACTACTGCAGCGGCTGCCCGCACAACACGTCCACCAAGGTGCCGGAAGGTTCGCGCGCGCAGGGCGGCATCGGCTGCCACTACATGGTGACGTGGATGGACCGCAGCACCGACACCTTCACCCACATGGGCGGCGAAGGCGTGACCTGGGCGGGGCAGGCGCCGTTCACCGACACCGCGCACATCTTCCAGAACCTCGGCGACGGCACCTACTTCCACAGCGGCTCGCTGGCGATCCGCCAGGCCATCGCGGCCGGCGTCAACATCACCTACAAGGTCCTCTACAACGACGCGGTGGCGATGACCGGTGGCCAGCCGGTGGACGGCACCCTGACCGTGCCGCAGATCGCCCACCAGATGCGCGCCGAGGGCGTGCAGACCATCGCGCTTGTCAGCGACGATATCGACAAGTGGACCGACCCGTCGATCTTCCCGGCCGGCGTGAGTTTCCACGACCGCCGCGACCTGGACGCGGTGCAGAAGATGCTGCGCGAGGTGAAGGGCACTTCCATCCTGATCTATGACCAGACTTGCGCCACCGAGAAGCGCCGCCGCCGCAAGCGCGGCAAGCTGGTGGACCCGCAGAAGCGCGTGATGGTCAATTCGCTGGTCTGCGAGGGCTGCGGCGACTGCGGCGCCAAGAGCTTCTGCGTGTCGGTGACGCCGAAGGAAACCGAATACGGCCGCAAGCGCGCCATCAACCAGAGCGACTGCAACAAGGACTTCAGCTGCGTCGAGGGCTTCTGCCCCAGCTTCGTGACCGTGCACGGCGGCAAGGTGCGCAAGGGCAAGAAGGTCGACGCCGCCAGCCTGCTGGCCAACCTGCCCGCGCCCGCCGCGCGCACCGACCTGGCCCAGCCCTGGAACATCCTGATCACCGGCGTTGGCGGCACGGGCGTCGTCACCATCGGTGCGCTGCTGGGCATGGCCGGGCATCTGGAGGGCAAGGGCGCGACCGTGCTCGACCAGACCGGGCTGGCGCAGAAGGGCGGCGCCGTCACCACACACATCCGCATCGCGAAAACCCCCGCCGATATCCACGCCGTGCGCATCGCCGCCGGCGAGGCCGACCTGGTGCTGGGCTGCGACATGGTGGTGGTCAACGACTACTGGGTGCTGTCCAAGATCCGCCCCGAGCGCAGCACGGTGGTGGTCAACACCTACGAGGCGATGCCGGGCACCTTCACCACCCGCCCGGACATGCAGTTCCCCGCCGCCGACATCGTCAAGGCAATCGCCACCGCGCTGGGCGGGCAGGCGCCGCTGCAGATCGATGCCACCCAGATCGCGACCGCACTGATCGGCGACGCCATCGCCGCCAACCTGTTCATCCTCGGCTACGCCTGGCAGCAGGGGCTGGTGCCGATTTCGTACGAGGCGCTGATGCGCGCCATCGAACTCAACGGCGCCGCCGTCGAGATGAACAAGACCGCGTTCGCCTGGGGCCGCCTTGCAGTGGTGGACCTGGCCGCGGTGGTCGAGGCTGCCGGCATCGTGCGCAACGCGCCCACCCGCAGCGAGGCTACCGCGCACGCGCTGCCGATGCTCGGCGCCACCGCCAACGAGGCGGCCGAATCCGGGCTGATGCCGCAGGCCGCCGACCTGCGCGACGAGGACGCGCTGCGCCACGTGCCGGCCAGCGGCGATGCCGGCAGCGTCTTCGCGGCGCTGGACGACGCGCGGTTGTCGCGTTCGCTGGACGAAATGATCGCGCGCCGCGTCGCTTTCCTCACCGACTACCAGGGCGCCGGCTACGCGCGCCGCTACAGCGATTTCGTGGCCAAGGTGCGCGCCGCCGAAACCGCGAAGGCACCGGGCAGCAGCGACCTGTCCGAAGCCGTGGCCCGCTACTTCTTCAAGCTGATGGCCTACAAGGACGAATACGAGGTGGCGCGGCTGTACACCAGCGGCGATTTCCGCAAGCAGCTGGAGGCGCAGTTCGAAGGCGACTACAAGCTGAAGTTCCACCTTGCCCCGCCGCTGCTGGCGAAAAAGAACGCGCAGGGCCAGCTGATGAAGAAGGAATACGGCCCGTGGGTGTTCACCGCCTTCCGCGTGCTGGCCAGGTTCAAGCGCCTGCGCGGCACCCCGCTCGACGTGTTCGGCTACACCGCCGAGCGCCGCGGCGAGCGCGCGCTGATCGGCGAGTACGAGAAGACCGTCGGCGCACTGCTGGACCGGCTCGACGCCGGCAACGTGGATCTGGCCGCCGAGATCGCCAGCGTGCCGGAGCACATCCGCGGCTTCGGCCACGTCAAGGAAGCGCACCTGCACAAGGCGCGTGCCCAGTTGGCGCGGCTGCTCAATGAGTGGGACAACCCGCTGCGGATCGTGCAGGCGGCCTGACGCCTCGGGCGCCGGTCAGGTGGCCGGAAACACGAAGCCCCGCATTGGCGGGGCTTCGTATTGCTGGCCGGGGGGACGGGTTTACTTGCGGGCGGTGAGGATCGGGGTCAGGTAGTCCGGCTTGCCCTCGATGCGCACCAGGTGCGGATGGCGCAGGCCGCCGTGGTAGTCGATCTTCACCGTGCGGTAGCGGTCGAACTCCTTGACCAGCAACTCGATCGGCGCCTTGCCGGTCTTGGCCGCCTTGATCGCCGCCTCCAGCGCCTCGCTGTCGTACGCCATGCCGTTGACCGCGATCACCTGGGTGCCGCTGCCCAGGCCGGCGTTGAACGCGGGGCCGTCCCAGCGCACGTCGCCGATGCTGCCGTCCCTGCCGATCGACAGTCCGATCGAATAGGTGAAATCGGCGCCGCCGCGGCTGCCCGCGCCCTTGGCGTAAGCGTTGGGTTCGTCCTTGTAGACCAGCTTCCAGCCGCTGGCCTCGATGCCGCCGGTCAGCCCCGTCTTGCCGTCCAGGCGGTCGCGCAGGAACGTCGTCCAGTCGTGCGGATACACGCCGTTGAGCGTGGCCACCACGTCCTCGAAGGTGTAGAGGTTCTGCACCTTCCACTCGCCGTCGTTGACGCCGAAGAACGCCCTGGCGAAATCGTCGAGCGACTTCCTGCCGTTGCTGCCGGCGCGGATCAGCGCGTCGGCTTCCAGCCAGATCATCTGGCCGCCGCGGTAGTACTCCTCGCTCATCTGGTAGTTGAGGTAGGCGCGCGGCGCGCGGCCGACCACGATCGGATCGTTGGTGGTGTCCTGGATGCCGCGCCACGACAGGCCCGGGCGGTTGTCGGCATAGGCGGCGGCGACCAGCGCCAGCGCATCGATCGAGGCCGGCAGCGGGCGCATGCCGCTGCGCGCGGCCAGCACGTTGCCCCAGTACTGGGTCTGGCCCTCGTACACCCACAGCAGGCTGTTCTGCATGGGCGTGTTGAGGTTGGGCACCCACAGGTCCTTGCCGCGGCGGTACTTGCCGTTCCAGGAATGCACGAACTCGTGCGCCAGCAGGTCGGTGAAGCCCTGCTTCTCCTTCCAGCCGGTGAAGTAGTCGGTGCCGACGCCGTTCTCGCTGCTGCGCTGGTGCTCCAGCCCGTTGCCGCCCATCTGGTCGGACAGCGAGAACAGGAACTGGTAGTGGTCGTAGTGCTGGGCGCCGAACAGCTTCAGCGCCTGGTCGACCATCTTCTTGTGGATGGCCACCTGTTCCGGCTTGGCTTCCAGGTACTTCGGCGCATCGGCAACCACGCCCAGCTTCACTGGTGCCTTGCCGGCGGGGGTCAGGTCGATGTTCTTCGCGTGGCGGCCGGCGTACACCGGCGAGTCGACGAAGATGTCGTAGGGGACGTTCTCGTAATCGACGGTGTCGCCGCTGCGGCCGTCCTCGTGCAGGGCGGTGAACGCGGTCCAGCCGGCCGGATAGGTCACGCGCGGGTCGACCATGATCCGGTGCATGTAGTGGCCGGCCGGGTACAGCGAGGTCGAGATGAACTGGATGTTGAGCATGTTCGGCGTCATCACCACCCGGCCCTGGCCGGGACCGGTGGCGGTGAGCATGTCGAACTCGGCGGTGATCTCGCTCACGCCGTCCGGCACCACCAGGTGGAACGCGCCGACTTCGACGGTATCGCGCTTCCAGTCCAGCTTCCGGCCGTTGGCCTTGAAGGTCAGGCCGGCGATGTCGTCCAGCCCGTTGCGCGGCGAATGGCCGCCCGGCACCCAGCGCGGAAACAGCAGGGTCAGCGGGCCGGCATGCACCGGGATGGTCTGCTTGATGCTGAAGATGCGCTGCGAAAGATTGGTGGCGTCCACCTCGATCTTGATCGTGCCCGGCGCGTACGGCACGTCCTGCGGCTGCGGCACCGTGGCCTGCGCGTGCGCGCCACCGGCAAGCACGAGGGAAAGGGCGAGGGGCAGCAGGCGGCGGGTCATGGCAACTCCGTGAGGACGGGCAAACCCGCATGCTACTGGCCGCGGCGGGTGCGCCCCCCTGCCGAAAGGCATGCACCGGGGATTCATCGATGCCGACAGATGATGGGCGGGTCACATTTCCCAGAATCTGCCCATGTCCCTGCGCCTGTCGTTGCTGTCCCCCCTGCTGTTGCTGTCCGCCTGCGCCAGCCAGCCCGCCACGCCGCCGCCCGCCGCGGAGGCGCCGATGGCCTGCAATGCCGATGCTGCCGGGCGCTACGTCGGCGAGCCCGCCACCGCGGCCAACATCGAAGCGGTGCGCAAGGCCAGCGGCGCCAAGCTGGTGCGCGCGCTCAGGCCCGATCAGGCGGTGACCCTGGAGTACCGGGGCGAGCGCGTGAACGTGCTGCAGGATGCGGCCGGCATCATCGAGCGGATCACCTGCGGCTGAGCCCGCGCGGCGGTGGCGCGGTCAACCGCCGCCGCCGCCCAGTTCCACTTTCGCCCGCTTGCCGCTGCTCCAGCGGGTGCCAGCCTCCGGCGTGCACCACGGCGCGGCGGCATGTCCGGGCGTGGACGGCTTGTCGATGCAGCGCGGGTCGCGCGCGACCTCCGCGGCGGTGTCGCGGTATTCGGCGCTGGCGCAGCCGGCAAGGCCGGCCGCCAGGACGGACATCAGGAAGGCGAGACGCATGGTGCCGTGCTCCGGGGGGATCCGCTGCCCTTGGTACCGCAATCCCGGCGCGCTCGCCCGTGCCACAGGTCAGTCGCCAGCGCCGGGCGCTCCCCCGGCACCGGCACCGGGCGCGGCGCGGTCCCAGCGTCAGGCGACGAAGGCGTCCGTCGCCAGCCATTCCACGTGTTCGCGCACATCGTCCGGCCAGCGTGCGATGCCGGCCTGGAAGCGTCCGTCGTCGCCCGCGAACAGCGCGCGCGCCGCGTCCTCGAAGCCCGCCTCGTTGCCGGCCATCGCCTGCATGAAGCGGTAGGTGGCCTCCTGCGCGGCGCGGCGACGGTCGTCGCCGGCCGAGACCTTGCGCGCCGCGTCCACCAGCCGGCGCAATGCCACCGAGGCGCCGCCGGGCTGCGCCGCCAGCCAGTCCCAGTGGCGCGGTAACAGGGTGACCTCGCGCGGCACCACGCCCAGCTTCGGGCGCCCGGGCCGGCGCCGGCGTTCCGGCTCCGCCGCATCCCCGTCCAGTCGCTGCGGGCGCGACAGCCAGGCCAGCAGGTCGGCCGGCGGCAGCTCCAGCGGCAGTTCCAGCGCGCGCGCATCGGCATCGTCGAACACCAGCACCGGTCGCTCGGGATGCGCATCGAAGGCCTGCTTGGCCTTCAGCGCAACGTGGCGCAGCTCGCCGCTGGCGATCCGGTAGTTGCCCGAGAAGGCGGTGCAGCGCAGGGACGGAGTGACCACGGCGGATTCCCGGGCGAGTAAGGGTGAATATTACCCGGGTTAAATGAGCCGGAACAAGCCGGGGTCAGCGGCCGGGCCCGACCTCGATGAAGCGCAGGAACTCGGCGCGCGTGCGCGCATCGTCGCGGAAGCTGCCCAGCATCTTCGACGTCACCATGCTGACGCCGCGCTTGTGGATGCCGCGCGTGGTCATGCATTCATGCGTGCCCACCACCACCACGCCCACGCCGCGCGGCTGCAGCGCGCGCTGGATGCAGCCGGCGATCTGCGCGGTCATCTTCTCCTGCACCTGGAAGCGGCGCGCATAGGCTTCCACCACCCGCGCCAGCTTGCTGATGCCCACCACCTTGCCGTCCGGCAGGTAGCCGACATGGACCTTGCCGATGATCGGCGCCATGTGGTGCTCGCAGTGGCTCTCGTACTCGATGTCGCGCAGCACGATCATCTCGTCGTAGCCGCCCACTTCCTCGAAGGTGCGGGCCATGTAGTCGTCCGGGTCCAGCGCATAGCCGCTGAACCAGTCCTCGTAGGCCTTGGCCACCCGTCGCGGCGTGTCCAGCAGGCCTTCGCGCGTCGGGTCGTCGCCGGCCCAGCGCAGCAGCGTGCGTACGGCATCCTCGGCCTGCTGGCGGGTGACGTCGTGGCGGGAATCCTCGCGGGGGGCGTCGGACATCGTGGCTCCAGGATCGGGCGTGGACGGCCGCGCATGTTAACGCGTCCAGCAAAAAGGCCGCCCGGAGGCGGCCTTGTCATCGCTCGTGGCAGGACTCAGCGGCCGTCGCGGTCCGCATCGCCCGGCATGGCGCGCTCGATGTGGTGCCAACCGTCGCGCACCGCACCCTTGGCCTCGGACCAGGCCAGGCGCGAGTTCGCCTTGGTGGCCTCCCAGTTGCGCTCGAGGTCGGTTTCCACGTCCTCGAACTTGCGGCCGCGGTACTGGCCGTAGGTGTCGTAGCCGTACTTGTAGGCCGGCTCGTAGTCGCGCCATTCGCTACCGCTCACGTAGTACGGAGCGCTCTTGTAGTTGCTCTCGAAGTGACGGGAGTATTCGGTCGGGTTGATGGCCTCCGCCACCGCGCCGCCGCCCTTGGCGCCCAGTGCACCGCCGGCGATAGCACCGACCACGGTGCCGACCGGGCCGGCAGCCGAACCGACGGCCGCGCCCGTGATCGCGCCCGCAACCGCGCCCGTACCTTCACCGATGCTGTGATCCTTCTTGACAGTCATGTCGCGCTCCTTGGATGTTTCCGTTGGGGGAGCCGGCTGTTGCCGACCGGGCCAAGTTGCACCCGGCGCTGTCTTCAGGCGATGAACTTTCCGTTAGCCCCATGTGGAGGCTCATGAACCGCTCATGGTGGTGAAGGCGACTGCACGAACCGCAATGCGCGGCCGCCGCTATCGCACGCGGCGGCCGCGATCAGGGTCAGAAGGAATTGTCGCCGTCGAGGATGCGGCCGAGTCCGCCCAGTACCGAGCCCTCGCCACGGCTGCCGCCGTTCTGCGGTGCCGCCGCCAGCATGCGGCCGGCCAGGCGCGAGAACGGCAGCGACTGCAGCCACACCTTGCCGGGGCCGGTGAGGGTGGCCAGGAACACGCCTTCGCCGCCGAAGAACATCGACTTCAGGCCGGCGACCGGGCGCACGTCCATGTTGACGCTGGCATGGAAGCCGACCACGCAGCCGGTGTCGACGTCGATGCGCTCGCCTGCGGCCAGCTCGCGCTCCACCACGCAGCCGCCGGCATGGATGAACACCCAGCCGTCGCCTTCGAGTTTCTGCATGATGAAACCTTCGCCGCCGAACAGGCCGGTGAGGATCTTCTTCTGGAAGTGCACGCCCACCTGCACGCCGCGCGCGCCGGCCAGGAAGCTGTCCTTCTGGCAGATGATGCGGCCGCCGTGCTCGTCCAGCTTCATCGCCATCACCGTGCCCGGATATGGCGCGGCGAACGCGACCTTGGCCTTGCCGCTGCCGGCGTGGGTGTACAGCGTGGTGAACAGGCTTTCGCCGGTGATGACGCGCTTGCCGGCCGACAGCAGCTTGTCCATGAAGCCGCCGGCCTGGCCGGAGGCCGAGCCGTCGCCGAACACGGTGTCCATCTGCACCGCGCTGTCCTTGAACATCAGTGCGCCGGCTTCGGCGATCGCGCTTTCGCCCGGATCCAGTTCGATCTCGACGAACTGCATTTCCTGGCCGTGGATCTTGAAATCGATCTCGTCGCTGCGGCCCTTGCCGCCATTGCGCGGCGGCGGCGGCGGCGCGCCGGCCACGCCGCCGGGGGCAGCGTCGTACAGCTCGGCGATGTTGCGCACCGGCAGCCAGTCGCCCATGCCTTCCTTCCACGCCAGCAGCGAGGGGTTGCGGGCGGCCTCGGCGCGCGCGGCGTCGGCGTCCATCGGGCCGAGGCGGCGGTTGGCGGACGGGTCGTGCAGGAACCACTGGCTCATGGGGCTCTCCTTGGCGTGGGGAAAGGCACCAGTGTAATCGCGGCCATTTGCGGGACACAGCGCGCTGCAAGCATGCCTGAAGCCAACCGCCCCGCCGATGCCGCCACGGCGGATAATGGACGCCCGTTTCCCTGTTTTTCGCCATGCCCGACAACCGCATCCACAACGCCACCCTGCGCGAACGCGTGACCGATGCCTCGCGGGCCGCGGCCCTGATCCGGCCGGGCGAAACCGTGGCGATGAGCGGCTTCACCGGCTCCGGCTACCCGAAGGCGGTGCCGCAGGCGCTGGCCCGGCATATCGAGGCGGCGCATGCGCGCGGCGAGGACTTCCGCATCAACCTGCTGACCGGCGCGTCCACCGCGCCCGAGCTGGACGGCGCGCTGGCGCAGGTGGACGGGCTGGCGATGCGGATGCCGTTCCAGAGCGACCCCAACGCGCGCAAGCGCATCAACGCCGGCGCGCTGGACTACCTGGACATCCACCTGTCGCACGTGGCGCAGCACGTCTGGTTCGGCTTCTACAACCAGATCGACACTGCGGTGGTGGAAGTGGCGGCGATCCTCGAAGACGGCGCGCTGGTGCCCACCACGTCGGTGGGCAACAACAAGACCTGGCTGGACCTCGCGCAGCGGGTGATCATCGAGGTCAACCAGTGGCAGGCGCCCGAGCTGCTGGGCATGCACGACATCTACTACGGCACCGCGCTGCCGCCGCACCGCCGGCCGATCCCGATGACCCGCGGCGACGAGCGCATCGGCCAGACCACGCTGCGCTGCGACCCGGACAAGATCGCCGCGGTGGTGCTGACCGACGCGCCCGACCGTAACAGCCCGTTCAGCCCTATCGACGCCGACAGCCAGCGCATCGCCGGGCACCTGATCGAATTCCTCCAGCACGAAGTGGCGCGCGGCCGCCTGCCGGCCAACCTGCTGCCGCTGCAGTCGGGCGTGGGCAACATCCCCAACGCGGTGCTGGCTGGCCTTGGCGCCAGCGGCCTGCGCGACCTCGAGGCCTACACCGAGGTCATCCAGGACGGCATGCTGGACCTGCTGAAATCGGGCGTGCTGCGCTACGCCTCGTGCACCGGCTTCGCGCTCAGCCCTGCGGCGAACGAGGAGTTCCGCCGCCACCTCGACTTCTACCGCAGCCGCATCGTGATGCGCACGCAGGAAATCTCCAACCATCCGGAGATGGTGCGGCGGCTGGGCTGCATCGGCATGAACGGGATGATCGAGACCGACCTGTACGGCAACATCAATTCCACCCACGTGATGGGCAGCAGCATCATGAACGGGATCGGTGGCTCCGGCGATTTCGCCCGCAACGGCTTCCTGTCGATCTTCCTCAGCGCCTCCACCGCCAAGAACGGCACGATCTCCTCGATCGTGCCGATGGTCAGCCACGTCGACCACACCGAGCACGACGTGGCGGTGATCGTCACCGAGCAGGGTCTGGCCGATCTGCGCGGGCTCTCGCCCAAGCAGCGCGCGCGCGAAGTGATTGCCCATTGCGCGCACCCGGATTACCGCGACGCGCTGCAGGACTATTTCGACCGCGCCTGCCGCGACAGCTTCGGCAAGCACACGCCGCACCTGCTGCCCGAGGCGCTGTCCTGGCACCAGCGCTGGCTGGACAGCGGGACGATGCAGGCCGGCTGAGCCGGCGGCGTCAGGCCTCGCAGCGGGCCAGCGCGGCGTCGATATGCGCGGCCTCGCGCAGGGTGCCGAATGTCGCCGCGTGCGGCGCGCCCAACCGGCTGGCGCACCAGGCCTGCGCCAGCGGGTGATTGGCGCGCAGCAGGGTGGCGCCCTGCAGCAGCAGCGCCAGCCGTTCAACGAAGCCGCGTGCGCCGGTTTCGTCGCAGCCTGCATCCAGCAGGGCGAGGCCGGCTTCCAGCGCCGCATCGAAATGCACGTCGAGGCCCGCCGCCGCCTGCCATTCGCTGCGCAACGCGGCGCCGGTGTCGGGGTCGCGCACCAGCGCACGCAGCACGTCCAGGCACTGGATGTTGCCGCACCCTTCCCAGATCGAATTCAGCGGCGCCTGCCGCACCAGCCGCGGCAGCAGCGTCTCCTCGATGTAGCCGAGGCCGCTCAGGCATTCCTGCGCCTCGTTGGCGAAGACCGGCGCGCGCTTGCAGATCCAGTACTTGCCGATGGCGGTGGTGATCCGCGCCAGCGCGGCTTCGTGCGGGTCGTGCGGCGCGCGATCCACCGCGCCGGCCACGCGCAGCGCCAGCGCGGTGGCGGCCTCCGACTCCAGCACCAGGTCGGCCAGCACGTTGCGCATCAGCGGCTGGTCGATCAACCGTCTGCCGAAGGCATGGCGATGGCGCGCATGGTGCAGCGCCTGCCGCAGCGCCATCCGCATCAGCCCCGCGGAGCCCAGCATGCAGTCCAGCCGGGTCAGCATCACCATCTCGAGGATGGTGGCGACGCCGCGGCCTTCGTCGCCGATGCGATGCGCCCACGCGTCGTCGAACTCCACCTCGCTGGACGCGTTCGACCAGTCGCCCAGCTTGTCCTTCAGGCGCATCAGCCGCAGCGCATTCTTCGTCCCGTCCGGGCGCCAGCGCGGCAGCAGGAAGCAGCTCAGGCCGCCGGGCGCCTGCGCCAGCACCAGGAAGGCGTCCGACATCGGCGCGGAGAAGAACCATTTGTGCCCGGTCAGCGCGTATTCGCCGTCGGCGCCGAGCGGCATCGCGCGGGTGGTGTTGGCGCGCACGTCGCTGCCGCCCTGGCGCAGGTTACATGCACCCCCATGGACATTCCAAATTTCCCGCAATTTTTGGCGCTTTGACCAAGAAACACGAGTGTCCATGGTCCAGCCACAGAATCGCTTATCCAGCGGCATGGATTTGTCCATACCTCCACAAGACACCACAGCATTAGAAGTTGCCGTACGGCATCCCCAACCGCCATTGACCCGAGCACGACTTGTTCGTGTGCGAGCTGCGTGATGCTGGCATTGGGGCTCTTGCATATCTAAGCACCCTACTCTTTGCCAACGAAGTCTTGAAGTGGACAACGCGAACTTCCTGGCTTTTCATCTGCCTGACACGGTTATTTGTCTGGCGCAGCCACCTAAACTGGCGAGTAGAAACTCAGCCATGCTATCCAATCGGCTCTTGATCCGCTTCCATTCCGGTGCGCTCTGGCTTCCCGCACATGGTGAGCAGGCGATACTCGAAGTCCGCACCGATTCGGCGGAAGTAGGAACGCGTTACGAGAGGACGCAAACTCGCCAAGTACTGCCTATCGAGCACATTCCGAGACGCCGCTGACAGCCCCTTAGAGAATCCAAATATGGACCGCCCAGCCTTTCGTAGACACCCGCAGGCCATAATTCATGGCTACAGCAGAGGTGTTCATGAGCAGCAAGCGATACACGGATGAGTTCAGGGCCGAGGCGGTGAAGCAGGTGCTTGAGCGCGGCTTCACGGTTGTGGATGTGGCCGCGCGCATCGGGATCCCCAAGCACACGCTGTACGACTGGGTGCAGAAAGCGAAGAAGGCCGGCAAGCCGGCCGCAGGTTCCGCGCCGACGGGGACTGACTCGGCTGAAGTGCGCCGCCTCAAGGCCGAGCTGCGGCGCGTGACCGAGGAGCGCGACATTCTAAAAAAAGCCGCCGCGTACTTTGCCAGGGGGTAAGGGCGAAGTACGCGTTCATGCGCGCGCACATCGGCGAGTTCCGACTGGTCGCGATGTGCCGGATGCTCGGCGTGCACCGGAGCGGCTACTACGCCTGGGTTCGGCAATCGGCCAGCCTGCGTGAGTAACGCGCGAAAGTTGGTGATGCCCTGAGGGGCGGCATATCATGGCGGTGTT